>NZ_JAOCCV010000018.1:0-104840 GCF_029840585.1 Pseudomonas sp. GD03875 | reverse complement strand
CTGTGCAGCAGGGTTTCCTCGGCCATGGCGGCCACCGCCGCCGCGTCGTCCAGCAGGCAGTGCAGCATGCAGGCGAACACCAGGGCGTGGCAGATGGCGTTGGCCGAGCCGTGGGCGCGCACGTCGTCCAGCAGTTCGGCGCACAGCCGCCGGGCGCGGGCCGGGAAGCCCTCCACCCAGAGGCCCAGGCACAGGTAGGCGCGGCTATGGACCAGCGGGTCCTCGCCGAAACCGACCACGCAGGCCTGGCGCGTGGCCGGGTCGCACAGGGTGACGATGGTCTCGGCGATGGCCCGCGACTCGGCCAGCGGCCGGCTCCAGAAGGCGCCGCCGAGGTGGCACATGTGGCCGAGCAGGCGCAGCGGCAGCTGCCCGCTCTGTTCGGCGGCGGCCAGCACCTGCTGGCCGAGCACGGTGGCTTTGTCGAACGAGTCGCAGCAGCCCCAGACGCCCACCAGGGCGCGGAACGACGCCTCCGGCTGCTGCAGCAACTGGCCCAGTTCCAGGGCGCGGTAGAAGGCCGCGCGGGTGCTCGCCGCGCCGTAGCCGGCCGACGAGTTGAGGGCCGCGCCCAGCGCCAGTTGCAGGCCCAGTTCCTCGCCGTCGCGCCAGGCCGAGGCCGGCAGTTGTGCGAGGCAGCCCAGGGCACGTTGCAGGTGGTCGGCGGCCTCGCGGTTGGCGGAGAAGCGCTGGGCGTTCTCGCCCGCCTGGCGCCACAGCGGCAGGGCCTGTTCGTGCTGCCCGGCCTCGCTCAGGTGGTGGGCCAGCTGCGCCGGGGCGTGCTGGCAGCGCGCCGGGAACAGCGTCTGCAGGGCCTCGGCGATGCGCGCGTGGGTCTGCCGGCGCTGCGCCCGAGGTTGCGCCTGGTAGGCGGCCTGGTGGACCAGGGCGTGCTTGAACTGGCGCAGGCTGGCCTGGCTGCCCGGCTCGATCAGGCCGGCGCGGAGCAGGGCGTCGAGGTCGTGCTCCAGCCGCTCCGGGCTCTGCGGGTGCAGGGCCTGGATCAGTTCCAGGTGGAATTCGCGGCCGATGCAGGCGGCGAGCTGGGCGGTGGTGCGGGCCTCGCCGAGCTGGTCGATGCGCGCCATCAGCAGGTCGTTGAGGGTCAGAGGGATGGCGCCCTGGTCGCCGCTCTCGGCCACCCAGCGCACCAGTTCCTCGATGAACAGCGGCACCCCGTCGGCCAGCGCCAGCACCTGGCGCAGCTGCGCTTCGCCGAGCCGCTGGGGCAGGCTCTCGACCAGCGCCCGGGCCATGTCCGGGCTCAGGTGCGGCAGCTCCAGGCCGTGGGCGCTGAGTTCCTCCAGCGCCCGGGCGGGGAATTCGGGGCGCGCGCTGAGCAACAACAGCATCGGCCGCCGTTCCGGCTCGCGGAGCAGGCGTTCGATCAGTTGCAGGGTGGAGGCGTCGGCCCAGTGCACGTCCTCGATCACCAGCAGCAGCGGCTGGCTGCGGCCGGCGCGGACGATGGTCAGCAGGGTCTCGAGCATGCGCGCGCGCCAGGTCTCCCGCTGCATGCCGGTCACCGTCGAGCCTGCCGGCAGCGGCAGGCCGAGCAGATCGGCGATCAGGTCGCGACCCTCGGCGTCCAGCGCGAACAGACGCTGCAGCACGCCGTCCAGCTTGTGGTAGCGCTGTTCGGGGCTGCTGCGCGGCACGAAGGCGCAGAGGTGGGCGATCAGCTCTGCTACCGGGAAGAACGGGTCGCTGGCGTGTGGCTCCAGGCAGCGCAGGGCGACCTGCTGGGCGGGGTGGCTGGCGCTGAGGCGCCTGCTCAGTTCATGGAACAGGCGCGACTTGCCCACGCCGGGGTCGGCGCGCAGCAGCACGCAGGCGCTCGTGCGCGCCTCGCGTACCCGGCGCCAGGCGTCGAGCAGGTGGTCGAGTTCGGCGTCGCGGCCGACCAGCGGGGTGAGCTGCGGTTGTGCGGCGAGCCGGTGGCGCACGCCGCTGGCTTCCTCGGCCTGATACAGCGCGCCGGCGCCGGGCAGGTTGCCGGGCATCGGCAGGCAGCGGAAGTAGCCTTCGATCAGGCGGTGGGTGGCGGCGCTCAGCGCCACCTGCTGGTAGCCGGCGTGCTGGCGCACCTGCACGGCGATGTCGGAGGTGACGCCGGTGGCGTCCGGCAGGTGCTGGCCCGGCGCGGTGACGATCAGCCCGGTGTGCACGCCGCAGCGCACCTGGGCCGGGGCGCAGGCCTGGGGCAGGGCGAGGGCGGCCTGCACGGCCAGGCGCGCGGCGTTCTCGCGGGCGCGCGGGTAGCCGAAGTAGGCCAGCAGGCCGCCGCCGAGGGCCTGGGCCACGTGCCCGCCGTGGGCGCGGATCACCTGCAGGCACTGGGCCTGGGGCGCTTCCAGGCGTTCCAGCGCTTCTTCCGGGTCGGCGCAGCCGGGGATGGATATCTCGCAGTAGAGCACGGTGACCTGGCGCCGCTCGGCCGGTGGCGGCGGCACGGCCACGGCGCAGGCCTCGGCCAGCGGCATCTCGGCACGCAGTCCGCCCTCGCGGATGCGCTGGTGCAGGGCCTGGCAGTCCTTGCTCGGGTGCACGCCCAGTTCCTTCCACAGCTGGTTGCGGAAGCTCTCGTACTGGGACAGTGCCGCCGCGTGCTGCCCGTTCTGCGCCAGCAGCCGCATCAGGCGCAGCTGGCCGCTTTCCTGCCAGGGGTCCAGTTCGACCAGGCGGCGGGCGTGGGGCAGCGCGCGCTGCAGTTCGCCGCGCTGCTCGAACAGGTTGCTCAGGTGTTCCAGCAGCGCCAGGGCGTGGCAGCGCAGGGACTCGCGTTGCAGCAGCAGCCAGTCCTCGAAGTCGGGGCAGTCGGGCAGGTCGAGGCCGGCGAGGAAGTCGCCGCGGTACAGGGCGACGGCGCTCTCCAGCTCCTCGATGCAGCTCGGGCACTGCTGGCAGGCCGGGTGGCTGGTGCAGCGCTGTGGTGCCTGACGGAAGCGCAGCGCGTCGATCAGGCCGGCGGGGCGCAGGCGCAGGCTGTTCTTGGTGGCGGCGAACAGGTCGAGGCCGGTGGGCGCTTCCAGCACCCGGCGCAGGTCGGACAGGGTGCGCCGCAGGTTGCCGCGCCAGGTGTCGCTGGGGCTGGATTCCCAGAGCAGGGCGGCGAGGGTCTCGCGGCTGTGTTCGCGCGTGTGCTCCAGGGCCAGGTAGGCGAGCAGGGCGCGCATCTTGTCGTAGTTGAAGCCGTCCAGCGGCTGGTCGCGCCAGGCGACGGCGAAGCCGCCGAGCAGGTTCAGCTGCAGCGGCGCGGCGGGAGTGGCGGCATCCATGTGGTTTCCCGGCCACTAGGGCGCGGGCTCTTCGCGAGTTGGGCAGATCCGGTCGTGTTGTGCGGTATGCTGGCCTTGTCGTTCGCATCCAGGCGCCCGGGGGCGCGTCGGCCATGACCGCGGGGCTATTCTGCCAGCGCCGTGGAGCGCCCGCGACACCCGCCCCGACCGTTCGGCGGGCCGCCATCACCGTTCGCAGGGAAGACCTCTCGTTGCCCAGTCCCTTCTCGCTCCAGCCGGGAGCGCGCCCATGCCGCTAGGCGTCCGCATCTTCCTGGTGTACTTCCTGTTCGTCGGCCTGGCCGGTTGGTTCGTGCTCAGCACGGTGATGGATGAGATCCGCCCCGGGGTGCGCCAGTCCACCGAGGAAACCCTGGTGGACACCGCCAACCTGCTGGCCGAGGTCCTGCGCGAGGACGTGAAGCACAACCGCCTGCAGCAGAGCCACTGGCCCGAGCTGCTCAAGGCCTACGGCCAGCGCCAGCCCCAGGCGCAGATCTGGGGCGTGGAGAAGAGCGCGGTCAACCACCGCATCTACGTCACCGACGCCCGCGGCGTCGTCCTGCTCGACTCCAGCGGCAGCGCGGTCGGCCAGGACTATTCGCGCTGGAACGACGTGATCCTGACCCTGCGCGGCGAGTACGGCGCCCGCTCGACTCGCGAGGACCCGGCCGACGAGGACAGCTCGGTGATGTACGTGGCGGCGCCGATCCGCGACGGCGAGAACATCATCGGCGTGGTCTCGGTGGCCAAGCCGAACAAGTCGCTGCAGCCCTACATCGAGCGCTCCCAGCGCCGGCTGGGCTGGCTCGGCGCCGGGCTGATCGTCCTCGGCTTGCTGATCGGCGGGGTGCTGTCCTGGTGGCTCAGCGGCTCGCTGCGCAAGCTGACCCGCTACGCCCAGGCGGTCAGCCAAGGGCGCCGCGCCGAGCTGCCGGCCCTGCGCGGCGGCGAGCTGACCCAGCTGGCCCAGGCGGTGCAGAAGATGCGCACCGAGCTGGAGGGCAAGGCCTACGTCGAGCAGTACGTGCACACCCTGACCCACGAACTGAAGAGCCCGCTGGCGGCGATCCGCGGCGCCGCCGAGCTGCTCGAGGGCGAGATGCCGGCCGAGCAGCGCCAGCGCTTCGTCGCCAACATCGCCGGCGAGGGCGCGCGCCTGCAGCAGTTGATCGAGCGCCTGCTCAACCTGGCCCTGGTGGAGCAGCGCCAGGGGCTGGAGGAGCGGGTGCCGGTGGATGTGCACGCGCTGGTCGAGGAGTTGCTGCAGGGCCAGGCCGCGCGCATCCAGGCCGCCGGGCTGCGGGTGGTCAACGGCGTGCCCGTCGGCCTGGCGGTGGCGGGCGAGCGCTTCTTGCTGCGCCAGGCGCTGGCCAACCTGCTGGACAACGCCCTCGATTTCACCCCGCCGGGCGGCGAGCTGCGTTTCGCCGCCGAGACGGGTGCGGCGGGCGTCGAGCTGAGCCTGTTCAACCAGGGCGAGGCGATTCCCGACTACGCCCTGCCGCGCCTGACCGAGCGCTTCTATTCCCTGCCGCGCCCGGCCAGCGGGCGCAAGAGCACCGGACTCGGCCTCAACTTCGTGCAGGAGGTGGCGCTGCTGCACGGCGGCGGACTGACCCTGGCCAATGTGCCTGGAGGGGTGAGGGCCAGCCTGCGTTTGCC
The DNA here is from genome assembly GCF_029840585.1 of Pseudomonas sp. GD03875. Taxonomy (NCBI): domain Bacteria; kingdom Pseudomonadati; phylum Pseudomonadota; class Gammaproteobacteria; order Pseudomonadales; family Pseudomonadaceae; genus Pseudomonas; species Pseudomonas sp. GD03875. Next base: position 99,897 of record NZ_JAOCCV010000018.1, on the reverse strand, counting down.
GCCGGCCTGAGAACGATCCGCGAACGCTGCCCTCCGATAGTGAAGCACCCGATACCCTTGCGAGGAGCTTCGCCATGGCTCGCCCTTGTCTCTCCATCCTGCTCTGTGCCTGCCTGCTCGGCGGCTGCGCCAGCGACCGGGATAGCCGCCCGCCCGCGCCGCCGGCGGCCAGCGAGACCCCGGCCGGTAGCCAGCCGGCGGGCCGCGAGCAGCGGCTGGCCGACGCCCGCGACTACCTGGCGCTGCTGCGCCACATCCTGGCCGACACCGACGACGCGCAGCTGCGCGCCGGCCTGCAGCGCCACATCGACGACTGGCAGGCCATGCTGGCCGAGCTGCAGCGCCAGGACTGACGCCGCCAGGGCCGATCCACTGCGGCAACGCGGCGTGTGAACCCGCGCCGGACCCTGGGCTATCCTTGCTCTGCCGGGGCCGTGCCCGGCGGGGAGAATCGATAGCCCGGGGAGGCGACAACAAGATGAAGACCGTTGCGGAACTGCTCAGAACCAAGCCCAGCGCCTACGTGCACCACATCGCGCCGGAGGCCTCGGTGCTCGATGCGGTCAAGCTGCTGGCCGAGAAGAAGATCGGCGCCCTGGTGGTGCTGGCCGGCGGGCGCCTGGTGGGCATCGTCAGCGAGCGCGACTACGTGCGCAAGCTGGCGGAAATGGAGCGCGGGGCCTTCGAGGCCAAGGTCGGCGACATCATGACCGCCGAGGTGATCACCATCGGCCCGAAGGACAGCGTGCAGCACTGCCTGCAGCTGATGACCGACCGCCGCCTGCGCCACCTGCCGGTGGTGGCCGAGGGCGAGCTGATCGGCATGCTGTCGATCGGCGACCTGGTCAAGCAGGCCATGGCCGACCAGGCCAGCCTGATCCAGCAGCTGGAGCAATATATACGCGGTGAATAGGGGGCGGGTCGTCGGGGGCGATCATCTGTCATTGCCCCCGCGGCGCCTGCTGGGCGAAAATACGCGCCTTTTTACCGTGACCAGCCCCCGCAGGAGATTAGCGATGCCCAGCCGTCGTGAGCGTGCCAATGCCATTCGTGCCCTCAGCATGGATGCTGTGCAGAAAGCCAACAGCGGCCACCCCGGTGCCCCCATGGGCATGGCGGACATCGCCGAGGTCCTGTGGCGCGACTATCTGCAGCACAACCCGAGCAACCCGAACTGGGCCGACCGCGACCGCTTCGTGCTGTCCAACGGCCACGGCTCGATGCTGATCTACTCGCTGCTGCACCTGACCGGCTACGACCTGTCCATCGATGACCTGAAGAACTTCCGCCAGCTGCACAGCCGTACCCCGGGTCACCCGGAATACGGCTACACCCCGGGCGTCGAGACCACCACCGGCCCGCTCGGCCAGGGTATCGCCAACGCCGTCGGCTTCGCCATCGCCGAGAAGGTGCTGGGCGCCCAGTTCAACCGCCCGGGCCATGAGGTGGTCGACCACTACACCTACGCCTTCCTCGGCGACGGCTGCATGATGGAAGGCATCAGCCATGAAGTCTGCTCCCTGGCCGGCACCCTGGGCCTGGGCAAGCTGGTCGCCTTCTACGACGACAACGGCATCTCCATCGACGGCGAGGTCCACGGCTGGTTCACCGACGACACCCCGGCGCGCTTCGAGGCCTACGGCTGGCAGGTGATCCGCAACGTCGACGGCCACGACGCCGACGAGATTCGGACCGCCATCGAAACCGCACGCAAGACCGCCGACCGGCCGACCCTGATCTGCTGCAAGACCGTGATCGGCTTCGGTTCGCCGAACAAGCAGGGCAAGGAAGAGTGCCACGGCGCCCCGCTGGGCAACGACGAGATCGCCGCCACCCGCGCCGCGCTGAACTGGAACCATGGCTCCTTCGAGATTCCGGCCGAGATCCGCGCCGAATGGGACGCCACGGAAGCCGGCGCCGCCCGCGAGGCCGCCTGGAACGACAAGTTCGCTGCCTACGCCGCCGCCCACCCGGAGCTGGCCGCCGAGTTCAAGCGCCGCATCGCCGGCGAGCTGCCCGCCGACTTCGCCGAGAAGGCGGCCGCCTACGTGCGTGACGTGGCCGAGAAGGGCGAGACCATCGCCAGCCGCAAGGCCAGCCAGAATGCGCTGAACGCCTTCGGCCCGCTGCTGCCGGAGCTGCTCGGCGGCTCCGCCGACCTGGCCGGCTCCAACCTGACCCTGTGGAAGGGCTGCAAGGGCGTGGCCGCCGATGACGCCGCCGGCAACTATATGTTCTACGGCGTGCGCGAGTTCGGCATGAGCGCGATCATGAACGGCATCGCCCTGCACGGCGGCTTCATCCCCTACGGCGCCACCTTCCTGATCTTCATGGAGTACGCGCGCAACGCCGTGCGCATGTCCGCACTGATGAAGCAGCGCGTGCTCTATGTGTTCACCCACGACTCCATCGGTCTCGGCGAGGACGGCCCGACCCACCAGCCGATCGAACAGCTGGCCAGCCTGCGCGGCACGCCGAACCTGGACACCTGGCGCCCGGCCGACGCGGTGGAATCCGCGGTGGCCTGGAAGCACGCCATCGAGCGCGCCGACGGCCCGTCCGCACTGGTGTTCAGCCGGCAGAACCTGCCGCACCAGGCGCGCGACGCCCAGCAGCTGGCCGACATCGCCCGTGGCGCCTACGTGCTCAAGGACTGCGCCGGCGAGCCGGAGCTGATCCTGATCGCCACTGGCTCGGAAGTCGGCCTGGCCGTGCAGGCCTACGACAAGCTGACCGAGCAGGGCCGCAAGGTGCGCGTGGTCTCCATGCCGTCCACCAGTGTGTTCGACCAGCAGGACGCCGGCTACAAGCAGGCCGTGCTGCCGCTGCAGGTCGGCGCGCGCATCGCCATCGAGGCCTCGCACGCGGACTACTGGTACAAGTACGTCGGCCTGGAAGGCCGCATCATCGGCATGACTACCTTCGGTGAGTCTGCACCGGCCGCGCAGCTGTTCGAGGAGTTCGGCTTCACTGTCGCCAACATCCTGGAAACCGCCGAAGAGCTGCTCGACGCCTGAGTCCTTCGCCCTTTGGGAGAAGGTGGCCCGCAAGGCCGGATGAGGGAAAGCCCCTCAGCCCCAGCCCCTCTCCCGGTGGGAGAGGGGAGACCGAATAGAGACCGCCATGGCTAACCGCCCGTACACAGTCGCCCTCAATGGATACGGCCGCATCGGCCGCTGCGTGCTGCGTGCCCTGCATGAACGCGGCGCCGCGGCCGGCTTCGAGATCGTCGCGCTGAACGATCTGGCCGACCAGGCCAGCATCGAGTACCTGACCCGCTTCGACTCCACCCACGGCCGCTTCCCCGGCGAGGTGAGCGTCGACGGCGACTGCCTGCACATCAACGGCGACTGCGTGAAGGTGCTGCGCCAGAGCACGCCCGAGGCCATCGACTGGGCCGCGCTGGACATCGACCTGGTGCTGGAGTGCTCCGGCGTCTACCACAGCCGCGCCGACGCCGAGCGCTTCCTGGCCGCCGGCGCACCGCGGGTGCTGTTCTCCCAGCCGATGGCCAGCGAGGCGGACGTGGACGCCACCGTGGTGTTCGGCGTCAACCAGCAGTGCCTGACCGGCGCCGAGAAGCTGGTGTCCAACGCCTCCTGCACCACCAACTGCGGCGTGCCGCTGCTCAAGCTGCTGAACGAGGCGGTGGGCCTGGAATACGTTTCCATCACCACCATCCACTCGGCGATGAACGACCAGCCGGTGATCGACGCCTATCACCACGAGGACCTGCGCCGCACGCGCTCGGCCTTCCAGTCGGTGATTCCTGTTTCGACGGGCCTGGCCCGTGGCATCGAGCGCCTGCTGCCGGAGCTGGCCGGGCGCATTCAGGCCAAGGCCATCCGCGTGCCGACGGTCAACGTCTCGTGCCTGGACATCACCTTGCAGACCGCCCGCGACACCTCGGCCGCCGAGATCAACGCGGTGCTGCGCCAGGCCGCCGAGGCCGGCCCGCTCAAGGGCCTGCTGGCGTATACCGAGCTGCCCCACGCCAGCTGCGACTTCAACCACGACGCTCATTCGGCCATCGTCGACGGCAGCCAGACCCGGGTCTCCGGCCCGCGCCTGGTCAACCTGCTGGCCTGGTTCGACAACGAATGGGGCTTCGCCAACCGCATGCTCGACGTCGCGGAACATTTCCTCGCCGTCTCCACCCAATCCAATCAAACAGCCCTGAAGGACCGACCATGACCGTTCTGACGATGACCGACCTCGACCTCGCCGGTAAGCGCGTGCTGATCCGCGAAGACCTCAACGTGCCGGTGAAGGACGGTGTGGTGAAGAGCGATGCGCGCATCCTCGCCTCCCTGCCCACCATCAGGCTGGCGCTGGAGAAGGGCGCGGCGGTGATGGTCTGCTCGCATCTGGGCCGCCCGACCGAGGGCGAGTTCTCCGAGGAGAACAGCCTGGCGCCGGTCGCCGCCTACCTGTCCAAGGCCCTGGGCCGCGACGTGCCGCTGGTCAAGGACTACCTGGGGGGCGTCGAGGTCAAGGCCGGCGACGTCGTGCTGTTCGAGAACGTGCGCTTCAACAAGGGCGAGAAGAAGAACGCCGACGAGCTGGCCCAGCAGTACGCCGCGCTGTGCGACGTGTTCGTGATGGACGCCTTCGGCACCGCCCACCGCGCCGAGGGCTCGACCCACGGCGTGGCCAAGTTCGCCAAGGTGGCCGCCGCCGGCCCGCTGCTGGCCGCCGAGCTGGACGCCCTGGGCAAGGCCCTGAAGAGTCCCGAGCGCCCGCTGGCCGCCATCGTCGCCGGCTCCAAGGTGTCCACCAAGCTGGACGTGCTGAACAGCCTGGCGCAGATCTGCGACCAGCTGATCGTCGGCGGCGGCATCGCCAACACCTTCCTCGCCGCCGCCGGGCACAAGGTCGGCAAGTCGCTGTACGAGGCCGACCTGGTCGACACCGCCAAGGCCATCGCGGCCAAGGTCAGCGTGCCGCTGCCGGTGGACGTGGTGGTGGCCAAGGTCTTCGCCGAAGACGCCGAGGCGACCGTGAAAGCCATCGCCGACGTGGCCGACGACGATATGATCCTCGACATCGGCCCGCAGACCGCCGCCCAGTTCGCCGAGCTGCTGAAGTCGTCGAAGACCATCCTGTGGAACGGCCCGGTCGGCGTGTTCGAGTTCGACCAGTTCGGCAACGGCACCCAGGTGCTGGCCCAGGCCATCGCCGAGAGCCCGGCCTTCTCCATCGCCGGTGGCGGTGACACCCTGGCGGCCATCGACAAATACGGCGTGGGCGAGCGCATCAGCTATATCTCCACCGGTGGTGGCGCGTTCCTCGAGTTCGTCGAGGGCAAGGTGCTGCCGGCCGTGGCCGTGCTCGAAGAGCGCGCCAGGTAGGCACGGGAGCTAAACCAAGCGCCTTGCTCCGCGGTCCCTTGCAGAGGAACCCCGGAGAAAGGAATACGGTCATGCGCACGTTCAGCATCCTGTTAATCTGTCTGGCCGGCCTCGCCGCCGGTTGCAGCGGCAAGGCGCCCAGCACCTGCGAGGTGTTCAGCCCGCCGGAAATCATCCTGCCGTCCACCAAGGACGATCAGCGGGTCGAGGCGCAGAGCACCGGCGACCCCACCCGGGACGGCAGTGCCCAGCAGGACTGCCCCTGACATGGAGTGAGCGATGAGAGCTTCTATCCTGCCGGCCGTCGTGCTGCTGTCGGCCTGTGCCGGCCAGCCGGCGCCTGCCGAGCACTGGACCCGCTGGGTCTGCGACAGCCAGGCCGAGGTGCTGTGGCGAGCGGTGGGCGAGGATGCGGTCGACCTGCGCCTGGGCGGCGACGATATCGTCCACCGCCTGCAGCGCGAACCCTCGGGCTCCGGCGCGCTCTACAGCGACGGCGTCCTGGCCTTCCACAGCAAGGGCGAGGAAGGCCTGGTGTACCGGGTGGCGGACGATGACCTGATCGGTCGCGGCTGCAAGGTACGGTAATTGCGGTAAACGGAGGTCCGGCAGGTTGTCCGGGCCGGCAGTGCGGCGGGCGCCAGGCCCCGCCGGATGCGAATCCCGCGCGCGACGGCGCGCGGGGCGGGGAGGTTTCCTCCCCGGAAACTTGAACAAGGCCTGCCCCTGCGGCAGGCTTGCACACCTAACGACCCTCATTTGGGAGCTTCACAGATGGCACTTATCAGCATGCGCCAGATGCTCGACCACGCCGCCGAATTCGGCTACGGCGTGCCGGCCTTCAACGTCAACAACCTCGAGCAGATGCGCGCGATCATGGAAGCGGCCGACAAGACCGACTCCCCGGTGATCGTCCAGGCTTCCGCCGGTGCCCGCAAATACGCCGGCGCGCCCTTCCTGCGCCACCTGATCCTGGCCGCCATCGAAGAATTCCCGCACATCCCGGTGTGCATGCACCAGGACCACGGCACCAGCCCGGACGTGTGCCAGCGCTCGATCCAGCTGGGCTTCAGCTCGGTGATGATGGACGGCTCGCTGAAGGAAGACGGCAAGACCCCGGCCGACTACGACTACAATGTCCGCGTGACCCAGCAGACCGTGGCCTTCGCCCATGCCTGCGGCGTGTCCGTGGAAGGCGAGCTGGGCTGCCTGGGCAGCCTGGAAACCGGCATGGCCGGCGAGGAAGACGGCGTCGGCGCCGAGGGCGTGCTGGACCACAGCCAGCTGCTGACCGACCCGGAAGAGGCCGCCGACTTCGTCAAGCGCACCCAGGTCGATGCCCTGGCCATCGCCATCGGCACCAGCCACGGCGCCTACAAGTTCACCAAGCCGCCGACCGGCGACGTGCTGTCGATCGAGCGGATCAAGGAAATCCACAAGCGCATCCCCAACACCCACCTGGTGATGCACGGCTCCTCCTCGGTACCGCAGGAGTGGCTGAAGGTGATCAACGAGTTCGGTGGCGACATCAAGGAAACCTACGGCGTGCCGGTCGAAGAGATCGTCGAGGGCATCAAGCACGGCGTGCGCAAGGTCAATATCGACACCGACCTGCGCCTGGCCTCCACCGGCGCGATCCGCCGCATGATGGCCGAGCAGCCGAGCGAGTTCGACCCGCGCAAGTTCTTCGCCAAGACCATCGTCGCCATGCGTGACATCTGCATCGCCCGCTACGAAGCCTTCGGCACCGCCGGCAATGCCTCGAAGATCAAGCCGATCTCCCTGGAAGGCATGTTCCAGCGCTACGCCAGCGGCGAGCTGACCGCCAAGGTCAACTAGGCCGTCGCGTCGTACCGAAAGCCCCGCTCTGCGGGGCTTTCGCCTGTTTGGGGGAGGTGAAAATGCCGCCAATCGTTCGTGGCGCGCTCTGCGCCGTCACGCTGGTGCTCGCCGGCTGTGCCGGGCAGACCAGGGAAGACCCTGCAGCGCCTGTCGCACCCGCGCTGGTAGTGGCGGATGTGCAACGCTGCGGCGAGCGCGCCGACTGCACCACCAAGGTCTCGCGCACCCTGCTGTTCGTCTTCGACTACGCCGCCGCCGGCGGCCACCTGGTGCAGCGCCGGGAACGCCTGCTGTTCACCCCGCCTGACGCCGTGCCGAACGACTGGCCGGCGATCCGCATTCGCCTGGCGGAGCCCGCCGACAGCCGCTTCGACTTCAGCGCCGAGTGCTGGGTAGCCCGCTGCCGCTACGGCGCCGAGGAACTGCTGCGGGTCTACCGCAGCTACCTGGCGGGCGAGCCCTGTTCGCTGGACGGCGCGACGGCCTGCGCGGCGGACTAGCGGCTGGCCTCGGCCCTTTCCAACACCTGCAGGGTATAGGTCTGCTCCACCTGCTGGCCGGAGCACTGGGTGCCCATGCCGCTTGCCTCTACGTGTATCTCGTAGGTGCCGGACCGGGTGGGCTCGCCCTGGATGACGCCATGGGCCTCCCTGTCGACGTAGACGAACTCCAGCCCTTCAGGAAGCGGTTGGTCCTCGGTGCCAGCCCGCAGGCCACTGAGCAGAGACAGCTTTTCGACCCCGACCTGGATCTGGTAGGGCTGCCCAACGACCGCGGGCGGCAGCCGGGACGGATACAGGTCGAGGCCGGGGCGCAGGATGCATCCGGCGGCCATCGGAATGACCATGAATGCCTCGCATCCGCTCAGCAGCGTGCAGAGGCCCAGGGCCAGCAGGGAGGCGGGTTTCATCTTCTATCGTTCTCCTGGCAGGCGTGCGCGCCCGCTGCCAAGAGGCGGGCGGCGGCGTGGTAGCAGGGCAGGGGCGTGGCGGCGGGCAGCCTCACGGGCCAATGTCCTTATCGGTGTGGAGGGGCAGACGATGCGTCGTGCCAGGCCGGAGCGCCAGCGTGACGCCGTCATTCTGTGAGCCCGTCGTCAACAGGCGTTCGTCGGGGTTCGGCAAACGCCTGGCGTTTCGTGATCAAGTCCGGTGCCCGCCAGCCGATATCCCGGATATGCTGGCAAAAGGCTCATCCCGGGCCTTTCCCGCACCTGTGTGGGCGGGAGCAGCGGCAGCAAAGCAGGAGCGACCATGGGCTCAATAAAAACAATCCAGGCCCGCTACACCCTCATCTTCGTCGTCTTCATCGCGGTGGTGTTCCTACTCACCGAGGAAGGCATCCGCCATTTCGTCACGCCCAAGCTCAAGGCCTCCGAGGAGCAGCTGGTCCTGAACCAGCTCAACGGAATCTCCGAGACCATCCTGTTCGAGCTGGCCAAGGTCGAGGCGCAGTCGCGCAGCATCACCCAGACGGTGCCGCTGCTCGACAGCGACACCATCGACGTCGTGGTACCCGGCCTGGTCGACCAGTACGGCGACCCGAAGGTCTTCGGCGGCGGCATCTGGCCCCTGCCGCAAAAGCGCTCCGAGCGCGACAAGCACAGCACCTTCTTCCACCGCGACGCCAGCGGCCGGATGATCGTCAACACCTACTGGAACTCCGACGAGTCGCTGCGCTACTACGAGCAGCCCTGGCACCGTGCCGGGATGCAGGCGCCGCCCGGCAAGTGCGCCTGGGCAGCCGCCTACAAGGATGACGCCAGCGCCCAGCCGCGCACCAACTGCGCCATGGCCATCGTCAAGGACGGCGCGCCGTTCGGCGTGTCCACCATCGACGTGACCCTGGGCTTCTTCAATGGCCTGGTGGCCGAGAAGGAGAAGGAAATCCAGGGCGAGGTGATGATCGTCGAGCCGGACGGCAAGATCCTCAGCAACCAGGCGCGGATCGGTGGCGAAATCGTGCTGAAGAACGTCTCCGAGCTGGCCCGCCAGTCCGACTTTGTCGGCCAGGTCCGCGACGGCCTCGGCAAGATCGGCCGCGACGCCCTGTACAAGCAGGAGTTCGACAACGCCGATGGCGAGGACTGGACCTTCTACCTGCAGCCCATCGAGGGTACGCCCTGGCTGCTGGCGGCGGCGCTGCCGACCCGCCTGCTGACCGAGAACAGCTCCGACGTGCTGAGCACGCTGGCGTACATCCAGGTGCCGCTGGTCATCCTGCTGCTGGCCATCATGCTGTTCTCGATCCACCAACTGATGCAGCGCCTGAATGTGCTGCGCGGCAACATCGACTCGCTGTCGGCCGGCGACGCCGACCTGACCCGGCGCATCGCGCTCAAGGGCGCGGACGAGATGGATGCGGTGGGCGAGTCGGTCAACCGCTTCATCGCCTATCTGCAGAACATGATCGCCGACGTCACCCAGGCTTCGGCGCAGATCGCCGAGGAGCTGGCCCAGCTGCAGCAGCAGTCGCGCCACACCAACGAGGTGCTGGCCCGCCATGCCAACGAGACCGACCAGGCGGTGACCGCCATCACCGAGATGAGCTCGACCGCCGACACCGTGGCGCAGAGCGCCACCGAGACGGCCAGCTTCACCCGCGACGCCAACGACAACGCCGAGCAGTCCAAGCAGGTGGTGGCCGAGGCCTCGACCAGCGTGCTGGCGCTGGTCGACGAGGTGGAGAGCGCCACCGCGCGGGTGCTAGCCATGCAGCAGGACGCCCAGCGCATCAACGACGTGCTCGGCGTGATCGGCGAGATCGCCGGGCAGACCAACCTGCTGGCGCTCAACGCGGCCATCGAGGCGGCGCGGGCCGGCGAGCAGGGTCGCGGCTTCGCCGTGGTGGCCGACGAGGTGCGCGCGCTGGCCGGGCGTACCCAGCAGAGCACTTCGGAGATCAACGAGATGCTCGCCAAGCTGCAGCAGGGCGTGAGTTCCGCCGTACAGGCGATGGAGCAGACCAAGGCCAGCTGCCAGGCCACGGCGGACCGCACCTCGCGGGTCAACGTCGGCCTCGACGACATGGCCTCGTCGGTCAGCCGCATCCACGACCTCAGTGCGCAGATCGCCACCGCCGCCGAGGAACAGAGCGCGGTGACCGAGGAGATCAACCAGAACATGGTCGCCATCCGCCACATGGTCGACGACCTGGTCACCAGCGGCCAGCAGGCGGACAAGAGCACCGACGCGCTGCTGGCCTCCAATCGCCGCCTGGTGGAACTGGTCAACCGCTTCAGGGTGCGCTGACCGCCAGCCGCCGACGGGTGCCATCGCGCCCCCGTCGGCGGTTAGACTGGCGCCATGAGCACTCCCTTCAAATATCTCCAGGGCTACCCGCCCCACCTGCAGCAGCAGGTGACGCAGATGGTCGCCGAGGACCGCCTCGGCGACTACCTGGCCAAGCGCTACCCCGGCCGCCACCAGGTGCAGAGCGACAAGGCGCTGTACGGCTACACCCTCGAACTCAAGCAGGAATACCTGCGCAACGCGCCGGCCATCGACAAGGTGCTGTACGACAGCCGGCTCGACCTGACCCACCGCGCGCTCGGCCTGCACACCGCCATCTCCCGGGTGCAGGGCGGCAAGCTCAAGGCGAAGAAGGAAATCCGCGTGGCCGCGCTGTTCCGCGACGCGGCGCCGGAGTTCCTCAACATGATCGTCGTCCACGAACTGGCGCACCTGAAGGAGGCCGAGCACAACAAGGCCTTCTACAAACTCTGCCAGTACATGCTGCCCGACTACCACCAACTGGAATTCGACCTGCGCCTGTACCTGACCTGGCGGGAACTGTCCGCCTGAGCGCTGCGCAGGAATCGAACAGCCCGGCGCGGCCCGCGTGCCTCGGGGGCTGGCGTGGCGCCAGCAGGGGTTATCCACAGGGAAGTCCCCAGGATTTGTGCATAAGGCACTGATTCGGAAGCGCTTTCCGCCACGCGACCAACGGCGTGGCCGGTTCGGCAAAGGCGGCGCATAGTGATTCGCACGGTATGCAGGAGGGCCTTGCCATGAGCAGCGTTCCGCTTACACCCGAGCAACTGGCCAGTTTCAGCCCGATGGACTTCCTCAGTCCGCATTATCGCCAGCAGCTGCACGCCAGCCTCACCTACCTGCAGCGGCCGGCCGGCACGCCGCTGCTGCAGAAGGGCGCGCATTCCCTGGCCCAGTACTACCTGCTGGAAGGCAAGGTGGCGGTGGATTCCGGCCCCGCCCGACAGACCATCGAGGGCGGCTCGCCCCAGGCGCACATGCCGCTCAACCCCGGCCAGAACAACCCGAACAGCGTCAGGGCGATCACCGACGTGAGCCTGTTCGCGGTGGAGCACCAGTTGCTGGAGCGGCTGCTGGCCTGGAGCCAGGATGCGGCCTACCAGGTCAGCAGCCTGGGCGACGGCATGGTCGAGGAGACGGCCGAGGAAGACGACTGGCTGGCGCGGCTGCTCGGCACGCCGCTGTTCGGCCGCCTGCCGCCCTCGCACCTGCATGCGCTGCTGGCGCGCTTCGAGCATCTGCCGGCGCGCGCCGGCGACTGCGTGGTGACCTACGGCGAGCCTGGGGAGCACTTCTACGTGATCAAGCGCGGCCGGGCGCGGGTCAGCCTGCCGGCCGCCTATCGCGAACAGCCGGCCCAGGTGCTGGAGAGCGGCGATTTCTTCGGCGAGGAGGCGCTGGTCAGCGGCGCGGTGCGCTCGGCCAGCGTGATCATGCTGGAGGACGGCGAGTTGGCCCGCCTGCACCGCGAGGCGTTCGTCGAGCTGGTGCGTCCGACCCTGATCCCGCACATCGGCGGCGGCGAGCTGGAGCGACTGGCGCGGGGCGGCCGCCAGTACCTGCTGCTCGACGTGCGTCTGGCGCTGGAGTACCGGGCCGGGCACCTGCCGGACAGCCTCAACCTGCCGGTCGCCAACCTGCGCACCCACGCCGACGCTCTGGATCGCGCGACCTGCTACGTGGTCACCCCGGAGGGCGGCATCCGCAGCGAGCTGGCGGTGCACCTGCTCAACCAGCTGGGCTTCGACGCCTACCTGCTGGACGAGGCGCCGCCCGCGGCGGCCTGAGCCGGATCAGAGCACCTGCACCACCTGGCGCGGCGCGGGGCCGGCCTGTACCTCGTCGCCCGGCCCCTTGCCCAGCAACTGCTGGCCGAGCGGCGCCTGCACGGTGATCAGCATGATCTCCAGCCTTTCGTGCTCCAGCTTCAGGCCGGCGCCGTCCGGGCCGAGCAGCAGCCACTGCTGGCGGCCATCGGCGTCGGCCAGGCAGATCAGCGCGCCGAGCTGGATGCCCTGTTCGTCGTCGTAGGGGCGCATCTGCAGCGTGCGCCAGGCGCCCAGGGCACGGCGGATCTCCTCCGCCCGGCGCGCCTGGCCGGCCGCCAGGTAGGAGGCCTCCAGGCCGCGGGTGTCGTACTTGTTCTCCGCCTTGCTCTCTTCGTGGGTAGCGGCCTGGCGCGCCACCTCGGCGGCGGCGAGCAGCAGCGCCAGGTCGGCTTCGAGGCGCTGGCAGACCTGTTGTTGCAGGAGTGGCTTGTCCATGCTGGCTGATCGGTTGGGGTGGGAAGCGCAGGTTAGCAGGAGGGCGGGCGGACCTCACGGTCGGATCGCCTGGGTCGAGGCGCGGCAGTCCTTGCGCAGGCGGATGAACTCCGCCCGGGTGATGCGTTGCCACTGGGCCTGGCTGTAGTGGTATTGGCTCTCCGGCACCAGTTGCACCTGGACGTGGTAGAAGCCCGGCAGGCGCTCCAGCAGCAGCGGTGCCGCCCCGCTTCCGGTCAGCTCCAGTGTCTGCCGGCGTGCTTTCTCGCTGTAGGCGCTGAAGCAGTGGCCGTGGATTTCCGTCTCGCCCCGCTCCGGCTGCGCCCAGCGCAGCTGGAAGCCTTCGCCCATGCTGATCGGCCGTTCGTCGAACACCTCGCCGATCAGTCCCAGCTCGGGGCGGTCCGGCGCCACCGCGCCCTGTTCCTCGTCCAGGGCGAACTGGCCCAGGGGCTGGCCGTGGATGTCCAGCTCGACGAACAGGTCGGGCAGACGGACCCGGTAGTCGGTGCCACCGAACAGCAGGTCGACCATGTCGCCCTGGTAGCGCACGTACTCGACTTCCGGGGTGAAGCGGGAGTAGTCGCGGCGCAGCTCGCCCAGGTCGGCGTAGACCCCGGGATAGGCGAAGGCTACGGCGGCGTCGACCATCCGGGCGCGGTCGGCCCGGCCCATGTGCTGCCAGCGGAAGCCGTACAGCTCGCCCAGCTGCCACAGCCCCACGGTGGCGCACAGCAGCAGGCTCAGGGCGTAGCGGCGCAGCGCCGGCGCCCAGCCCTGGCGCACGCCGCGCAGGGGGAACAGCAGCAGAGCGCGCACCAGCACGGTCAGCCCGAACAGCATCACCAGCAGCACACCCAGCATGAACAGCATGACCCACCTCCCTCGTTCGGATGGGGGCAGTCTGGCGCGCCTGTATGGAGCCCGTGCGGAGGCCGTGTGGAGATTGCGCGGCGCGCCTCAGTCGCGCACCGGCCTGACCCGCACCGCCCAGAGCACACCGACGATGAGCAGGGCGATGCCGGCCAGGGTCAGCGGCGCCGGCCACTGGCCGCGCAGGAGGAAGGCGTAGCCGAGCGCCGCCAGGGTCTCGAACACGATCAGCTGGCCGGCGATCGAGGTGGGCAGGCGCTGGCTGGCCTCGTTCCAGCACAGGGTGCCGACCCAGGAGGAGAGCAGGGCGATGGTCACCATCAGGGCGACGAAGTGTTCCGGGCGCGGCCCCAGGGGCATGGCGAAGTCGCTGCCGGTGAGCGCCATGCCCAGCCACAGCAGGGCGTAGCCGAGCAGCGCCATGGGCAGGGTCACCAGGCCCTGGGCGGTGGCCCAGGTGCGCGGGCTGCGGCCGGGGTGGTCGCGCAGCCAGTCGGCGTTGCGCAGCGGGTACCAGGTCCAGCAGGCCACGGCGACCATCGCCAGCAGCGCGCCGCTGGCGTAGCGCCCCCAGTCCGGCTCGCCGGCGGCCTCCAGTGCGTGCAGCTCGGCCTGGTTGACGCAGCCGATGCCGGCCGCGATCAGCCCCAGCGAGGGCAGCAGCCTGGCCCAGGGCAGGCGGCCGTCGCGCCGGGCGTTGCGCAGGTTGGCGGCGATGGCGATGACCACCGGCAGGGTGCCGATGATCATGGTCGGTAGCGGCCCGCCGGCGCGCTGGATGGCGCTGGCCAGGCACAGGTAGTAGAGCAGGTTGCCCACCGCCGAGAGCTTCAGCGCCTCCAGCCAGTCGGCGCGGCCGAGCTGGCGCAGGCGCGCCCGGTCGAACCAGGCCAGGGGCAGGGCGATCAGGCCGAAGGCCAGGTAGCGCCCGGCGGACAGCAGGGCGGCAGAGTATTCCGGCAGCAGCAGCGGCCCGACGAACACCAGCCCCCACATCATCCCGGCGATCAGGGCGAACAGCGTCCCCATCCACATGAGCGCAACCTCGAATCGTTACCGCGCGGCGCGTCCGCTCAGGCGCGGCGCATGCCGATGTGGGGAATGTCGTCTTCCAGGTATTCCTCGGTTACCGGAACGAAGCCGTAGCGGCCGTAGTAGCCCTGCAGGTGGGCCTGGGCCGAGAGGTACACCGGCAGCGCCGGCCAGCGTTCGGTGCAGGCCTGCAGGGCGCGCTCCATCAGTTCGTGGCCGAGGCCGGTGCCCCGCGCCTCGGGTGCGATCACCACGCGGCCGATCACCACCTCGCCGTCGTGGCGCGCCGGGTCGAGCAGGCGCAGGTAGGCCACCAGGCGGTCGCCCTGCCAGGCCAGGAGGTGGCAGGTGTCGCCGAGCAGGTCCTGGCCATCCACTTCCTGGTAGGGGCAGTTCTGCTCGACGACGAAGACGTGGGTGCGCAGTTCGAGCAGGGCGTACAGCTCGTGCTTGTCCAGTTCGGAGTGATGCTTGGTGTGCCAGGTGAGCGCCATGGGGATCGGTATCGGGTGGGCGGGCGAGGGGATCGCCATGGTGGCATGGCGGCGGGCCGCCGGCTCGATACAGATGGTGGTTATTTCGTCGCTACACCTGGCGCCTGCGGCCTGCCGTCGGCGGTGCCGGGCTGCTATGGTCTGTGGCCACCGCCCCTTCGAGAGCCACGCCATGCCCGCACCCTGCGTCCTGATTCCCTTGCCGCGCTGCGACTACGATCCCAGCGAGGCCGCCCTGGCCTGGCGCCAGTTGCGCCGGGCGGGCTACCGGGTGTGCTTCGCCACCCCGGACGGCCAGCCGGCCGAGCCGGACCCGCAGATGGTCAGCGGCGAGGGCCTGGACCCCTGGGGCCGGCTGCCGGGCCTGTGCCGGCTCAAGCTGCTCGGCCTGCTGCTGCGCGCCCGGCGCGGCGCCCGCGAGGCCTGCGCCGAGATGCTGGGCGACCCCGACTACCGGCAGCCGCTGCGCCACGAGCGCCTGCGGGTGGAGGACTTCGCCGGCCTGGTACTGCCCGGCGGGCACTGGGCGCGGGGCATGCGCGAATACCTGGAGAGCGAGGCGCTGCAACGATTCGTCGCCGCGTTTTTCGCCGCCGACAAGCCGGTGGCGGCGGTCTGCCACGGCGTGCTGCTGGCCGCGCGCAGCCGGAGTGCAGACGGGCGCTCGGTGCTGCACGGGCGCAAGACCACCGGGCTGACCTGGAAGATGGAGAAGACCGCCTGGGACCTGACCCGCTTCTACGGCCGCTGGTGGGACGGCGACTACTATCGCACCTATGCCGAGGCGCCGGGCGAGCCCGCCGGCTACATGAGCGTGCAGGGCGAGGTGGGGCGGGCGCTGGCCAGCCCGGACGACTTCCTCGACGTACCGCAGGGCGCCCCCGACTTCTGGCGCAAGACCAGCGGCCTGCACCGCGACACGCCCACGGACAGCCGCCCGGCCTGGGTGGTGCGCGACGGCAACTACGTATCCGGCCGCTGGCCCGGCGACATGCACGAACTGATGCGGCGCTTCATCGAACTGTTGCCCCGGCAGGTCGGGTGACGCCCACGGATGACGTGCGTGGCGGGTAGGGTGCGCCGTGCGCACCGACGGATTCCTCGCCCCTGTTGCCGCATCGCAATACGTAGGAGCGAGCTTTGCTCGCGAAGCTTTTGCCGCCGTCCGTTCGCGAGCAGAGCTCGCTCCTACGGCGCCGTGTACGGAGATCGTAGGGCGGGTGAAACCCGCGTCACCACCTTCGCGGGTTTCACCCGCCCTACGCGGAGTTGGTGCCCAGCGATGCAGGTAGGGTGCGCTGTGCGCACCGATGGACTCCTCACACACCCAGGTGCGCACGGCGCACCCTACGGCCGTGGGGCGGGTGAAACCCGCGTCGTGGCCGATCAGACGTACTGCGCGGCCGCATGGGCTGAGGCCCAGGCCCACTGGAAGTTGAAGCCGCCCAGGTGGCCGGTCACGTCCAGCACCTCGCCGATGAAGTACAGGCCCGGCGACTTCTGCGACTCCATGGTCTTCGACGACACCTCGCGGGTATCGATGCCGCCCAGGGTCACCTCGGCGGTGCGGTAGCCCTCGGTGCCGGCAGGCACCAAGGTCCAGGCGGACAGCTTGTGCGCCACCGCTTCCAGCTCCGCCGGGGTGTACTGCCTGAGCGGCTTGCTGACGAACCACTGCTCGGCCAGCAGGCCGGCCATCTTCTTGGTGAACAGCTCGGCGAGCAGGGTCTTCAGCTCGCTGTTGGGGCGCTCGCGCTGCTGCTCTGCCAGCCACTCGGGCAGGTCGATGTGCGGCAGCAGGTCGATCTCGATGGCGTCGCCCGGCTGCCAGTAGGAGGAAATCTGCAGGATCGCCGGCCCGCTCAGGCCGCGGTGGGTGAACAGGATGTTCTCCTTGAAGCTCTGCCCGTTGCAGCTCACCACGCAGTCCTCCACCGAAGTGCCGGACAGCTCGCCGCACAGCGTCTTGAGCTGTGGCTCGGTGATGGTGAAGGGCACCAGGCCGGCACGGGTGGGCAGCAGGTTGTGGCCGAACTGCCTGGCCACCTGGTAGCCGAAGCCGGTGGCGCCGAGGGTGGGAATGGACAGGCCGCCGGTGGCGATCACCAGCGACTGGCAGGCGAACTCGCCGGCGCTGGTGCGCAGGGCGTAGCCGGCTTCGGTCCTGGTGACGGTCTCGACCGAGGTCTCCAGGCGCAGATCGACCCCATGCTCGTCGCACTCGGTCAGCAGCAGGTTGAGGATGTCGCTGGCCTTGCGGTCGCAGAACAGCTGGCCGAGCTTCTTCTCGTGGTAGGGCACGTCGTGGCGCACCACCAGCTCGACGAAGTCCCACTGGGTGTAGCGGGCCAGCGCCGACTTGCAGAAGTGCGGGTTCTGCGACAGGAAGTTGGCCGGCTCGCAGTACATGTTGGTGAAGTTGCAGCGCCCGCCACCGGACATGAGGATCTTCTTGCCCGGCTTGTTGGCGTGGTCCAGCAGCAGGACCTGGCGTCCGCGCGCGGCGGCTTGGGCCGCGCACATCAGGCCGGCGGCGCCGGCGCCGATGATGATGACCGGGAAGAAGGACACGGTGGAGCCTCGGTGAGTCGTGGAGCCGCGCATTCTAGCGGAAAGTGCGCGGCGCTCCCCTCTCCCTCTGGGAGAGGGGCTGGGGGTGAGGGATTCCCAGGCTACTCCGAGTCGCCCATAGCACCCTCACCCCAACCCTCTCCCAAGGGGAGAGGGAGTCAGCCGGGTAGGGCGGGTGAAACCCGCGATTCGGTGCGCTCAGGCCACCTTGGCTTCGGCCTGCTGCGTCCGGCCTTTCTGCAGGTGCGCGGCGAGGGTGCGCAGCGGCGCCAGCTGGCGGCAGATCAGGCCGAGCTGCACCTGCACCAGGCGGTGCCCCTCGTCCATCTCCTCGGGTAGCTGTTCCAGTTCTTCGGCCAGGGTCTGGTCGGTCTCGTCGTAGACGGCGATCGGCTGGCCCGTCTGCAGGCCGGCTGCGATGGTGTCCAGGCTCTGGCTGATGTGGGCCACGGCGCGGTCGTGCAGGGCGTCGCTGGCGTCGTCGGCCAGGGAGGCGCGGTGCGCGCCGAGGGCCGACAGGTAGCTGAGCAGGGTGTGCGACAGGACCAGGAAGCGGAAGCCGGTCTCGGCGTCCTTCCGGAAGTGGCCGGGCTCCAGCAGCATGTTGGCCAGGGTGGTGGACAGCGCCGCGTCGGCGTTGTGCGCGTTGCGCCGGGCCAGGCGATAGCTGAGGTCGTCGCGGGCGCCGGACTCGTACTGCTGCATGATCTGCAGCAGGTAGCGGCTGTTGCTGCTCAGGGTGCTGGCCAGCACCTGGTTGAGCTTGCGTCCCTGCCAGTCCGGCAGGATCAGGAACACCGCCAGGCCGGCGATCACTGTGCCCAGCACGGTATCCACCAGGCGCGGCCAGAGCAGGGTGTAGGCGTCGCTGATCTGGTTGAAGCAGAGCACCACTACCAGGGTCATGGCGATGGTCGCCAGGGTGTAGCGGTCGACCCGGTGGGTGAAGAACAGCACCCCGGCCGCCACCGCGAACAGCGACTGCAGCATGGGGTCGGGGAACAGGCGGATCAGCGCCCAGCCCAGCACCAGGCCGACCAGCGTGCCGCTGACCCGCTGCACCAGGCGCAGGCGGGTGGCACCGTAGCTGGGCCGGCAGACGAACAGGGTGGTCAGCAGGATCCAGTAGCCCTGCTGTGGGTGGATCCAGTGCAGCAGGCCGTAGCCGGCGAGCAGGGCGATGGACAGGCGCAGGGCGTGGCGGAACACCAGGCTGGTCGGGGTGACATGCTGGCGCAGGCGCTCGAAGGCGTCGCGCAAGGTCTGCGGCGAGCGGTCGAGCAGGCTGCTGTCCTGCTCGTCGGCCAGGGCGTCCGGGTTGCTGGCGCTGGACAGCTTGCGTTCGAGGGTGGCGAGGTTGCTGGCCAGCGCGCCGAGGGAGCGCAGCAGGCGGCGCCAGGCCGGGTTGTGCTGCTCGCGCAGGTAGGTCATGGAGGCGTCGAGGTCGGCCATGGCCTGGCTGTTGTCGTTGTAGTCGAACGGCTGGCGCAGGCGGATGGCCCGGCCCAGGGCCTGGCAGGCCTTGCCCTGCTGGCTCAGCAGGCGGCCGCAGCGGAACATCACGTCGCTGTGGAAGAACGCCTCGGCCAGGGCGTTGTAGGGGTAGTGCGAGGAGCTGGCGCGCTCATGGATGTCCTGGGCGATGAAGTACAGCTTGAGGTAGCGGTTGGTCTTCTGCCCGCTGCGCTTGCGGCTCATGCGGTTGAGGATGATTTCCTTGGCCAGGTTCAGCGCGGTCACCACCCGGCCGTTCTGCCGCGCCAGTTCCAGGCGGCGGGCTTCCACGTCCAGCTGCTTGACCGGCTCGAACAGCGAGGCCTTCAGGCGCAGGTAGGCGCCCAGTTCGTCGAACACCCGCGACAGCGACTGCTGCACCGGCTGCTGGCTGAACAGCGCGCTCCAGATGATGCCCAGCACGCCGTACCAGGCGGCGCCGGTGATCAGCAGCAGCGGCTCCTGCCAGAAGCTGCCTTCCACGCCGCCCCTGTGTTCCAGGCCGATGGCGGTGTAGATCGCCAGGATCAGGGTGGCCTGGGCCACCGCCGCGTAGCGCTCGCCGATGCCGCCGAGCAGGGTCATGGCGAAGGCCGCCAGGGCCAGGCCGCCGCCGAACAGCCAGGGGTAGGGGAACAGCAGCTGCACCGAGATCGCGGTGACGCCGAAGCAGGCCAGGGTCACCAGCAGCGCCTGGGTGCGGCCGCGCCAGTGGTCGTCGCTCTCGGCCAGGGCGCTGGCGATGCAGCCGAGGAACAGCGGGATGACGAGGGAGACGCGCTCCAGGTACCAGCACAGCGCCATGGCCCCGGCCAGGGCGATGAACACCCGCACGCCGTAGGTGAATTTCTCGCGCGCCCAGAGATGGCGCAGGGTGTGGCTCAGCGATGACATGGGCGAACGGCTACCCGCCGGAAAGTGGGTTGGTCTGCCGGAGAAGACGGCGCATGGCGCCACCGAGGCACCATTTTGTTGACCTTTCGTTCAGAGGATAGCCGGTAGGGCGGGAGAAACCCGCGTCGCGGTCACGCAGGGTGCGTCGCCTTTGCGGCGGTGCGCGCGGCGCACCCTACTACTTCCTTTTGGGAGAGGGGCGGGGTGAGGGTTTTCCAGGCCGCTCCGAGCTGCCTATGGCACCCTCACCCCCACCCCCTCTCCCAGGGGGAGAGGGGGGCTTCAGTCCTCGCCGTCGTCATCGTCGCCGCCGTCGACCTTCATGCCCAGTTCCTTGATCTTGCGGGTCAGGGTGTTGCGGCCCCAGCCCAGCAGCACGGCGGCGTCGCGGCGGCGGCCGGCGGTGTGCTTGAGGGCGGTCTCGATCATGATCCGCTCGAAGGCCGGCACGGCGCTGTCCAGCAGGCTGGACTGGCCGCGGCCCAGGGCCTGGTCGGCCCACTGGCGCAGGGCCTGTTCCCAGTTGGCGGCCGGCGCGCTTTCCTGGGGCTGGGTCAGCAGCTCCGGCGGCAGGTCGTCGATGTGCACCTCGCGCCCCGAGGCCATCACGGTGATCCAGCGGCAGGTGTTCTCCAGCTGGCGCACGTTGCCGGCCCAGGGCAGGTGCTTGAGGTAGTCCTCGGTCTCGCCCTTGAGCAGCTTGGGCTCGACGGCCAGTTCCTGGGCGGCGCGGGCGAGGAAGTGGCGGGCCAGGGTCGGGATGTCCTCGCGGCGGTCGGCCAGGCGCGGGATATGGATGCGGATCACGTTCAGCCGGTGGAACAGGTCCTCGCGGAACTTGCCGGCCTGCACCAGGGATTCCAGGTTCTGGTGGGTGGCGGCGATGATGCGCACGTCCACCTTGACCGGGGTGTGGCCGCCGACCCGGTAGAACTCTCCGTCGGCCAGCACGCGCAGCAGGCGGGTCTGGGTGTCGGCCGGCATGTCGCCGATCTCGTCGAGGAACAGGGTGCCGCCGTCGGCCTGCTCGAAGCGACCGCGGCGCTGGTTGGCCGCGCCGGTGAAGGCGCCCTTCTCATGGCCGAACAGCTCGGACTCCATCAGGTCCTTGGGAATCGCCGCCATGTTCAGGGCGATGAAGGGCGACGCCGCGCGCGGGCTGTGGCGGTGCAGCGCGTGGGCGACCAGCTCCTTGCCGGTGCCGGACTCGCCGTTGATCAGCACGGTGATGTTGGAATGGCTGAGGCGGCCGATGGCGCGGAACACCTCCTGCATCGCCGGCGCCTCGCCGATGATCTCCGGGGTGCGGCCCAGCGAGGCCGGTGCCTCCAGGCCCTGCTGTTCCTGGGCGTGCTGGTTGGCGCGCTTGACCAGGGACACCGCCTCGTCCACGTCGAACGGCTTGGGCAGGTACTCGAAGGCGCCGCCCTGGTAGGAGGCCACCGCGCTGTCCAGGTCGGAATGGGCGGTCATGATGATCACCGGCAGGCGCGGGTGCATGTCGCGGATGCGCGCCAGCAGGTCGAGGCCGCTGGCGCCCGGCATGCGGATGTCGGAGATGATCACGTCCGGCTGCTGGCGGGACAGGCGGGTGAGCACGCCATCGGCGCTGTCGAAGCTCTGGGTGGTCATGCCCTCCTGTTGCAGGGCCTTTTCCAGGACCCAGCGGATGGAGCGGTCGTCGTCGACGATCCAGACGGTTTCACTGCGGCTCATGACTGTGCGGCTCCTTGGTCCAGGGGCAGGAAGATCGCGAACGCGGTATGGCCCGGGTGGCTCTCGCATTCGATCAGGCCCTGATGCTGGCTGATGATGTTCTGGGTGATGGCCAGGCCCAGCCCGGTGCCGTCGGGGCGGCCGCTGACCATGGGGTAGAAGATGGTTTCCTGCAGTTCGGGTGGGATGCCCGGGCCGTTGTCGATGATCTCCACCTTCACCACCAGGCGGTGGCGGGTGTGACCGATGGTGAACTGGCGCAGGGTGCGGGTGCGCAGGCTGATCCGGCCCAGGCGCAGGTCGCTCTGGCTGGACAGCGCCTGCAGCGCGTTGCGCACGATGTTGAGCACGGCCTGGATCATCTGCTCGCGGTCGATCAGCACGTCCGGGATGCTCGGGTCGTAGTCGCGCACCAGGGTGATGCTGCCCTGGGCCTCGGCCTCGATCAGGCTGGCGACCCGCTCCAACACCTCGTGGATGTTGGTGACGGCCAGCGACGGCAGCTTGTTCGAGCCGAGCATGCGGTCGACCAGGTTACGCAGCCGGTCGGCCTCCTCGATGATCACGTTGGTGTAATCCTTGAGGCTCTCCTCCGGCAGCTCGCGCGACAGCAGCTGGGCCGCGCCGCGGATGCCGCCGAGCGGATTCTTGATCTCGTGCGCCAGGCCGCGCACCAGCAGCTTGGTGGTTTCCTGCTTGGACAGCTGGGCCTCTTCCTTGGTGATGCGCAGCAGGCGGTCGCGCGGGTGCACTTCCAGCAGCAGCAGGGTCTGGCCGCGGTTGAGGATGGGCGTCACCGCGTAGTCGACGGTGATGGTCTGGCCGGCCAGCGAGGTCAGCATGGCCTCGCGCTTGGTGAAGGGATGTGCGTGGTCGACCGCCTGGCGCAGCGAGCTGAGCGCTTCCGGCGACTCGGTGAACAGTTCGCTGATGAACTGCCCGTGGCTGCGCTGGCCACTGACCGCCAGCAGCATCTCGGCGGCCGGATTCATGTACTCCAGGCGCAGCTCGGCATTGAGCAGGATGGTCGCGGTGGTCAGGTTGTCCAGCAGTAGGCGGTGCAGGGCGTCGTTGATGGTCATAGGCGGCTTCCGCAGTTGAACCCTGAAAATGCAAAAAGCAAACCAAGGCTCCGAAAAGGCGCGTGGAGCCCCCGCTCAGGGCCATGGAGGGTGCGTTTCGGCGCAGTCGCCCGGATCAGGAATGAACCAAAACGGGGAGAGTGTAGAAATGAGTGCGCGCATTCGCACCTTTTTGGTGCGTATGCGCGCCGCTCAGATGAAGGGGACGAAGGGGATGTCCTTCGGTGGATCGGCGGGCTTGTCCTTCAGCGGGCATTCGGGGCGCACGCCCCAGTCGTCCTTCTTGCAGGGGTTGGTCCGGCGCTTGTCCGCCAGGGTGATGCGCTTCATGTGGAACGGCTGCGCCGGGGTGCGCTCGACGATGCGTCCCTTGGCGTCGAGGATTTCCACGGACAGCTGGTGGGTGCCCCGGTCGATGTTCTCCAGGGGGAACACAGGGCTGCGCCCAGGCTCGCCCATAGGCTTGCCGTCCAGCAGCAGGCGGTAGCTATGGCCGTCGTGCAGCCCGGGTTCGCTGCTGGCGGTGACGATCAGGCTGCCGGCGCCATCGCGCACGGTCGCGTCGGGCTCGGGAAACAGGATGCGCAGCACGTCGTAGGCCGGCTCGGTGCGTGGCGCGGCGTAGACCTGCGGGCGTTGCACCGGCGTCTGCGGGGCCGTCATGCCGTTGCTGGGCGCCAGCTCGATGCGCTCGGCCTTCTCGGAGGGCGGCTGGTCGGTGAAGACCCGGTTGCCGTCGGCGTCGATGTAGGTGTAGACCCCGGCGCTGGCGGGCAGGGCCAGGCCGAGCAGCAGGCAGATGAACAGCTGGCGCATGCGCGGACTATTTCGCACGGGCAGGGCTGTTCACGCTCACGCGCTGCACGGTGAAGGTGATGCTGCCGCTCTGCTGGATCGGCTGGTTGCCGGCCAGAACCTCCACGGCCAGGGTATGTTCGCCCCGGTCCGCGTTGGTCACCTGCAGGCGCGGCACGTTGGTCGGCTGCCCGTAGGGCTGGCCGTCCATCAGCAGGCGCAGGCTGTGGCCGGGTTGCAGCCTGGGCTCTATCGCCACGCCGACGATGAAGCTGCCGTTGTTGGCCCGCAGGGCTTCCTCGGTGGGCACGCCGGTCACTTCGAGGCGGCTGTAGGCCTGCTGGTTCTGCTGGGATTCCTCGGGCTTCATCGGCGGCTCGCTGGCCACCGGCTTCTGCGATTCCACGGTGTTGGTCGGCGGCAGGTCGACGGATTCCGCGCTCTGGCCTTCCGGCGGCTGGTTGGTGAAGACGGTGTTGCCGTTGGAGTCGGTGTACTTGTAGATCTGCGCCGCGGCGGGCAGGGCCAGGGTGCAGAGCAGGCAGGCGGTGAGCAGGCGCATGTGCGATATCCCTGTGGAAGAGGCTCCAGGAGCTTTCTACGATTTCTCGATTGTCGGCTGTGCCGCGTGCAACGCATTGTCGCTCGGGCTCGGGCCGCTCATTCATGTGCTTCGCGAATCCGTCCATCCCAGATCGATAGCGGCTCTGGCTCGAAAGCTCGCGAACAGGCCCTAAGCGTTGCATTGCCGCCTCGTGCTGGCAAGCGCAGCGGCGCTTAACGGGAGCTGCGTCGCACGGCGTGGCAACTATCTGCGCCTGGCGCGTCCGTGTCCGGTCCGGTCGTGCGTGGCCCGTGCGGCTAGTCGGACAGGGCCGCTCGACAGAGGCGCCGCATGTCGCGGTCGTCGATGCCCTCGCACTCCGAAGACGAATGGTTGACCAGCGCACGACACTGGCGGCGCATGTCGCGGTTGTCGATGTCTTCGCATTCGTAGGCATTGCCGCTGCTGACGGCGTTGCAGTGACGGCGGGCGTCGCGGTCGTGGATATCGTCGCAGGTGGTCCGCGGTGTTTCCTCCAGCAGTGCGCGGCAATAGCGCCGGGTATCGCGGTCGTCGATATCGCGGCAATCCCGGCTGTTGCCGCTCTTCACGGCCTCGCAGATGCGCCGCAGGTCGCGGTCGTGAACGTCGTTGCAATTGGTGTTGCCGGCCTGGGCGGGCAGCACCGGGAGGGCGGCGAGCAGGAGCCAGAGGAGATGGCGCATGGGCTGTCCTTGGTGGCTGGTGTTGCCGGTGAGTCTAGCCGATCGGCGCGATAGCGGGCGCTCTCGAGCGGCGCCTCTTCCCGTGACGGGTTGGTGGCGCACTCCTGCTTTCGTGGGGCGCCTGGGCGGCATTCCAATTGGCCGCGACATTCGCGGATAAATCCGCTCCCACAAGGGGTGCAACAACCGACGATCAACGATGACACAGCCATAAAAAAGGCCTCCCGAAGGAGGCCTCTTTCAAGCGGACCGCGGAGGCGGCCGGCGCTGGATCAGACGCTGTAGTACAGGTCGTATTCCAGCGGATGCACGAAGGTGCGCACCTTGATTTCCTCTTCCGATTTCAGCTCGATGTAGGCATCGATGAAGTCGTCGGAGAACACGCCGCCCTTGGTCAGGAACGCGCGGCCCTTGTCCAGCTCTTCCAGGGCCTCTTTCAGGCTGCCGCAGACCTGCGGGATCTCTTTCGCCTCTTCCGGCGGCAGGTCGTACAGGTTCTTGTCGGCGGCATCGCCTGGGTGGATCTTGTTCTGGATGCCGTCCAGGCCGGCCATCAGCAGGGCGGCGAAGGCCAGGTAGGGGTTGGCGGCCGGGTCCGGGAAGCGCGCCTCGATGCGGCGGGCTTTCGGGCTGTTGACGTACGGGATGCGGATCGAGGCGGAACGGTTGCGGGCCGAGTAGGCCAGCATGACCGGGGCTTCGAAGCCCGGGACCAGACGCTTGTAGGAGTTGGTCGACGGGTTGGTGAAGCCGTTCAGCGCCTTGCCGTGCTTGATGATGCCGCCGATGAAGTACAGGGCGGTATCGGACAGGCCGGCATAGCCTTCGCCGGCGAAGGTGTTCTTGCCATCCTTGGAGATGGACATGTGCACGTGCATGCCCGAGCCGTTGTCGCCGTACAGCGGCTTCGGCATGAAGGTCACGGTCTTGCCGTAGGCGTCGGCGACGTTGTGCACGCAGTACTTCAGGGTCTGCACTTCGTCGGCCTTGGCGACCAGGGTGTTGAACTTCACACCGATCTCGTTCTGGCCGGCGGTAGCCACTTCGTGGTGGTGGACTTCCACGACCAGGCCCATTTCTTCCAGGGCGTTGCACATGGCGGTGCGGATTTCGTGGTCGTGGTCGACCGGCGGAACCGGGAAGTAGCCGCCTTTCACGCCCGGACGGTGGCCCTTGTTACCGGACTCGATGTCGGCGTCGGTGTTCCAGGAAGCCTGCTCGGAGAAGATCTTGAACATGGAGCCGGAGATGTCGGACTTGAACTTCACTTCGTCGAAGATGAAGAACTCCGGCTCCGGGCCGACGAACACGGTGTCGCCGATGCCGGTGGACTTCAGGTATTCCTCGGCGCGGCGGGCGATGGCGCGCGGGTCGCGATCGTAGCCCTGCATGGTGCTCGGCTCGATGATGTCGCAGACCAGGATCAGGGTCGGCTCTTCGGTGAACGGGTCCAGCACGGCGGTGCTGTCGTCTGGCAGCAGGATCATGTCGGAGGCTTCGATGCCTTTCCAGCCGGCGATGGAGGAGCCGTCGAACATCTTGCCGAATTCGAAGAAATCGTCGTCGGCGTCGCGTGCCGGCATGGTCACGTGCTGTTGCTTGCCTTTGGTGTCGGTGAAGCGCAGATCAATCCACTTCACGTCGTGTTCTTTAATCAGTTGAAGCGACTTCGACATGGTGTCCTCCAGGTGGATGGGGGTCGGCTGTGCCGGCCTCCCGGAATCGGGGCAAAGCCGGGCGGGATGGTCCGCCAGGCCAGGCTGCCTCACAAGGGAGCAAATTGCATGCCAGTGCCCCGGAATGGGCTGGAGGCCTGAAAGTCAGGGGATGCGCGGCCTGTGGCGATTTTTTGAGCGGTTTTATGCACCGAATGGGTGCCACTAAAATGCTTTGTGCCTCTTTTTGGTGCTGTTTGGCGGCGAATATTGTTTTTGGTCAAAGCTTGAGCAATTTCCGCTATAATCCGCGCCCCTGTTTTTAGGCCCGCCTTCCTGCGCTCGTTTTCCCCATGAAACTCATCGTCAAACCCTTCGCGGAAATCACCATCAAGAGCCGGCCGGTGCGCAAGCAGTTCATCCGCCAGCTGGCGAAGAACATCCGCACGGTGCTGCGCGACCTGGACCCGGCGCTGGACGTGCGAGGGGAGTGGGACAACCTGGACCTGGTCAGCCAGGTGAGCGAGCGCAAGACCCAGCTGGAGATGTTCGAGCGCCTGCGCAGCATGCCGGGCATCGCCCACTTCCTCGAAGTGCACGAATATCCCTACGTGGACTTCGACGACACCTTCGAGAAGTGCCGGGCCCATTTTGGTGCCCAGCTGGCCGGCAAGGTCTTCGCCGTGCGCTGCAAGCGCGCCGGCAACACCCATGACTTCACCTCGATGGAACTCGCCACTCATGTCGGCAGCCGCCTGCGCCGCGAGTGCGGAGCCGCCGGCATCGACCTGAAGAAGCCTGAGGTCGAGGCGCGCTTCGAGGTGCGCTACGACCGCCTGCTGATCGTCCACGCCCAGCACGAGGGCCTCGGCGGCTACCCGCTGGGCTCCATCGAGCAGACCCTGGTGCTGATGAGCGGTGGCTTCGACTCCACCGTCGCTGCTTATCAGATGATGCGTCGCGGCCTGCTCACCCACTTCTGCTTCTTCAACCTCGGTGGCCGTGCCCATGAACTGGGTGTGATGGAAGTGGCCCACCACCTGTGGCAGAAGTTCGGCAGCTCGCACCGCGTGCTGTTCATCAGCGTGCCGTTCGAGGAAGTGGTCGGCGAAATCCTCGGCAAGGTCGACAACAGCCAGATGGGCGTGGTGCTCAAGCGCATGATGCTGCGCGCCGCCAGCTGCATCGCCGCCGAGCTGAACATCGATGCGCTGGTGACCGGCGAGGCGATCAGCCAGGTCTCCAGCCAGACCCTGCCGAACCTCTCGGTGATCGACTCGGTCACCGACACCCTGGTGCTGCGTCCGCTGATCGCCGCGCACAAGCAGGACATCATCGACACCGCCACCGCCATCGGCACCGCCGAGTACGCCAAGAACATGCCCGAGTACTGCGGCGTGATCTCGGTCAACCCGACCACCCGTGCCAAGCCCGGCCGCATCGAGCACGAAGAAACCCATTTCGACATGGCCATCCTCGAGCGCGCCCTGGAGCGCGCGAAGCGCGTGACCGTGGACAAGGTGATCGACGAACTGGGCCAGGACCTGCAGGTCGAGGAAGTGGCCGAGGCCCTGGCCGGGCAGATCGTCATCGACATCCGCCACCCGGACGCCGCCGAGGACGAGCCGCTTGTGCTTGCCGGTATCGAAGTGCAGGCCCTGCCGTTCTACGCGCTGAACAACCGCTTCAAGGAACTGGATGAGAGCCGCCAGTACCTGCTGTATTGCGACAAGGGCGTGATGAGCCGCCTGCACGCCCACCACCTGCTCAGCGAGGGACATGCCAATGTGCGCGTCTACCGCCCGCGCTAGAGCGGCGCGTCGTCTCGCCGAGGTGCGCCGTCGGCGTCCTCCCGACCAGCGCCCTTAATTCCCCGTTCATGCGGGCCGCGTAGAGTGCGCGGCCGACACCGAATCCCTAATCGAGACGACATCGTGATCGAAAAACTGCGCAACATCGCCATCATCGCCCACGTCGACCATGGCAAGACCACCCTGGTGGACAAACTCCTGAAACTGTCCGGCACCCTCGACCGCAAAGAGGCGGAATCCGAGCGCGTGATGGACTCCAACGACCAGGAAAAAGAGCGCGGCATCACCATCCTGGCGAAGAACACCGCCATCAAGTGGAACGGCTACAACATCAACATCGTCGACACCCCCGGCCACGCCGACTTCGGTGGCGAGGTGGAGCGCGTGATGTCGATGGTCGACTCCGTGCTGCTGGTGGTCGACGCCCAGGACGGCCCCATGCCGCAGACCCGCTTCGTGACCCAGAAGGCGTTCAAGGCCGGCCTGCGTCCGATCGTCGTGGTCAACAAGATCGACCGTCCGGGCGCTCGCCCCGACTGGGTCATCGACCAGATCTTCGACCTGTTCGACAACCTCGGCGCCAGCGACGAGCAGCTCGACTTCCCGATCGTCTACGCCAGTGCCCTGAACGGCATCGCCGGCATGGACCACGAGAAGATGGACGACAACATGGACGCCCTGTTCCAGGCCATCATCGACCACGTCCCGGCGCCCCAGGTCGACGTCGACGGCCCGTTCCAGATGCAGATCTCCCAGCTGGACTACAACAGCTTCCTCGGCGTGATCGGCATCGGCCGCATCGCCCGTGGCCGGATCAAGGCCAACACCCCGGTGGTCGCCATCAGCGACGACGGCAGCAAGCGCAACGGCCGCATCCTCAAGATCATGGGCCACTCCGGCCTGCAGCGCGTGGAAGTGGCCGACGCCGAAGCCGGCGACATCGTCTGCGTCTCGGGCATGGACGAGCTGTTCATCTCCGACACCCTGTGCGACCCGGCCAACGTCGAGGCGCGCCCGCCGCTGACCGTCGACCAGCCGACCGTGAGCATGACCTTCCAGGTCAACGACTCGCCGTTCGCCGGCAAGGAAGGCAAGTTCGTCACCAGCCGCAACATCAAGGACCGCCTGGACAAGGAGCTGCTGCACAACGTGGCTCTGCGCGTCGAGGCCGGCGAGTCCGCCGAGAAGTTCAAGGTCTCCGGCCGTGGCGAGCTGCACCTCTCGGTACTGATCGAGACCATGCGCCGCGAAGGCTTCGAGATGGCCGTGGGCCGTCCGGAAGTGGTGATCATCGAGAAGGACGGCGAGAAGCAGGAGCCGTACGAGAACGTCACCATCGACATCGAAGAGCAGCACCAGGGCTCGGTGATGGAGCAGATGGGCCTGCGCAAAGGCGATCTGACCAACATGATCCCCGACGGCAAGGGCCGCGTGCGCCTGGAATACACCATCCCGGCGCGCGGCCTGATCGGCTTCCGTAACAACTTCCTGACCCTGACCTCGGGTACCGGCATCCTGACCTCGACCTTCAGCCACTACGGTCCGATCAAGGCCGGCGAAGTCAGCAACCGCCAGAACGGCGTACTGGTCTCCATGGCCACCGGCACCGCGCTGACCTACTCGCTGGAAACCCTGCAGAGCCGCGGCAAGCTGTTCCTCGGCCCGGGCGACGAGATCTACGAAGGCCAGCTGGCCGGCATCAACAGCCGCGACAACGACCTGGTGATCAACCCCACCAAGGGCAAGAAGCTCGACAACATGCGCGCTTCCGGCAAGGACGAAGTCATCGCCCTGGTTCCGCCGATCCGCTTCACCCTGGAACAGGCGCTGGAATTCATCGCCGACGACGAGCTGGTTGAAGTGACGCCGAAGTCGATCCGTCTGCGCAAGAAAATGCTCAACGAGAACGACCGCAAGCGCTACGAGCGCAGCAAGGTCTGATCTCGACGAGATGCAGGAAGGCCGGGCAAATGCCCGGCCTTCTTGTTTCCGGCTATTGGCTCTGAGCGGCCTCCACACAAACTCCACACGCTCTCCACATTCCCCGCACGGCACCGCCACGGTCGCCGCCGAGACTCTCCCCACGGTCCAAACCAAGGAGAGTTCCCCATGAATCGCAACCTGCTGATCAAGCTGGGCGCCATCGCCGCGCTGATCGTTCTGCTGATGGTCCCGATCCTGATGATCGACGGCATGATCGAGGAGCGTCAGAGCCTGCGCGACGGCGTGCTGGAAGACATCGCGCGCAGTTCCAGCCACAGCCAGAAGATCACCGGCCCGCTGCTGGTGGTGCCCTATCGCAAGACCGTCCGCGAGTGGAAGACCCACGACAAGACCGGCGAGCGCTACCTCGACGAGCGCGAGCTGAGCGGGCGCCTGTATTTCCTGCCGGAGCGCCTGGCTGTCGGCGGCACCATCGGTACCGAGCTGCGTGCCCGTGGCATCTACGAGGCGCGCCTGTTCCACAGCAACGGCCGCCTGAGCGGCCACTTCGAGCTGCCGGCGCACTACGGCATCGCGGAAGACCTGGCGGACTACCGCTTCGGCCAGCCCTTCGTCAGCGTCGGCATCAGCGATATCCGCGGGATCAAGAACAACCTGGTGCTGGAGCTGGGCGAGCGCCGGCTGCCGTTCCAGCCGGGCAGCGCCGATCCGCTGCTCGGCGCCGGTGTGCATGCGCCGCTGCCCGAGTCGTCCCAGGGCGGGCGTCTGGACTTCGCCTTCGACCTGCTGCTGCAGGGCACCGGCAGCCTGGCCATCGCCCCGGTCGGGCGCGAGACCCAGGTGGACCTGAGCGCCGACTGGCCGCACCCGAGCTTCATCGGCGAGTACCTGCCGAGCGAGCGCGAGATCACCGCCAAGGGCTTCAGCGCGCGCTGGCAGACCAGCTTCTTCGCCACCAACATGGAGGAGGCCCTGGGCGACTGCGTGAGCGACGGCGATTGCCAGGCCTTCCTCGGCCGCCAGTTCGGCGTCAGCTTCGTCGACCCGGTGGACCAGTACCTGAAGAGCGACCGCGCGCTGAAATACGCCCTGCTGTTCATCGCCCTGACCTTCGCCGGCTTCTTCCTCTTCGAGGTGCTCAAGCGCCTGGCCGTGCACCCGGTGCAGTACGGCCTGGTGGGCCTGTCGCTGGCGATGTTCTACCTGCTGCTGCTGTCGCTGGCCGAGCACATGGCGTTCGCCAGCGCCTACGCCCTGGCCGCATCGGCCTGCGTGACGTTGATCGGCTTCTATGTCAGCCACGTGCTGCGCAGCTGGTTGCGCGGCGCCGGCTTCACCGCCGCCCTGGCCGCGCTCTACGGGATGCTCTACGCCCTACTCAGCGCCGAGGACTACGCGCTGTTGACGGGCTCGCTGCTGGTGTTCGGCCTGCTTGCCGCGGTGATGGTGCTGACCCGCAAGCTCGACTGGTACGGCCTGTCCCGGCCAGCCGCGCCCGCCGCCTGATCCGGGGAGTTCGCCATGATCCGCATGATGATGCAGTTTTCCGCCTGTTTCGCCCTCGGCCTAGTGGTGGCCGGGATGATCCTCATCGGCCTGATGTTCTTCGGCCAGTTCGACCTGATCCACGGCCTCAACCTCAGTGGCAAGCCGCTCGCCAGCGTCGCCCTGGCGCTGCTGCCGGGCGGTTTCTGGGAGGCCCTGACCGGCGTGCCGGACGCCGCCGACAACCCCAGCGTGCAGTCCTTCCTGCAGCTCTGTGTGGCGTTGGGGCAGGTGGCGCTGCTGCTGGCCGCTGCCTTCTTCCGCCTGTGGTACCGCACATGAGCGGCCATGTGGGTTTGCGTGAGGAGGCCCGTCTGGGCCACCTGCTGGCGCGGCGGATCGCGCGGCTGTTCCCTCAGGCAGAGCGCTCCGGCGAGCGGCGGACGTCGCTCACTCGCGGCGCAGGAAGTGCACGCTGAAGAACTGCCAGGGATCGCGCCACATGGCCACCGCGGCGAAGCCACCCTCGGCGGCCAGCTGGCGGAAGCCGGCGGGGGTGTACTTGTAGGAGTTCTCGGTGTGCAGGGTCTCGCCGGCGGCGAACTCGAACAGGCGGTCCTCGATGCGTACCTGTTGCGCATGGGGGCTGACCAGGTGCATCTCGATGCGCGACTCGGCCTCGTTGTAGAAGGCCCGGTGCTGGAAGCGGCCGGGGTCGATGTCGCTGTCCAGTTCGTGGCGGATGCGTTCGAGCAGGTTGAGGTTGAACTGGGCGGTGACGCCGGCCTTGTCGTTGTAGGCGCGCTCCAGTACCTGGCGGTCCTTGACCAGGTCGACGCCGATCAGCAGACCGCTCCCGGGCGGCAGGGCGGCGTGCAGGTTGCGCAGGAAGGCGCGGGCCTGTTCCGGGTCGAAGTTGCCGATGCTGGAGCCGGGGAAGAACGCCAGAGGGCGCTTGCCCAGCGCCTCGGCCGGCAGCTCCAGCGGCTGGCTGAAGTCGGCGCACAGGGCGTGCACGTCCAGCCAGCGGTAGTCGGCGGCCAGCCGGTGGGTACTGGCGGCGAGGAACTCGCGGGAGATGTCCACGCCCAGGTAGCGGGCCGGGCGCAGGGCCTCCAGCAGCAGGCGCACCTTGAGACTGGCGCCGCTGCCGAATTCCACCAGGCTGACGTCCGGTCCGGCGATTTTGGCGATGTCGCCGGCGGCCAGGCGCAGGATGGTCTCCTCGGTACGGGTCAGGTAGTACTCGGGCTGCCGGCAGATCTGCTCGAACAGCTGGGAACCGCGGCTATCGTAGAAGAACTTCGGCGAGATCGACTTGGGGCTGGCGGCGAAACCCAGCAGGGCCTCGTCGCGCAGGGCCGCTCGCTCGGCCGTCCAGGGCTGTTCGTGAACGCGGATTGCCAATGCCATATGTCAGATCTCCTTGGCCAGGCGCAGGCCGGCGAACTGCCAGCGCATGGTGGGGTGGAAGAAGTTGCGGTAGGTGGGGCGCACATGGTTCTCGGGGGTGACGCAGCTGCCCCCGCGCAGGACCATCTGGCCGGACATGAACTTGCCGTTGTATTCGCCCAGGCTGCCGGCCAGCGGGCGGAATCCCGGGTACGGACGGAAGGCGCTGGAGGTCCATTCCCAGACATCGCCATAGAGCTGCTGCAGGCCCTCGCCGGCGGCGCAAGTCACCGGTTGCAAGTGGTCGTTTTCGACGAAGTTGCCCCACAGCGGCTCGTCCTGGGCGGCGATCTCCCATTCCTCCTCGCTGGGCAGGCGGGCCTGGGCCCAGGTGGCGAAGGCGTCCGCCTCGTAGTGGCTGAGGTGGCACACCGGCGCGTCCGGGTCCAGTTCGCGGGGGCCGCCCAGGGTCAGCTCGATCCACTGTTCGCCGTCGCGCTGCCAGTACAGCGGCGCCTGCCAGCCGGCGCGCTGGATGTGGTCCCAGCCGTCGGCCAGCCACAGGGCGCTGCTGCGGTAGCCGCCGTCGCGGATGAAGTCGAGGTACTCGGCATTGCTCACGGGCCGGCTGGCCAGCTGGAAGGCGTCGACGAAGGCGCGGTGCCGCGGCCGCTCGCAGTCGAAGGCGAAGCCGCTGCCGTCGTGGCCGATGTGGCGCACACCGGCGGGATAGCTCAGCCAGCGCAGCGCCGCCGGGGCACGGGGGGCGGCTGTGAGATCCCGGCGGTAGGCCGGGCGCAGCGGGTTCTGCGCGAGGATGTGCTTGATGTCCATCAGCAGCAGCTCCTGGTGCTGCTGCTCGTGTTCCAGGCCCAGCTCGACGCGGGACAGCACCTCCTCGGCGATCTCCGCGTCGAGGTGCCCCAGCAGGCGCTCCATGGCCAGGTCGACATGGCTGCGGTAGGCGTACACCTCGCTCACCGTCGGCCGCGACAGCAGGCCGCGGCGGGTGCGCTCGAACGGTGTGCCGTGGGTCTGGTAGTAGGAGTTGAAGAGGTGGTCGTAGCGCGCGTCCAGCGGCCGGTAGTCCTTCAGGAAGGGCTGCAGCACGAAGGCCTCGAAGAACCAGCTGACGTGCGCCAGGTGCCACTTGGGTGGGCTCACCTCCGGCGTGCTCTGGATCACGTAGTCCTCGCGCTCCAGCGGCTCGCACAGGCGCTCGGTGGCGCTGCGTACCCGGTGGTAGCGATGCAGCAGGTGTTCCAGTCCGGCCAGTGAGGTATCAGTCCTGCGGGCCCGGTTCGGCATGTCGCTGTTCCTGTGCGGCCGTCGCGTTGGCGCGGCGGTTCATAGGAACAGCGACCGGCCGCCGGCGGCAAAGGTTCAAGCGGATTTCGCGGTGGGGCGAGGGGGCCGGGTCGGACGACCCGGCCGGCAGGGCTCAGGCGCGGTTCTGGATCTCGATCCAGCGGGCGAAGGTGTCGATGAATTTCTGCAGGAAGCCCTTGATGCTGTCGTTGGGCTTGCCGGCCTCGTCGAAGAAGTTGCCGGCGCCGCCCAGGTAGGACTCCGGCTGCTGCAGCACCGGCATGTCGAGGAACACCAGCGACTGGCGCAGGTGATGGTTGGCGCCGAAGCCGCCGATGGCGCCCGGCGAGGCGCTGACCACTGCTGCCGGCTTGCCGCTGAACACGCTCTGGCCATAGGGCCGCGAACCCACGTCGATGGCGTTCTTCATCGGCGCCGGCACCGAGCGGTTGTACTCGGGGGTGACGAACAGCACCGCGTCGGCGCCCCGCAGCTGGTCGCGGAAGGCGGTATAGGACGCGGGCGGCGGGTTGACGTCGATGTCCTCGTTGTACAGCGGCAGGTCGCCGATCTCGACGATCTGCAGCTTCAGCGACGGCGGCGCCAGCTCGGCCAGGGCCAGGGCCAGCTTGCGGTTGATCGAGGCCTTGCGGAGGCTGCCGACGAGAACCGCGACATTGAATACCTTGCTCATGGTGACTCCGTGAAGTGAGTGGACGAACGGAAAGAAGACCCGGACTGGAAACTATAGTGCGCTTCGTCGATCGCGCCGCTCTGGCACGCCCGTTCCGCCGCTGCGACATTGCGTCGTGTTGACCCGCGCCGCGTACCGGCGGAAATTGATCGCAGGCGGCTGAAACCGCCGGCCCCGTGCAGCTGTCTGTGTTCTGCACGAGTGTCATCAACCGGCGGCACGCTGGCCGAACAAGAACAATCCCCGATGCCCGTCACTGCCTACCATGCCGTTGCATACCGCAGCGGCCGTACTTTGTGAGGAAATCAGCAATGGATACGTTCAATCTGTTCGATCCGCGTTACCAACTGGAAGCCGAAGAGCGCGCCCCGCGCCGCAAAGCCAGTGAAGGCCAGATCCACGCGCACATTCAGCAGGCCCTGGCGGCCATCGACACGCTGACCGCTCAGTTGCGCCAGCGCGCGCACGACGGGAAGCGCCCCCACCACTGATTCCCCCGTCTACCGACTGCAGGCTCTCCTGCTCGAGCGTCTGCAGTCGGATGTCGGCTGCCTGCGCAATGCCGGTGGCTGGTGTTGTCGCGCGTGCGTGATGCAAACCCTGCGGCGCCTGGCGTCGTGCTCATCACCGCTCGTTCAGCGCAGGTTCAGGAAGGGTTCAGGAACGGTTCAGTGGCGCTGCGGGAGGATGGCTCCCGTGCTTCACACATCCAAACCGCTCCAAGAGGAACACGCCATGAAAGCCACCCTGAACCGTATCGTCCTGGCCAGCGGCCTGACCCTGGCTGCCGTCACCGCCCAGGCTGCCGACAACTTCGTCGGTCTGACCTGGGGCCAGACCAACAACAACATCCAGAAGTCTTCTGCTCTGAACCAGAGCCTGGGCAATCCATCGCTCGACAAAGTCATTCACAAGACCGGCACCTGGGGCATCCGCGCCGGCCAGGTGCAGGAAAACGGCCGCTACTACGCGACCTACGAGAACGTCTCGGACAGCGATAGCGGCTACAAGCTGCGCCAGCAGAACCTGCTCGGCAGCTATGACCTGTTCCTGCCCCTGGGCGACAACAACACCAAGCTGTTCGGCGGCGCCACCCTCGGTCTGGTCAAGCTGGAGCAGGACAGCCGTGGCCTGAGCCGCGACAGCGACATCGGTTATGCCGCGGGCCTGCAGGCCGGTATTCTCCAGCAACTGAACAAGAACGCATCGGTTGAAGCGGGTTATCGTTACCTGCGTACCAACGCCAGCACCGAGATGTCCCCGCATGGCGCCGGCAAGCTGGGTTCGCTGGACCTGCACAGCACCTCGCAGGCATACCTGGGCGCCAACTACGCGTTCTAAAACCTGCACGTTCCCCACCCGCTGGGCTTCGGCCCAGCTCCCACAGGAGACAGCGCCTGATGAAATTGCTGGTAGTGGAAGACGAGGCGCTGTTGCGTCATCACCTCTACACGCGACTGGGAGAGCAAGGCCATGTGGTGGACGCGGTGCCGAATGCCGAAGAGGCGCTCTACCGGGCGCAGGAATACAGCCACGACCTGGCGGTGATCGACCTCGGGTTGCCGGGCATGAATGGCCTGGACCTGATCCGCCAGTTGCGCAGCCAGGACAAGACCTTTCCCATCCTCATTCTCACGGCGCGCGGCAACTGGCAGGACAAGGTCGAAGGCCTGGCCGCCGGCGCCGATGATTACGTGGTCAAGCCCTTTCAGTTCGAAGAACTCGAAGCGCGCCTGAACGCGCTGCTGCGCCGCTCCTCGGGCTTCGTCCAGTCGACCATCGAGGCCGGCCCGCTCAACCTGGATCTGAACCGCAAGCAGGCTCAGCTGGACGGCATGCCCATGGCGCTGACCGCCTACGAATACCGCATCCTCGAATACCTCATGCGCCACCATCAGCAGGTGGTGGCCAAGGAACGGCTGATGGAGCAGCTCTACCCCGATGACGAAGAGCGCGATCCCAACGTGATCGAAGTGCTGGTTGGTCGCCTGCGGCGCAAGCTGGAGGGCGACAACGGCTTCAAGCCGATCGAGACCGTGCGCGGCCAGGGCTACCTGTTCGTCGAGCGCTGCCGATGAGCGAGCGCGTGACGCGGGTTCGGCGCCGCGCCGGGTTTTCCCTGCGCCTGCGGCTGATGCTCGGCGCTGCGGCGCTGGCCGTGCTGTTCATGCTGGCGCTGCTGCCGGTGCTGCAGCGAGCGTTCGTCTTCGCCCTAGAACAATCCATCGAGAAGCGCCTGGCGTCCGATGCCAGCACGCTGATTTCCGCCGCGCGCATCGTCGATGGCCGGCTGACGATGCCGGACAAACTGCCGGACGAGGAATTCGACAACCTCGAGACGCGCCAGCTCGGTTTCATCTACGACAGCGAAGGCACGCTGGTCTGGCAGTCGCATTCATCCCGCGCCGAGAACGTGCATTACACACCACGCTACGAGGGTGGCCGCCATGACTTCTCGCGGGCGCGGGCGCAAAGCGGCCGGGAGTTCTTCGTCTACGACGTGGAGATCGACCTGCTGCGGGGCCAGGCGGCCGCCTACAGCGTGATCACCATGCAGCCGGTGAGTGACTACCAGGCTATGCACGATGGCTTCATGCGGCAGCTCTACCTGTGGCTGACGGTAGCCCTGCTGGTGCTGCTCGGCCTGCTCTGGTTCGGCCTGACCTGGGGCTTTCGCGGCTTGCGCCGGCTTACCGCCGAGCTGGATCAGGTCGAGGCGGGCGAGCGTGAGGCGCTCAGTGAAGAACACCCGCGCGAGCTGTTGCGCCTGACCGGCTCGCTGAACCACCTGCTGGAAAGCGAGCGGCGGCAGCGTGAGCGCTACCGGCACTCGCTGGATGACCTGGCGCACAGCCTGAAGACTCCGCTCTCGGTATTGCAGGGTGTCAGCGAAAACCTCGCGGGGCGCAGCGCCAACCCGGAGCAGGCGCAGATCCTGCAACGGCAGATCGAGCGCATGAGCCAGCAGATCGGCTACCAGTTGCAGCGTGCCAGCCTGCGCAAGAGCGGCCTGGTGCGCCACCGTGCCCGCCTGGCGCCCTTGCTCGACATCCTCTGCGAGGCGCTGGACAAGGTCTATCGCGACAAGCGCGTGCGCGTCGAGCGGGTGTTCGATGTGCAGTTCGAGGTGCCCATCGAGCAGGGCGCATTGCTCGAACTGCTCGGCAACCTGCTGGAGAACGCCTACCGCCTGTGCCTGGGCACCGTCCGCGTCAGCGCCATCGTGCAGGCCGGCTACTGCGAGCTGAGCGTCGAGGACGACGGCCCCGGTGTGCCGGTCGACCAGCGTGCGCGCATCCTGCAGCGTGGCGAGCGCCTGGATACCCAGCATGAAGGGCAGGGCATCGGTACCGCGGTGGTCAAGGACATCATCGAAAGCTTCGGCGGCGAGCTGCTGCTGGAGGACTCCAACCTGGGTGGCGCGGCATTCCGCGTGCGCCTGCCGCGCAGTTGAGCTGGCTCCTTCGCGCTCTATGGTTCGTTGGCGCTGGCATCGGGAATAGGTAGCGAAGGCATCAGGTGTTCGCTGTCTTGCTCGCGGATGATCTGCTGCAGCTGCTCGGCGCCTGGCGACAGGCTGTGCCCGCTGCGGCTGACGATGCCATAGGCCGAGCTGGCCAGGTATGGCACGCCGCTCAGGGTGAGGATCGCCAGACGCCCGGCCTGCACATCGCTGGCGACCACGTCCCAGGGCGCCATGCTCAGCACGTCGCTACTCGACACCAGCTCCTTGAGCACCATGAAGTTGTCGCACTGGATGCTCATCGCCTGCTCGCCGCCCAGGGGTTCGAGATTCTCCGCCACCGCCTGCGGCAGCTGGGTGCCGGCCAGGGCGTAGCCGCGCAGGTCGTCCAGCCGCAGCGGCCCGCCGTGCCCGCACAGCGGGTGTTGCGGACGGCAGAACAGCACGCCGGGATGGCTGCGCAGCGCCTCGATGCACAGCTGGGGATCACCTTGGAGTTCACGGATATCGGCGACGAACAGCTCCAGTTCGTCGTCGAGCAGGCGCGTGCGCAGCTGCTGCCAGTTGTCGATCTGCAACTGCACGCGCACCTTCGGGTAGTGCTCGGCGAAGCGGCCGATGGCCTGGGGCACGAGCCGCGCGGCGGGGTAGGGGCCGGCGCCCAGGCGCAGTTCGCCGCTGGCGAGGTTGCCGAGCTGGCTCACCGCGTTGTGCAGGGCGTGGCTGCCGGCCAGCAGGCGGCGGGCGTGTTCGAGCACCAGGCGACCGTGGGCCGTCAGGCTGATGCCGCGGCTGTGGCGGTCCGCCAGGGTGCAGCCGAGGCCGCTTTCCAGCGCCTGGATGCTGCGGCTCAGGGCCGGCTGGCTGAGATGCACGGCCTCGGCGGCGCGGGCGAAGTGGCCATGGTCGGCGAGGGCGACGAAGTGACGGAGTTGGCGCAGGTCGTTCATGCGTGTCTCGCATCGAATTGGCGAATGAAATGCATTGGAATTATTGGCTCGCTTTCGCCAGTCTGCCTAGCGGGACAAACAACAACGAGCCAACCCCCATGTCATTCAGCCGATTCAGTGGCCTGCTGCTGGCCGCGACCCTGCCTTTCACCGCCAGCGCCGAGCTGCCCACCGAGCACATCGAGCCCTCGATCAACGCCGAGCTGGCCGAGCACACCCGGCACTTCAGCGAAAAGGTCTACCCGATCGCCGACAACGTCTGGTCGGCGGTGGGCTGGAACCTCGCCAACAGCGTGATGATCGAGGCGCCGGAAGGGCTGATCATCGTCGACACCGGCGAGTCGGCCGAGCAGTCGCGCAAGGTGCTCGCCGAGTTCCGCAAGATCAGCGATAAGCCGATCAAGGCCATCGTCTATACCCACTTCCACCCGGACCACATCAACGGCGTGAAGGGCTTCGTCAGCGAGGAGCAGGTGAAGAGCGGCGAGGTGCAGATCTACGCCCAGGAAAGCCTGCTCGACAACGTCGTCGCCCAGGGCGCGCTGGTCGGGCCGATCCTCTCCATGCGCTCGGGCTACAGCTTCGGCGCCGCGCTGCCGGACAGCGACAAGCAACAGATGAACGCCGGCCTCGGCCCGCTGGCCCATGAGGGCGCCTCGACCTTCATCGCGCCGACCATCACCTTCAAGGACAAGCTCGACACCACCATCGCCGGCCTGCCGGTGCAGTTCCTCCACGTGCCCAGCGAGGCGCCGGATGAGATCGTCCTGTACCTGCCGGACAACCGCGTGCTGATCAGCGCCGAGGTCACCCAGGGGCCGACCCTGCCGAACATCCACACCCTGCGCGGCACCAAGTTCCGCGACCCGGTGGTGTGGGTGGACAGCCTCGACAAGCTGCGCGCCTTCCAGGCCGACTACATGGTGCCGCTGCACGGCCAGCCGGTGAGCGGCAAGGACAAGGTCGAAGAAGTGCTGCGCATGACCCGCGACGCCATCGCCTACATCCACGACCAGACCGTGCGCTGGATGAACAAGGGCCTGACCCCCGACGAGCTGGTAGAGAAGGTCCAGCTGCCGCCCCACCTGGCCGGCTACACGCCCTACCTGCGCGAGTACTACGGCACCGTGAAGCACAGTGTGCGGCAGATCTACCAGGGCTACCTGGGCTGGTTCCAGGGCGACCCGGTGGACCTCGACCCGATTCCGCCGAAGGACAAGGCCGAGCGCCTGATCGCGCTCATGGGCGGCCGCGAGAAGGTCCTGCTGGCCGCCGGCGAGGCCTACATCAAGGGCGACTACCAGTGGGCCGCGGAACTGTCCGGCTACGCCATCCGCGTCGACCACGGCGACAAGCTGGCGCGCGACATCAAGGCGCGCAGCTTCCGCAAGCTCGGCTACGCCAGCATGAACATCAACTGGCGCAACTGGTACCTGATGAGCGCCATGGAGCTGGAAGGCAAGCTAGACGATGGCGGCGCCGAGGAGCTGGGTCGCCGCGTGCGCAGCGCCTTCCTCTCCAGCGACATGCTGAAGAACCTGCCGGCGCGCATCTTCCTGCAGAACTGGGTGACCCGCATCGACCCGGAGAAGAGTGCCGACGTGGAGCTGACCCTGGGCTTCGCCTTCCCCGACATCGGCGAGGAATGGAGCCTGGACGTACGTCGCGGAGTGGCCCAGCTGCGCCGGGGCATCGACGCCGACACAGCGCTGCGCCTGACCCTCGACAAAACCTACCTGGACACCGTGATCAGCGGCGAGAACGGCCTGCTCAAGGGCGCGCTGCTGGGGGACGTGAAGGTCGACGGCAACCTGCTCGACATCAAGACCTTCCTCGGCTGCTTCGACTTCGCCGAAGCGCCGATCGCCCTGACCGTGCGCTGATGTCCCGCGGCGCGCCTGGGCGGCGCGTCGCACCACCCGTGGGCCACCGGAGGATCGCGCCATGCAACGTCGCGAGCTGTTGAAGAAGGCCGCCGCCCTGACCGCCGCGGGCGTTGCCTCCCCCGTCCTCGGGCAGCAGGCGGCGCCGGCCAGGGTGCGCCCGGCCGGCCGCAAGCCGAACATCCTGCTGATCGTCACCGACCAGCAGCAGGCCCACCGCGACCTGCCCAGCGCGCTGCCGCTGCCCGGCCACGAGCGGCTGCTGCGCGGCGCGGCCAGCCTGGGCAACTTCCACGTCAACACCACGCCCTGCTCGCCGTCGCGCTCGGTGCTGTTCACCGGGCAGCACACCCAGCGCACGGGGATCACCGCCAACA
The DNA here is from genome assembly GCF_029840585.1 of Pseudomonas sp. GD03875. Lineage (NCBI taxonomy): Bacteria > Pseudomonadati > Pseudomonadota > Gammaproteobacteria > Pseudomonadales > Pseudomonadaceae > Pseudomonas > Pseudomonas sp. GD03875. The sequence continues at coordinate 57,986 of NZ_JAOCCV010000018.1, read as the reverse complement.
TCGGCCTGCCGCCGTTTCGCGAGCTGTCGCCCGGGCTGCCCACCCTAGGCCACATGCTGCGCGAGCAGGGCTACCACACCGCCTACAAGGGCAAGTGGCACCTGTCGCACATCGAGCAGCCGGGCAACCTCACCTACGGCGTGGTCGAGAGCACCCGCGACGCCCTGCTGCCGTTCGGCTTCGCCGACTACAACCTCAACGGCGACCCCCACGGCTCGCTGATGACCGGCTTCATCTTCGACAAGGTCACCGCCAGCGATACCGTCGGCTGGCTGCACCAGCACCGCGACGACGAGGCGCCCTGGTTCCTCGCGGTCAACTTCGTCAACCCGCACGACATCATGTTCTACAGCTCCGGCGCGAAGCAGGAGCAGTCGCGCCTGCGCCGCAACTTCCTCGGCCCGATCGACCCGGGGCCGACCACAGGGCTGTACCAGACGCGCTGGGACCTGCCCCTGCCGCGCAGCTTCTACAGCGAGGACCTGAGCCGCAAACCCTGGGCCCAGCGCGCCGATGTGGAGCTGTGCAACCGCGTGTACGGCCACCTCGACCCCAAGGACGAAGAGGCCTGGAAGGGCCTGCAGAGCTACTACCTGAACTGCGTGCGCGACGTCGACCAGTCCATCGAGCAGGTGCTGCTGGCGCTGGAGGACAGCGGCCTGGCCGACGACACCATCGTCATCCTCACCGCCGACCACGGCGAGATGGCCGGCGCCCACCAGTTGCGGCAGAAGGGACCGCACATGTACCGGGAGAACACCCGGGTCAACTTCATCGTGCGCCACCCGGACGTGCGCCAGGGCTTCACCAGCGAGGCGCTGGGCTCGACCGTCGACATCGCGCCGACCGTGCTGGAACTCGCCGGGGTGGACTCCGTGACCCGCGCCGAGCGCTACCCGCAGCTGGCCGGCGTCAGCCTGGCGGACAGCCTCGGCGGTGCGGACCGGCGCTCGACCCGGGACGAACGCGGCCATCTGTTCGACTACGGCGTGGTCATGTACCTCGACCCGGAATTCACCGAGTCGGTGATGCGCCATGCCGACCAGGTCACGCCCTGGGCGATCCTGCGCGAATCCCTGCGCCAGGGGCAGCTCGGCCCGTCGCTGGACAACCGCGCGCTGTTCCGCGGCATCCACGACGGCCGCTACAAGTTCGCCCGCTACTTCGCGCCGTCCGACCACCACACGCCGGCTGGCTTCGACGACCTGCTGGCGCGCAACGACCTGGAGCTGTACGACACCCAGGCCGACCCGAACGAACTGCACAACCTCGCCGCCGAGCCGCAGGCACACCGCGAACTGATCGAGCGGCTGAGCGCCCGGGTCGACGCGCTGGTCGCCCTGGAGATCGGCGTCGACGACGGCCGCGAACACCCTGGCCCGACCTTCCTCTACAACTGAACCGGGAGCTTTCCATGCTGACCCTGGCCAAGGCCGCACTCGCGCTGTTCTGGATACTGGCGCTGGCCGACCTGCTGCACCCCTTCGCGGGCCCTTACATGAGCGCCATCGCCGCACTGCTGCTGGTGATCCATGTGCTGGAGATCGTCGTGCTGCATGGGCGTCTGCAGCGCCAGGCGCAACCGATGCTGGCGCGCCTGCAGGTGCTGCTGTTCGGGGTGCTGCACCTGCGCAGTCTCAGCCCCTGAGATTCAGCCTGAACCCCGCTGCGCTTGCGCGGGTCTGTGCTAGTACGGCGACGTCCGCCGCCATGGACCTCAAGGAGTACCGCATGGACCTCATCCGCATTCTGATCGCCATCCTGCTGCCGCCGCTGGGCGTGTTCCTCCAGGTCGGTTTCGGTGGCGCCTTCTGGCTGAACATCCTGCTCACGCTGCTCGGCTACATCCCCGGCATCGTGCATGCGGTGTACATCATCGCCAAGCGCTGAAGGCAGCAACGAAAAAGCCGCGCGATTGCGCGGCTTTTTCATGCGGGGAGATCAGGGTGCCTTGTCGGCCAGCTCTTCCAAGAGATCGGCGGAAGGCACGAAGAACAGGCTCCCCGTCACCGCCTTGCTGAAATCCAGGAGGCGGTCGTAGTTGCCCGGCGGCAGGCCGATGAACATGTTCTCGAGCATTTCCTCCATCGGCTCCGGCGAGCGGGCATAACCGATGAAATAGGTGCCGAACTCCCCGGCTCCCGGGCGGCCGAACGGCATGTTGTCGCGCAGGATCTTCACCTCCTGGCCGTCCTTGACCAGGGTGGTCAGGGAACTGTGCGAACAGCTCGGCTTCACCGACTCGTCCAGCTCGATGTCCGTCAGCTTGGTGCGCCCGATGATGCGCTCCTGGGCCTCGGTGGACAGCTGGTTCCAGCGGGTCATGTCGTGCAGGTACTTCTGCACCAGCACGTAGCTGCCGCCGGCGAAGTCCGGGTCCTCGTCGCCGATCAGGGTGAAGTGCGCGGCCTCGCGGCCCACCGGGTTCTCCGTGCCGTCGACGAAGCCGATGATGCTGCGCATGTCGAAATAGCGGAAACCCTGGACCTCGTCGACCACCGTGACCGCCTCGCCCAGCCGCGTCATCAGCTGGGTCGCCAGCTCGAAGCAGAGATCCATCTGCTCCGCGCGGATGTGCAGCAACAGGTCCCCCGGCGTGGAAACGGCGACCCGCTCGCCGGTACCGATCTCGCGAAACGCATGCAGGGCTGCAGGGCGCGGCGCACCGAACAGGGCATCCCACGCTACGGCACCGAAGCCCACCACACACGAGAGATCGCCTTCCGGCACGCGCTTGCCCACCGAACGGACCAGCGCCGCTACGTCACCGCACAAGGCTCGGACGGTCTCGTTGTGCCCCTCGCCCGGATTGAGAGTGGCGACGATAAAGATCGCGCTGCGGGTGATCGGAGTGCCGACCGCCTGGGACAAGGGGGAATCGCTGGCCATCTTTGCCTCGGCGTCTTCTGTGGGAGCTTGTGCGCCTGACTCCGCGAGCCAGGGCGAAACGTCGTAGAGGCTGGGCGCAGCGCAATACGAGCGGTAGCCGGGATGGTACGCAGTTTTCAGGAGGCCAAAAAGACTTAGGCCAGTCGCATGACTGGCCTAAGTCCTTATTCTGCTTGGTGGGCCCACACGGACTCGAACCGTGGACCAAAGGATTATGAGTCCTCTGCTCTAACCGACTGAGCTATAGGCCCTCAGAAGGAGCGGCGGATTATACCGGCGCCTTTTCCGCGCTGCCAATCGGCAGGGGGCCGAGAAAGTTGGTGGCGAAGGATTCGGCCGAGAGCGGGCGGCTGATCACGTAGCCCTGGATCTGTTCGCAGCCCTCGCTGGCGAGGAAGGTTTCCTGGGCCTTGGTTTCCACGCCTTCGGCGATCACCGACATCTGCAGGCTGCGACCCAGCGCGATGATCGCACGGGTGATGGCGACATCGTCCGGGTCGCCGGGCAGGCCGAGGACGAAGGACTTGTCGATCTTGAGGATGTCCAGCGGCAGGCGCTTGAGGTAGCTGAGGGACGAGTAGCCGGTGCCGAAGTCGTCGATGGCCAGCTGCAGGCCCAGCGACTTGAGTTCATGGAGCACCAGCAGCGCTTCCTCGGCCTGGTTCATGATGAAGCTTTCGGTGATTTCCAGTTGCAGGCAGCTGGCCGCCAGGCCGAAGTCGTCGAGGGTGCCGGCGATGCGCTCCACCAGCCGGGGCTGGCGCAGCTGGCTGCCGGACAGGTTGACCGACAGCGGGCCGAACGGCGCGTGGCTTTCCTGCCAGGAGCGCATTTGCCGGCAGGCTTCCTGCAGCACCCAGTCGCCGAGCTGGAGGATCATGCCGTTGTCTTCGGCCAGCGGGATGAAGCGGTCCGGCGGAATCTCGCCGAACAGTGGGTGGTGCCAGCGCAGCAGGGCTTCCGCGCCAACCAGGGTCCTGCTCGTCAGGCACAGCTTCGGCTGGTAGTAGAGAGTCAGCTCGCCGCGCTCGATGGCGCGGCGCAGCTCCAGTTCCAGGGTCATGCGCTCGGTGGCCTGGAAGGTCAGGTTGCGGGTGTAGAACTCGACCCGATTGCGGCCCTTGGCCTTGGAGCTGTACATGGCCGCGTCGGCGTTCTTGACCAGGGTGGCGACATCCTCGCCATCTCTCGGGTACAGGCTGATGCCGATGCTGGCGCTGATGAAGAACTCGCTGCTCTCGGTGTGGAAGGGGGTGTTGAAACAGTTCAGCAACTTGGTCGCCACCCGCTCGGCGTCGGCGGGCAGCTGCAGGCCGGGCAGCAGTACGATGAACTCGTCGCCGCCCTGCCGCGCCACCGTGTCAATGTCGCGCAGCTGGCCGCGCAGGCGCTGGGCGATGCTCTTGAGCAGCTGGTCGCCGACCGGGTGGCCGAGGCTGTCGTTGATGTGCTTGAAGCGGTCCAGGTCGAGGAACAGCACGGCGCCATGGCCGCGCTCGGTGCGGGCCTCCTGCAGCGCCTTGTCCAGGCGGTGTTCGAACAGCGCGCGGTTGGGCAGTCCAGTGAGCGGGTCGTGGTGCGCCTGGTAGTCCAGCCGCTCCTGGGCCTGCTTGAGCGAGCTGATGTCGGCGAATACGCCGACGAAGTGGGTGATCTGGCCGTCCTGGCCACGCACGGCGCTGATGGTCAACCATTCGGGGAACTCCTCGCCGTTCTTGCGCCGGTTCCAGATCTCGCCCTGCCAGTGTCCTTCCTCGTTCAACTGGCGCCACATATCTTTGTAGAAGGTCCGATCATGCCGTTCGGAGGCGAGCAGGCCGGGCTTCTGGCCGAGTGCCTCGGCTTCGCTGTAGCCGGTGATTTCGCTGAAGGCGCGGTTGACCGCGGTGATGCGCTGCTCCAGGTCGGTGATCATCACGCCCTCGGCCGTGCTCTCGAAGACGGTGGCGGCCAGGTGCAGGCGTTCTTCCATCTGCTCGCGGTCGGTGATGTCGCGGGCGATGGTGAGCAGGCAGGGTTCGTCCTCGATCATGATCGCCTGGACCGAGAGTTCGCCCAGGCGCAATCTCCCGTCGCAGGCGTTGAGCCAGGCGCGGAAGTCGCGCAGGCCGCCATGCTGGCGTACCGCCTCGACCATGCGCAGGCGGTCGTCCGGGTTGGCCCACATGTTCAGCTCCCGGGTGGTGTGTCCGAGCGCCTCGGTGATGTCGTAGCCGGTGATCCGGGTGAAGCCCTCGTTGGCCTCGAGGATCAGCCCGTCGCGCGAGCGGGTGATCAGCAGGCCGTCCGGCGAGGCGTGGAAGGCCTTGGCGAACTTCTCCTCGGACAGGCGTTGGGCCTGCTCGATGCGCTTGGCCTCGCTGATGTCGATCATCAGGCCGTGCAGCAGCGGGCCGTCGTCGCCCGGCATCGGCGTGACGATGTCGCGAATCCACACGGTGCGGCCGTCGGCCGCCAGCATGCGGTAGTCGAAGCCGGCCTGGCCCTCGCCCTGGATGTGCCGGTGCGCATGCTCGGCATCGTCCGGGTGCAGGTGGCGCTGCCAGAAGCCGGGTTCCAGCCATTCGTCCAGGGGATAGCCCAGCAGCTTCTCGGCGTGCGGCGAGACGTAGGTGAAGCGCTGCTCCTTGAGGCGCATCTGCCAGGCCACCGCGCTGAGGCTCTCGATGAGGCCGCGGTAGTGCTGTTCGCTGCTGCGCAGGCGTTCTTCCAGGCTTCGGCCCCTGCGCATCTCCTGGCGCAGCCGCTGGTTGATGCGCAGCACGGTGGCCAGTATCAGCAGGGCCAGCAGGAAGACGGGGATGCCGTAAGGGAGGGCGCGCAGCCAGGCGTCACGCTCGTCCAGCACGCCGCCGACCCAGGGCTCGCGCAGCTTGGCGATTTCCTTCTCGGTCAGTTCGGCGAACAACTTGTCGAGGATGCCGATCAGCGGCGTGTTCTGGTGCGGCGCGGCCATCGCCAGTTGGTAGCGGTAGGGCGTCTCGCCGGTGATGCTGAGGCCGTCCAGCTTCAGCTCGCGCAGGCTCCAGACACTGGAGGCGAGGTCGCCGATCATTGCGTCGGCCTGGCCTGTGGCGAGGGCCTGCAGTGCGGCCTCGACGCTGGGCAACGGCAGCAGGTTGAGGTCGGGGTGGCGGTTGCGCAGGATGACGTGGGGCGCATAGTCCAGCACCACGGCGATCTTCAGGCCGTACAGCTGGTCCAGCCTGCGCGGCTGCGGGCCGCTGCGGTGGGCGAGGATGACGATGGGGAAGTCGAGGTAGGGGCGGGTGAAGGCCAGGTCGCGCTGGCGTTCGGGGGTCGACATGATGCCTGGCAGCAGGTCCACCCGGCCTTCCTGGGCGCGGGCCAGCACTTCGCTCCAGTCGTTCGAGGCCACCGGCTGCATCCGGATCTTGAGGCGCTCCTCGATCAACCTGACGTAGCTGGCGCTGAGGCCGCTGTAGCGGCCTTGTTCGTCGCGGAACTCGAAGGGTGGCCATGAAGGGTCGATGCCCAGGCGCAGCTGTGGGTGGTCGGCCAGCCAGGCCTGCTCTTCCGGGCTGAGCTCAAGCGCCGCCGCCGGGAGCGCCCAGCACGCCAGACACGACAGGAGAATGGCCAGCAGACGCGACATGCGGCGGTTCCGGGAAGCGTTGGATACTCTTGTCAGTGTAGCCGGCGCAGAAGCAAAAACCCCGGCGGGTGCCGGGGTTTTGCCATCATTCGTCGAGGAATGAGCGCAAATGCTCGCTGCGCGTCGGATGGCGCAGCTTGCGCAGCGCCTTGGCCTCGATCTGGCGGATACGCTCGCGGGTGACATCGAACTGCTTGCCCACTTCCTCAAGGGTGTGGTCGGTGTTCATATCGATGCCGAAGCGCATGCGCAGCACCTTGGCCTCGCGGGCGGTGAGCCCGGCCAGGACTTCGCGGGTGGCTTCCTTGAGGCTTTCCACGGTCGCCACTTCGATCGGCGACTGCATGGTGGAGTCCTCGATGAAGTCTCCCAGGTGCGAGTCTTCGTCGTCGCCGATGGGCGTCTCCATGGAGATCGGCTCCTTGGCGATCTTCAATACCTTGCGGATCTTGTCCTCGGGCATCTCCATGCGCTCGCCCAGCTCTTCCGGGGTCGGCTCGCGGCCCATCTCCTGCAGCATCTGGCGGGAGATGCGGTTGAGCTTGTTGATCGTCTCGATCATGTGCACCGGGATACGGATGGTGCGCGCCTGGTCGGCGATCGAGCGGGTGATCGCCTGGCGAATCCACCAGGTGGCGTAGGTCGAGAACTTGTAGCCGCGGCGGTATTCGAACTTGTCCACCGCCTTCATCAGGCCGATGTTGCCTTCCTGGATCAGGTCGAGGAACTGCAGGCCGCGGTTGGTGTACTTCTTGGCGATGGAAATCACCAGACGCAGGTTGGCCTCGACCATTTCCTTCTTGGCGCGACGGGCTTTCGCCTCGCCAATGGACATGCGGCGGTTGATGTCCTTGATCTCGGCGATCACCAGGCCGGCGTCGGCCTCGATGGCGCTCATCTTCTCCTGGCAGCGCTGGATGTCGGCCTGCAGGTTGCCGATGGCCTCGGCGTACTTGGCCTTGCCCTTGGCCAGGCCGGCGGACCATTCGGTGGAGACTTCATTGCCGGGGAACAGCTTGAGGAAGTCGGCACGCGGCATGCGGGCGTCACGCACGCACAGCTGCATGATGGCGCGTTCCTGGGCACGAACCTGTTCCAGAGAGCCGCGAACGCGCTCGACCAGGGCATCGAACTGCTTGGGCACGAGCTTGATCGGCATGAACAGCTCGGCCAGCGTCGTCTGTTCCTGCTCCGCCTGCTTGCTGCCGCGGCCGTGCTTCTTCAGAGCCTTGCGGGTCTTCTCCAGCTGATCGGCGACCGCGCCGAAGCGGCGGGCGGCTTCTTCCGGGTCCGGGCCACCATCGCCTTCGTCGTCGGAGTCGGAGTCGCTTTCCTCCTCCTCTTCCTCGTCGTCCTTGGTCTCGGCGGCGGCTTCCTTCAGCTCGGGCACGACTTCCTCGGCCGGCAGGCTGCCGTCATCCGGGTCGATGTAGCCGCTGAGCACGTCGGACAGGCGGCCGCCTTCGGTGGTGACACGCTGGTATTCGGCGAGGATGCTGTCGACGGTGCCCGGGAACAGGGAGATGGCGCCCATGACTTCACGGATGCCTTCCTCGATGCGCTTGGCGATTTCGATCTCGCCTTCGCGGGTCAGCAGCTCCACGGTACCCATTTCACGCATGTACATGCGCACCGGGTCGGTGGTGCGGCCGATATCGGTCTCTACCGCGGCCAGCGCGGCGGCGGCTTCTTCGGCGGCGGCTTCGTCGGTGTCGGCTTCGGCCAGCAACAGGGCATCCGCATCCGGAGCGCTCTCGAATACGTTGATCCCCATGTCGTTGATCATGCGGATGATGTCTTCCACCTGTTCCGGATCGGAAATATCCTCCGGCAGGTGGTCGTTGACCTCGGCGTAAGTCAGGTAACCCTGCTCACGACCACGGCTGATCAACTCTTTCAAACGAGACTGCTGTTGCGCTTTTCCGGACATAGCACCCTATCCACTGAAGGTCTTGGCGGGCTGAAAATAAGCCGAGGATTATACCCGATTTGGCGCATCACGCGCCAGTTGGGCTCTCGCTGTCGGTCGATGGAGCGTGACTGAAGTGCTCTCTCAAGAGAGCCTTTTCCTCGTCGCTCAGTTCGCTGGGGCTCTTGTGCATGACGCTCCGCAACAGTTGATCGCGGCGTTTCTTCAGCTGGCCGTGGGTAAGTGTAGTAATGGTGTCGAAGAACTGCTTTTCAAGATTATCGCCTTCGATCAGCCACTCCTTTTCCGCCAGGGCGCGCAGCAGGCGGCCCTGGTCGGTGCCGTGCCAGCGGGCGATCAGCTGCAGCGAACGCAGCTTGGGGCTCTTCTGCAGGGTGCCGACCAGGGCGACCAGCAGCTGGGCGTAGGTGTCTTCTTCGTCGGCGAAATGGCTGACATCTTCGACTTTCTGCGCCAGTTGCGGGTGGTGCAGCAGGGTGCGCAGTGCCGTCAGGGTCGGCGTCTCCACGTGCACCGGCTTGCGCGGCGGGGCGCCGTCGCGCGGGCCTTTCTTCCAGTCGCCGCCCTTGCGCCACTCGCCATCCTTCTTCCAGGCCTTGCCTTCGCCCTTCTGCCAGGTCTTCTTCGGCTCGTAGGCTTCGGCGGGCGGCTCGATGTGGTTGGCGTAGTCGGCGACATCGCCGTAGTCCGGCTGGGCGTCGTAGTAGTGGCCATAGTCCGTCGGCGGCTCGTGGCTGGCGCTGGGGGCGGGTGGTGCGTTCTGCGCGGCCTGCTGCAGCATCTCGCCGCTGAGCCCGGTGATTTCCGAGAGGCGCTGGCGCATCAGGGCGCGCAGGTGGTTGCCGGGAATCTTGTCGATCAGCGGCGCGGCCAGGGTCACCAGGTGCGCCTTGCCTTCCAGCGAGCGTGGGTCGGCTTCTTCCGACAATTGCTGGAAGAGGTAGTCAGCCAGCGACTGGGCATGCTGGTTGATGCGAGCGCGGAAGGCGTCGGTGCCTTCCTGGCGCACCAAGGTGTCCGGGTCCTCGCCCTCAGGCAGAAACAGGAAGCGCGCGCGGCGGCCGTCCTGCAGGTTGGGCAGGGTGGCCTCCAGGGCGCGCCAGGCGGCCTTGCGCCCGGCGCCGTCGCCGTCGAAGCAGAACAGCACGCTGGGCACCAGGCGGAACAGGCGCTTGAGGTGTTCCTCGCTGGTCGCCGTGCCGAGGGTCGCGACGGCGTTGCGCAGGCCCTGCTGGGCCAGCGCGATGACGTCCATGTAGCCCTCGACCACCATGATCTCGTCGAGATCGCGGTTGCTCTTGCGCGCTTCGTAGAGGCCGTACAGTTCCTGGCCCTTGTGGAACACCGGCGTTTCGGGTGAGTTCAGGTACTTGGGCTTGTCGTCGCCCAGTACCCGGCCGCCGAAGGCGATGACCCGGCCCCGGCTGTCGCGGATGGGGAACATCACCCGGTCGCGGAAGCGGTCGTAGCGCTTGCCGCTCTCGGTGTTCTCGATCAGCAGGCCGGCGTCGATCATGGCCTTCTGCTGCATGCCGTCGCCGCCCAGATGCCTGAACAGGTTGTCCCAGCCCGGCGGGGCGAAGCCCAGGCCGAAGTCGCGGGCGATCTCGCCGGTCAGGCCGCGGCCCTTGAGGTAGTCCACCGCGGCCTTGCGCGTCGGGTGGCTCTTCAGGGCCTGGCGGTAGTAGTCGGCGGCGGCGGTGAGCAACGGGTAGAGCGGCGAGTCGGTCGGCTGGCGCGGCGTGCGGCCGCGGCCGCTGTCTTCCCGGGGTACGTCCATGCCGGCGCGCTTGGCCAGGTCCTCGACGGCCTGGGGGAAGTCCAGGCTGTCGTGGTCCATGACGAAGCCGAGGGCATTGCCGCCGGCGCCGCAGCCGAAGCAGTAGTAGAACTGCTTGTCGGGGCTGACGCTGAAGGAGGGGGTCTTCTCCTTGTGGAACGGGCAGCAGGCCGTGTAGTTCTTGCCAGCCTTCTTCAGCTGGATGCGCGAGCCCACCACTTCGACTATGTCGGTGCGGTTGAGCAGGTCATCGATGAAGGATTGCGGGATCAGGCCGGCCATGGGTTCGTCAGCGTGCGGGTGCCAGAGGCGGGAGCATAAACGAAAAAACTCCGGTCATTCGCCGGTCGGCGAAGCGGAGTCGGGTGGAGCCTGAAAATGCAAAGCCCGGCCGGAGCCGGGCATCGCGGAAGCCTAGCGGCGCGACTGATAACTCAGTACAGGCGCTCGCGGCGGCGCTGTTCGCGCTGCACTTTCTTGGCGTGGCGCTTGACGGCGGCTGCGGCCTTGCGCTTGCGCTCGGTGGTGGGCTTCTCGTAGAACTCGCGGCTGCGAACTTCGGCCAGTACACCGGCTTTTTCGCAGGAGCGCTTGAAACGACGCAGAGCTACGTCGAAGGGTTCGTTCTCTTTAACTTTGACGGCTGGCATCCAGGTCGTACCTTCACTGTTTTACCGAATGGACGACGCGATCCGGCAAGGGCACGGGAGTACGTCGGTTTTCAAGGGCTGCGGATAGTAACGCCTCGCGCAGCGGAATGCAAAGCCTCTGATCGAAAAGCGCTGGCCCGGTCAGGGGGCGGCGATTATCATGCGCGCCTTCTTTTTTAGCCAGTGTTGAAGGTTTTAATCCCCATGCTAGTGCTGGGCCTGGAAACCTCCTGCGACGAGACCGGTGTCGCCCTCTACGACAGTGAGCGCGGCCTGCTGGCCGATGCCCTGTTCAGCCAGATCGACCTGCACCGCGTCTACGGCGGCGTGGTGCCGGAGCTGGCCTCGCGCGACCACGTCAAGCGCATGCTGCCGCTGATCCGCCAGGTGCTGGGCGAGGCGGGCGTCGAGGCTGCGCAGATCGAGGCCATCGCCTACACCTCCGGCCCCGGCCTGGTCGGCGCCCTGCTGGTGGGCGCTTCCTGCGCCCAGGCCCTGGCCTTCGCCTGGGGCATCCCGGCGATCGGCGTGCACCACATGGAGGGCCACTTGCTGGCGCCCATGCTGGAAGAACAGCCGCCGGCCTTCCCCTTCGTCGCCCTGTTGGTCTCCGGCGGCCACACCCAGCTGGTGCGGGTCGACGGCATCGGCCGCTACCAGTTGCTCGGCGAGTCGCTGGACGATGCCGCCGGCGAGGCGTTCGACAAGACGGCCAAGCTGATGGGGCTGAATTATCCCGGCGGGCCGGAAATCGCCCGCCTGGCCGAATCAGGCACGGCGGGGCGCTTCACCTTCCCGCGGCCGATGACCGATCGTCCCGGCCTGGACTTCAGCTTCAGCGGCCTGAAGACCTTCACCCTGAATACCTGGCAGCAGTGCCGTGAGGCGGGTGACGCCGGTGAGCAGACCCGCGCGGACATCGCCCTGGCCTTCCAGGATGCGGTGGTCGACACATTGACCATCAAGTGCAAGCGCGCGCTCAAGCAGACCGGCCTGAACAGCCTGGTGATCGCCGGCGGGGTGAGTGCCAACCAGGCTCTGCGCCGCTCGCTGGAAGGCATGCTGGCCGGGCTCAAGGGCCGGGTGTTCTATGCCCGCCCGCGCTTCTGCACCGACAACGGCGCGATGATCGCCTACGCCGGCTGCCAGCGACTGCTGGCCGGTCAGCACGATGGACCGGCCATCCAGGTGCAGGCGCGCTGGCCGATGGAGCAGCTGCCGGCCATATGAGTCCGGCTCAGGCCGACTATTAGAAATGCCGTTCGCGTCCGGCCATCAGGTCGCGTAGATTGCTGCGGTGGCGCCACACGATCAGCCCGGTCAGCACGCACATCGGCAGCAGTGCCTCGGGGCGTTGCCAGGCCAGCAGCGGCAGGGTCAGCGGCGTGGCGATCAGCGAGGCCAGCGAGCTGGTGCGGGTGAGGAAGAAGGTCAGCGCCCAGGCGGCGAGGGCCAGCAGGGCGGACGGCGGGTAGAGGCCGAGCAGCATTCCGGCGGCGGTCGCCACGCCTTTCCCGCCACGGAAGCGGAAGTACAGCGGATAGAGATGGCCCGCCACGGCGGCCAGGCCGATCCAGGCCTGTTGCTGGATGTCGAGGCCGGCGAGGTAGGCGACCAGCACCGGCAGCAGGCCCTTGAGCAGGTCGCCGAGCAGGGTCAGCACGGCCAGTTTCCTGCCGGCCACCCGCAGCATGTTGGTGGCGCCGGGGTTGCCCGAACCGCTGGCGCGCGGGTCCGGCCCGCCGCTCAGGCGACTGAGCAGAATGGCGAAGGACAGCGAGCCGAGCAGGTAGGCGAGCAGTGCCAGCAGCCAGAACATGGTATCCATTCCGGGGCGAGGGAGCCCCGATTCTAGCGGCGGGACAAGGGTCTTGTCGTCCAGCGGAGACGAGGTTTGGACAAGGTTTTCATCGAGGGGCTGGAAGTCGACACCCTGATCGGCGCTTACGACTGGGAGCGTGGCATTCGCCAGTGCCTGCTGCTGGACCTGACCTTCGCCTGGGACATTCGTCCGGCGGCGGCCGGGGACGACCTGGGCAAGGCGCTGGACTACGCCGCGGTGAACCAGCAGGTGCAGGCGTTCGCCGCCGCCGCGTGCTTCGAACTGGTGGAAACCTTCGCCGAGCGCCTGGCCGAGTTGTTGCTGGAGCGCTTCGGCCTGTCCTGGCTGCGCCTGCGGGTGACCAAGCCCGGCGTCAACGCCGCGGCCCGCGCGGTGGGTGTGGAAATCGAGCGCAGCCGGCCATGACTCCCATCTTCCTCGGGCTGGGCAGCAATACCGACCGTGAGCTGCGCCTGGCCGCCGGCCTGGATGCACTGACCGGCTTTCTCCACGACCTGCGCTGTTCGCCAGTGTTCGAGAGCTGGCCGGTGGGCATCAAGAGCGGCAACTTCTACAACCTGGTGGTCAGCGCCCGCACCGACCTGCCGCTGCACGAACTGGATCGTCGCCTCAAGTTCATCGAGGCCGACAACGGTCGCTATGCCCCGGAGCGCAAGGGCCTGCCCCTGGATATCGACGTGCTGCTGTACGACGACCTGACCGGCAGCTTCGATGGCCTGGTGCTGCCCCGGGCGGAAATCCTGAAGAACGCCTTCGTGCTCTGGCCGCTGGCCCTGCTGGCGCCCGAAGCCGTTCACCCCGAGGCGAAGCGGACGTTCGCCGAGCTGTGGGGCGAGGCGCGGATCGACCAGCTGTTGTGGCCGGCGCCGTTCCAGTGGCGTGGCGCCGAGCTGACGCCGGCCGAGTTGATCGGGGCCTATCCCGCGCCGTAATCGCTTCGTGAGGGCCCTGTCGTAGGGGGCGCGGGGCCGGGCACCTTGCGGGGCTTCGGTGCGCATGGCGCACCCTACGTTGGCGTGTCTTGCCGGTCTTTCTTGTAGGTCTTGAGCGCTTTCAGGCGTTCGTGCTTGAGCGCTTCGCCCAGTTCGGCACCCTTGAATCCCCGCTCAACCAATGGCTGCACTGCCACCGCGCGTGCGGCCTGCATGGCGCCGCGCAGGTAGTCGGCCTGGGGATAGTCGCGCTGTTCCAGCCCCTGACGGCCGCGGGCATCCATTTCGCAAGCGGCGAGGAATTCCTCGAAGCGCTGGGGGCGGCGGTACACGTCGAAGCGCTGCAGCAGCTCCAGCAGGGTGGTCGGGCGCAGCTCCAGGGCCCGATGGCCGTGGGTATGGTATTCGCCGACCAGCAGGGCCAGCTCGGCGCAGTCGCGGGGCGCCTTGCAGCGTTGGTTCACCGCGTCGATCAGTTTGAGCCCGCGCGCTTCGTGGGCGATGTGGCGCGGCCACTCGCTTTCTGGGGTGCGCCCCTTGCCCAGATCGTGCAGCAGACAGGCCCAGCGCACGGTCAGCGGTTGCCCATGCTCGGCGCACTGGCGTAGCACCATCAGGCAATGCACACCGGTATCCACTTCCGGATGGTGCGCCTCGGGCTGAGGTACGCCGAACAGCGCGTCCACCTCCGGCAGCAGTTCGGCCAAGGCGCCGCAGTCGCGCAGTACCTGGACGAACACGTCCGGCCTCGGTTCCATTAGGGCGCGGGAAATCTCCTTCCAACTGCGTTCGGGCGTCAGCGCCTGCAGCTCGCCGGATTCCGCCAGTTGGCGCATAAGCGCCAGGGTCTCGTCGGCCACTTCGAAGCCCAGTGGCGCGTAGCGGGCGGCGAAGCGGGCCACGCGCAGCACGCGCAGCGGGTCTTCGGCGAAGGCGGGGGAGACGTGGCGCAGCAGCCGCGCCTGCAGGTCCCGCAGGCCGCCGTAGGGGTCGATGACCTGCCCGTGTTCGTCCTCGGCCATGGCGTTGATGGTCAGGTCGCGGCGGATCAGGTCTTCTTCGAGGGTGACGTCCGGGTTGGCGTGGAAGGTGAAGCCGCCGTAGCCCTTGCCGGATTTGCGCTCGGTGCGGGCGAGGGCGTATTCCTCGCCGCTCTCGGGGTGGAGAAAAACAGGGAAGTCGCTGCCCACCGGGCGATAGCCTTCGGCCTGCATAGCTTCGGCCGTGGCGCCCACCACCACCCAGTCGATGTCGCTGACCTCGCGCCCGAGCAGGCGGTCGCGCACGGCGCCGCCAACCTTGTAGATCTGCATGTCGATTCCTCCGTTGCGGCGGAGGATAAGCGAAAACGCCACGTCAGCGGGCCTGCTCGCGCGGGCAGGGCCCGCCATTGCTAGATCGGCGGTATCGCCAGGTCCAGGCGCGGGTATTCGTTGTCGCTGTCCTGCTCGGTGCGGGATGGCACGTGCTGCACGCCGATGATCTGCTCGCCGCGCATGCTTTCCAGATGGATGTCGAAGCCCCACAGGCGGTGCAGGTGCTTGAGCACCTCCTGGGTGGAGTCGCCCAGAGGTTTGCGGTCGTGCTGCTGGTGGCGAAGGGTCAGTGACCTATCGCCGCGGCGGTCGACGCTCCAGATCTGCACGTTGGGCTCGCGGTTGCCCAGGTTGTACTGGGCGGCCAGGGTCTCGCGGATCTGTCGGTAGCCCGGCTCGTCGTGGATGGCGGGGATCAGCAGTTCGTCCTGCTGGTCGTCGTCGAGCACGCTGAACAGCTTGAGGTCGCGGATCACCTTGGGCGAGAGGAACTGCAGGATGAAGCTCTCGTCCTTGAAGTTCTGCATGGCGAACTTGAGGGTGGAGAGCCAGTCGCTGCCGGCGATGTCCGGGAACCAGCGCTTGTCCTCCTCGGTGGGGTGCTCGCAGATGCGGCGGATGTCGCTGTAGATGGCGAAGCCCAGGGTGTAGGGGTTGATGCCGCTGTAGTAGGGGCTGTCGAAGCCGGGCTGGTAGATCACCCCGGTGTGCGACTGTAGGAACTCCATCATGAAGCCCTCGGTGACCAGGCCCTCGTCGTACAGGTCGTTCATCAGGGTGTAGTGCCAGAAGGTGGCCCAGCCCTCGTTCATCACCTGGGTCTGGCGCTGCGGGTAGAAGTACTGGGCGATCTTGCGCACGATGCGCACCACCTCGCGCTGCCAGGGTTCCAGCAGCGGCGCGTGCTTCTCCAGGAAGTAGAGGATGTTCTCCTGCGGCTCGGCGGGCCAGCGCTTGTTGTCCTGCTCATGGCCCTTGCTGGCGCTCTTCGGGATGGTCCGCCAGAGGTCGTTGATCTGCTTCTGCAGGTGCTCCTCGCGGTCCTTCTGCCGGCGCCGCTCCTCCTCGGCGGAGATGGGGTAGGGGCGCTTGTAGCGGTCCACCCCGTAGTTCATCAGGGCGTGGCAGGAGTCCAGCAGTTCCTCCACCGCGTCGATGCCGTGGCGCTCCTCGCACTGCATGATGTACTGCTTGGCGAACACCAGGTAGTCGATGATCGAGCTGGCGTCGGTCCAGGTGCGGAACAGGTAGTTGCCCTTGAAGAAGCTGTTGTGGCCGTAGCTGGCGTGGGCGATCACCAGCGCCTGCATGCACATGGTGTTCTCTTCCATCAGGTAGGCGATGCAGGGATCGGAGTTGATCACGATCTCGTAGGCCAGGCCCATCTGTCCGCGCGAGTAGCCCTTCTCGGTGGCCAGGAAGTGCTTGCCGTAAGACCAGTGGTGATAGCCCAGCGGCATGCCCACCGAGGCGTAGGCGTCCATCATCTGCTCGGCGGTGATCACTTCGATCTGGTTGGGGTAGGTGTCCAGCGCGTAGCGCTCGGCGATGCGGGCGATCTCGCGGTCGTAGGTGCGGATCAGGTCGAAGGTCCATTCCGAACCGGTGGAGATCGGCTGGCGTCTTTTCTCGGCTGCGCTCATGGTGCTGCCCTCAGGTGACCAGGCGGCGCTGGAACAGCTCGCGGAACACCGGGTAGATGTCCGCGGCGGAGACCAGCTGCTGCTGGGCGAAGGATTTGGCGAAGGATTCGCCGACCTGCTCGTACTCGTACCACAGCGCCTGGTGTTCGCGCGGGGTGATCTCGACGTAGGTGAAGTACTGCATGAACGGCATGATCTGGTTGATCAGGATGTCCCGGCACACCGGCGAGTCGTCGTTCCAGTTGTCGCCGTCCGAGGCCTGGGCGCCGTAGATGTTCCACTCGTTGACCGGGTAGCGCTCGGCCATGATCTCCTGCATCAGCTTGAGCGCGCTGGAGACGATGGTGCCGCCGGTCTCGCGGGAGTAGAAGAACTCCTCCTCGTCCACTTCCTTGGCGCTGGTGTGGTGGCGGATGAACACCACCTCGATGCGCTCGTAGTTCCGCTTGAGGAACAGGTACAGGAGGATGAAGAAGCGCTTGGCGATGTCCTTGGTGGCCTGAGTCATGGAGCCGGAGACGTCCATCAGGCAGAACATCACCGCCTTGGAGC
Source organism: Pseudomonas sp. GD03875 (assembly GCF_029840585.1). Lineage (NCBI taxonomy): Bacteria > Pseudomonadati > Pseudomonadota > Gammaproteobacteria > Pseudomonadales > Pseudomonadaceae > Pseudomonas > Pseudomonas sp. GD03875. The sequence goes on along the minus strand of NZ_JAOCCV010000018.1, from coordinate 40,835 downwards.
TGGGGTTCGGCTGCTTGACCAGCAGGTTGTACTTGAGGTCGAAGGTGTCGAGGAACGGGACGCGGTGGATGCGCGCGCTGAGGCGCTCGATTTCCGCCTCGATTTCCTGGATATCGCCGAAGTTGTCCGGTTCCTCGCGCTTGAGGCGCTCCAGTTCGGCCTTGGCCTCGCGCAGCTTGCCGCGGCTGGAGCCGGACAGGGCGATGCGCCGGGCATGGGCCGATCTCAGGGTGCGGACGATGTTGATGCGCGAAGGATTGCCCTCGCTGCTGATGCCGGCGCGCACCGTCTTGAAGGTGTCGGCGCCGGTCAGGTGGCGCTTGATCAGGTTGGGCAGCTCCAGGTCCTCGAACATGAAGTCGAGGAACTCTTCCTGGGTGATCTGGAAGACGAACTCGTCCATCCCCTCACCGGAGTTGCTCGCCCGCCCGGAGCCGCGCCCGCCGCCACCGCCCTGGGGGCGCTGCACGCGGTCGCCGGCGTTGAATTCCTTGTTGCCCGGATGAACGATGGTCTGCCGTCCGCCGCGGCCGTGATGCAGCACCGGCTCGTCGATGTCGCGGCCGGGGATGCTGATCTGTTCGCCGTGCTCCATGTCGGTGATGGAGCGCCGGCTGACCGCCTCCTCGACGGCCTTCTTGATGTGTTCGCGGTAACGCCGCAGGAAGCGCTGGCGGTTCACCGTGCTCTTGTTCTTGCCGTTCAGACGCCGGTCGATGACGTAGCTCATAGGAGTCCCCTTCGGGGCAGCTTCAAGCGACAAGCTTCAAGCTACAAGTTAGGGCGGAGCGGCGTGTACCGTTGCTCTTTCTTGCCGCTTGAGGCTTGCAGCTTGCGGCTGCTCTTACTGCGACTTGCGAACCCGCAGATACCATTCGGACAGCAGGCGTACCTGCTTCTCGGTGTAGCCGCGCTCGACCATGCGTTTGACGAAGTCGTTGTGCTTCTGCTGATCCTCCTTGCTGGCCTTGGCGTTGAAGCTGATGACCGGCAGCAGGTCCTCGGTGTTGGAGAACATCTTCTTCTCGATCACCACGCGCAGCTTCTCGTAGCTGAGCCAGGTGGGGTTCTTGCCGTTGTTGTTGGCCCGGGCGCGCAGCACGAAGTTGACGATCTCGTTGCGGAAATCCTTCGGGTTGCTGATGCCGGCCGGTTTCTCGATCTTCTCCAGTTCCTCGTTGAGGGCCACGCGGTTGAGGATCTCGCCGGTCTCCGGATCGCGGTATTCCTGGTCCTGGATCCAGAAGTCGGCGTACAGCACGTAACGGTCGAAGATGTTCTGGCCGTACTCGCTGTAGGACTCCAGGTAGGCAGTCTGGATTTCCTTGCCGATGAACTCGATGTAGCGCGGCGCCAGGTATTCCTTGATGTAGCGCAGGTAGCGCTCGCGCACCTCGGCGGGGAACTGCTCCTGCTCGATCTGCTGTTCCAGCACGTAGAGCAGGTGCACCGGGTTGGCGGCGATCTCGTGCGGGTCGAAGTTGAACACCTTGGACAGGATCTTGAAGGCGAAGCGGGTCGACAGGCCGTTCATGCCCTCGTCGACGCCGGCGCTGTCGCGGTATTCCTGGATCGACTTGGCCTTGGGATCGGTGTCCTTGAGGTTCTCGCCGTCGTAGACGCGCATCTTCGAGTAGATGTTGGAGTTCTCCGGCTCTTTCAGGCGCGACAGGGTGGAGAACTGGGCGAGCATCTTCAGGGTGTCCGGCGCGCAGTGGGCGTTGGCCAGCGAGCTGTGGGTGAGCAGCTTGTCGTAGATCTTGATCTCGTCGGTGACGCGCAGGCAGTAGGGCACCTTGACGATGTAGATGCGGTCGATGAACGCCTCGTTGTTCTTGTTGTTGCGGAAGCTGTGCCACTCGGATTCGTTGGAGTGGGCCAGGATGATGCCGCTGTAGGGCAGGCCGCCGAGGCCCTCGGTGCTGTTGTAGTTGCCTTCCTGGGTGGCGGTCAGCAGCGGGTGCAGCACCTTGATCGGCGCCTTGAACATCTCGACGAACTCCATCAGGCCTTGGTTGGCCCGGCACAGCGCGCCCGAGTAGCTGTAGGCGTCGGCGTCGTTCTGCGGGAATTCCTCCAGCTTGCGGATATCGACCTTGCCGACCAGGGCGGAGATGTCCTGGTTGTTCTCGTCGCCTGGTTCGGTCTTGGCGATGGCGATCTGGTTGAGGATCGAGGGGTGCAGCTTGACCACGCGGAACTTGCTGATGTCGCCGCCGAACTCGTTGAGGCGCTTGGTGGCCCAGGGCGACATGATCGAACTCAGGTAGCGCTGCGGGATGCCGTATTCCTCTTCGAGGATCCGGCCATCCTCGTCGGCGTTGAACAGGCCGAGGGGCGACTCGAACACCGGCGAGCCCTTGATGGCATAGAAGGGAATATGCTCCATCAGCTGCTTGAGCTTCTCGGCCAGGGAGGACTTGCCGCCGCCCACCGGGCCCAGCAGGTAGAGGATCTGCTTCTTCTCTTCCAGGCCCTGGGCGGCATGGCGGAAGTAGGACACGATCTGGTCGATGCACTCTTCCATGCCGTGGAAGTCGGCGAAGGCCGGATAGCGGCGGATCACCTTGTTGGAGAAGATCCGTGACAACCTCGGATCGGCCGAGGTGTCCAGCAGCTCGGGCGAGCCGATGGCCATCAGCATGCGTTCGGCCGCCGTGGCATAGGCGCTACGATCCGCTTTGCACAACTCAAGGTATTCCTGCAGGGAATATTCTTCCTGCCGAGTCGCCTCGAATCGTTGCTGGAAGTGGCTGAATATACTCATGACTGCACCTCGCTCGCTTGCAATGAGCCGGCGCGGGGCATTCGGGCGGGTGCGCGCAAGGGGGCCGTACAGCCTTTGGAAATCCCCCAGACACCGCAAAGACGCTACCGATGGCCCGGAACCGGTGTGCCGGCTCTCCCTTCTGGATGGCCTTGGCTTAAGAGTAGTTCGGTTTCGGTGGGGTCAAGCGTGGCGAAAGGGTGACAAAGGGTTGCCATTCGTCGACAGGCACCCTGCAGGCCGGGTGTGGCGCGGCTTGCGCCACGCGAATTTTTTTACTCGGCCTCGCCTCGGGATACCTGATCGGGGTACTGGCCGTGCCACAGCTCGAAACCACCGTCGAGGCTGTAGACCTCGGAAAAGCCCTGATGTGCCAAATAGGCGGCGGCGCTCTGGCTGGAATTGCCGTGGTAGCAGGTGACGATCAGCGGCTGGTCGAAGTCGGCGGCGGCGATGAAGGCCGCCAGGCTGTGGTTGTCCAGGTGCCGGGAACCGCTGATGTGGCCGTTGGCGAAGCTCTGCGGGTCGCGGATGTCCACGACCACGGCACCCTGTTCGCGCAAGGCCTGGGCCTGTTCCGGGGGAATGCGTTTGAATTCGCTCATTTCTGCTCCTCGCAGCTGCACAGGTGGCGCTCGCCGCTGTCGACGTTCATCAGGGTCATGCTGCCGCCCCACACGCAGCCGCTGTCCAGGGCGGACAGGCCGGGCTCGTCGCACTTGCCCTCCAGCGCCGCCCAGTGGCCGAAGATGATCTTCTGGCCGCGGGTCTTGCGCTGGGGCCAGCTGAACCAGGGCGCGTAGCCGGGCGGGGCGCTGTCCAGGCCTTCCTTGCTCTTCAGGTCGAGGGCGCCGTCTTCCGTGCAGAAGCGCATGCGGGTGAAGTAGTTGGTGATCACCCGCAGGCGGGCCGCGCCTTGCAGGTCGCTGTCCCAGCGGGTGGGCTCGTTGCCGTACATGCCGTCGAGGAACAGCGGCAGGCGGGCGTCGTCACGCAGCGCTTCCTCGACCTCGGCGGCGCGCTTGAGCGCCTTCTTCAGCGTCCACTGCGGCGGGATGCCGGCATGCACCAAGGCGATGTCGCGCTGCTCGTCGTGGTGCAGCAGCTTCTGCAGGCGCAGCCACTCGATCAGGTCGCCGCGGTCCGGCGCTTCGAGGATTTCCCGCAGGGTATCGCTCTTCTTCAGCCGCTCGATGTTGTGGGCGGCGGCCAGCAGGTGCAGGTCGTGGTTGCCCAGCACGCAGACCAGCGAGTCGCGCATGGCGTAGAGGAAGCGCAGGGTCTCCAGCGACTGCGGGCCGCGGTTGACCAGGTCGCCGACCAGCCACAGCCGATCCCTGGCCGGGTCGAAGGCGACCCGTTCCAGCAGGCACTTCAGGGGCTGCAGGCAGCCCTGCAGGTCACCCACCGCATAGGTCGCCATCAGTGCAGCGCCCCCGGCACGGCCAGGCGGAACGGCGCGATCGGCGCATCGAAGCGTTTGCCGTCGTCGGCCAGCATCTGATAGCTGCCGTGCATGTTGCCGACCTTGGTCGCCATCACCGTGCCGCTGCTGTAGGTATGGCTCTGCCCCGGCTCCAGGTGCGGCTGCTGGCCGATCACGCCGGCGCCGCGCACTTCCTGCACGCGGCCGTCGCCGTCGGTGATGATCCAGTGGCGGCTGAGCAGCTTGGCCGCCTGGCTGCCGCTGTTGAGGAGGGTGACCTTGTAGGAGAAGGCGTAGCGGTTCTGCTCCGGCGTCGACTGCTCCGGCAGGTAGCGGGTTTCGACGCTGACGTCGATCTGGTAACGCGAATCGGCCATCGGGATGAACTCGGCGGGCTGGAAAGGCAGTTTAGTCCGTTTGGCCAGAGGCCTGTCGTTCGGCCAACTGGTCGGCCAGGCGGACGAACGCCGCCAGGTCCAGCTGCTCGGGGCGCAACCCGCCATCCACGCCGGCGGCTTCGATGGCCTCGTTCGGCAGCAGCTGCTTGAGGGTGTTGCGCAGGGTCTTGCGGCGCATGTTGAAGGCCTCGCGCACGACTCGTTCCAGCAGACGATGGTCCCTCGTCGGGTGCGGTAGGGTCTCGTGCGGGACCAAGCGGACGATGGCCGAGTCGACCTTGGGCGGCGGGTTGAAGGCGCCGGGGCCGACGTTGAACAGATGCTCCACCCGGCAATGGTACTGGACCATGATCGACAGCCGGCCCCAGTCGCCGCCGCCCGGCTCTGCGGCCAGGCGCTCGACCACTTCCTTCTGCAGCATGAAGTGCATGTCGCGGATCAGCGGCGCGTTGTCCAGCAGGTGGAAGATCAGCGGGGTGGAGATGTTGTAGGGCAGGTTGCCGACCACCCGCAGGCTGTGGGGCGCGGCGTCCAGGCGGGCGAAGTCGAACTTCAGCGCGTCGCCCTGGTTGAGGCGGAAGTTGGGGTTGCTACCGAACCTGGCCTGCAGGATGGGGATCAGGTCGAGGTCCAGTTCGATCACGTCGAGCTGCGCGCCGCTGCTCAGCAGCCCCTCGGTCAGCGCGCCCTGGCCCGGGCCGATCTCCAGCAGGCGCTCACCTTCCTTCGCGTGGATGGCGCGCAGGATGCGGTGGATCACCCCGGCATCGTGCAGGAAGTTCTGGCCGAAGCGCTTGCGCGCGCGGTGTTGGTATTCGGACATCGGTACGGCTCCAGGCCTTGGGCTGGCGCCCACGGCGGACAAGGCGAAAGGGGCGCAGTTTAACAGGGAAAGCGCGGGCAAGCCCTGGCCGGTAGCCGGGCCGTGCATCCAGGCTATGTTTCTATGCCTGGCGCCGGCTGGCGGCCATCTGGTAGGCGGTTTCCAGGGCCACCCGCAGGCTGCCGGTATCGACCTTGCCGCTGCCGGCCAGGTCCAGGGCGGTGCCGTGATCGACCGAGGTGCGGATGATCGGCAAGCCCAAAGTGACGTTGACCGCCGCGCCGAAGCCCTTGTACTTGAGCACCGGCAAGCCCTGGTCGTGGTACATGGCCAGCACCGCGTCGCAGTGTTCGAGGTGCTTGGGCGTGAACAGGGTGTCGGCCGGCAGCGGGCCGATCAGGTCGAGGCCCTCGCCGCGCAGGCGCTCCAGGGTCGGCTCGATCACCTCGATCTCCTCGCGCCCCAGGTGGCCGCCTTCGCCCGCATGGGGGTTGAGACCGCAGACCAGGATGCGCGGGCGGGTGATACCGAACTTCTCCACCAGATCGGTGTGAAGGATGCGTGCGACCCGCGCCAGGCGCTCGGCGGTGATGGCGGCTGCCACGTCCTTGAGCGGCAGGTGGGTGGTCACCAGGGCCACGCGCAGGCCACGGGTGGCCAGCATCATCACCACCTGCTCGGTGTGGGTCAGCTCGGCGAGGAATTCGGTGTGGCCGGAGAAGGGGATGCCGGCCTCGTTGATCACACCCTTGTGCACCGGGGCGGTGATCATCCCGGCGAAGGTGCCGTCGATGCAGCCTTTGCCAGCACGGGTCAGGGTTTCCAGCACATAGGCGGCGTTGTTCTCGTCCAACTGGCCGGCGGTCACGGGGGCTGCCAGTGGCGTGTCCCAGACGTACAGGCTGCCGGCTGGTGCGGGGGCCTCCGGCCAGCTTCCGGGGCCGACCTCGAGCAGTTCGATGCTCAGGCCCAGCTGTTCCGCGCGCTCGGCCAGCAGGGCGCGGCTGGCGACGGCCACCAGTGCCTCGGGCTGGGTCTCGCGGGCCAGCAGCAGGCACAGGTCCGGGCCGATGCCGGCGGGCTCGCCGGGGGTGAGGGCAAACAGGCGGGGTGCGGTCATGGGCGGCCTCGTTGGGAGTGCTGGCGGTGGCTGGCGTATCTTACGCCCAAGAAAAAGCCCGGCGGTGCCGGGCTCCTTCGGATCGATCAGGCCGTCAGAGCTTGATCTCGACGTAGGCCTCGTCGCGGATCTGGCGCAGCCAGGCCTGGAGTTCCTCGTCGTACTTGCGGTTGCGCAGGACGTTCATCGCCTGCTGCTCGCGGTACTGCTCGCTGCTATCGGTGGCGCGGCGGCCGAGCACTTCCAGCACGTGCCAGCCATAGGGACTCTTGAACGGCTCGGACAGCTGGCCGCTCGGCGTCTTCGCCATCACTTCGCGGAATTCCGGCACCAGGCTGTTGGGGTCGATCCAGTTGAGATCGCCGCCGTTGAGCGCCGAGCCCGGGTCTTCGGAGAAGTTCTTGGCCAGGGTGGAGAAGTCCTCGCCGGCGACGATGCGCTGGTACAGGCGCTCCACCAGGCGGCGGGTCTCCGCCTCGCTGCGCACTTCGTTGGGCTTGATCAGGATGTGGCGCACATGCACTTCGTCGCGCACCAGAGTGTCGCCGCCGCGCTTCTCCAGCAGCTTGACGATCATGAAGCCACCGGGGGTGCGGACGGGCTCGGTGATGTCGCCGACCGACAGGCCGCGGATCATCTCCGCGAAGGCCGGCGGCAGCTGGGCGGACTTGCGCCAGCCGATCTCGCCGCCTTCCAGGGCGTTCTCGCTGGCGGAGCTGGACATGGCGGTCTGGGCGAAGTCGGCACCGCCACGCAGGCTGTCGTAGACCTGGGCGGTCTTCTGCGCCGCGGCACGGATCTCGTCCGGCGAGGCTGCTTCTGGTACCGGGATCAGGATGTTGGCCAGGCGGAATTCCTCGGACAGCTGGATCTGCCCCAGGTCGGAGGCGAGGAAGTTCTGCACTTCCTGGTTGGTGACCTGGATGCGCTCGGCCACCCGGCGCTGGCGCACCCGGCTGATGACCATCTCGCGGCGGATCTGCTCGCGGGCGTCCTCGAAGGACAGGCCGTCGCGGGCGAGGGCGGCGCGGAACTGGTCGAGGGTCAGGCTGTTGCGCTCGGCGATGCTGGCCATCGCCTGGTTCAGTTCCTCGTCCGTGATGCGGATGCCGGAACGGTCGCCGATCTGCAGTTGCAGGTTCTCGACGATCAGGCGTTCCAGCACCTGTTGTTGCAGCACGTCCTGCGGTGGCAGCTGGCCGCCGCGCTTGCCGATGGTCTGCTCGACCTCGCGCAGGCGCTGGTCCAACTGGCTGTACATGATCACGTCGTTGTCGACGATGGCGACCACGCGGTCGAGGGACTGGAATTGCGCCTGAGCGCCGGAAGCGAGGAGCACTGCGCCCAGCAGCAGCGGGCGCAGACAATCAGAAAGCTTGATCTTCACGTTCACGATAACCTTGAATGCCTTGCTCGAGGAAACTGTCGGTCTTGCCGCCCAGCACGTTGCCGAGGCCCTTGAGGACGATCTGCAGGAAGATGCCGCGGTCCGGCTCTTCGTTGGTGTCCGGGTTGAGACTGGTTTCGTCGTAGTCGATCCAGTAGCGGTTGATCAGGCGCAGCTTCCAGCAGCAGCTGTCGTACTCGAAGCCACCGAAGGCTTCCAGCGTGCGGCTGCGGGCGTAGTCGTGCTGCCAGCGGGCGATCACGCTCCACTGCGGCACCACCGGCCAGATGACCGAGAAGTCGTGCTGCTGGATCTTGTAGTAGTCCTTGATGTAGTTCGGACTGCCCGGTGTGCCGAAGTCGCTGCCGTAGGTCCAGGTACCACTGGCCTGGTCGTAGCGGATGGTGTCGTTGCGATAGCGGTAGCCGGCGTTGATCACCTTGTTCGGGTTGTCTTCCGGCTGGTAGTGGAACATCAGGCTGCCGGAGCGGGTGGTGTGGCTGTCGCCGTCCCAGTTGAAGTCTGAGGTCAGGTGCCAGTCGCGGTTGAAGCGGTACATGTACTCCAGCGCGTAGGGCGACAGGTCGGCCGTGGCATCGTCGCGGGTGCGGTAGTCGATGCCCGGCATCTGCACCTTGCGGTCATCGAAGTAGATGGCCTGGCCGATGCTGAAGCGCTGGCGCTCGAAGCCGTTGTTCTCGATCCAGCGGCTGGTCACGCCCAGCGACAGCTTGTTCTCGTCGCCGATGCGGTCCCGGCCCGAGAAGCGGTTGTCGCGGAACAGCGAGGCGTAGTTGAAGGTGTTCTCGCCGGTGTCGAACACGGGAATTTCTTCCTGGTCTTCCTTCGGCACGTACAGGTAGTAGGCGCGGGGCTCCAGGGTCTGACGGAAGGCGGTGCCGAACAGCTGGGTGTCGCGGTCGAAGTATAGGCCGCTGTCGATGCTGGCGATTGGCACGCTGCGGTCGGGCGAGTCTTCGTAGCTGCCGCCGACCTGGGCCTTGCCGGTGGAGTCCAGCTTCAGGTCGTACTGGGTGTAGGCGTACTTGAGCGTCGGCTTGACGAAGCCCCAGGTCCATTCCATGGGCAGGCTGATGGCCGGCTCCAGGTGCAGGCGGTCGCCGGTGGCGCGGGCCAGGCCGCGTACGTTGTTGTCGTACCAGGGCTCGACGTTGCCGTCCTTGTCGACGAAGTTGCCGCTGCGCAGGTCGCGGTCGAAGCGCACGTATTCGGTGCTGTAGGACAGGCGCAGTCCGGCCGGGTTGAACGGCAGCCGGCCGTCCAGGGTGAGCTGCGGCAGACGCTCGTACGGCGTGACGTCGATCACGCTGGTCGGTTCGTAGGCGTGGGCGTTGAGGCGGGCGGTGAAGCTGTCGCCGCGCCAGGTCAGCGTGCCGCGCTGGTTGAGGAAGTCGGGCGTGCTGAGGTTTTCCAGGTCGCTGCTGAGGTCCTGGAAATAGTAGGGGTCGCTGATGGCGGTGTAGTCCACCTCGGCCAGCAGGCGATCGTTCAGGCCGCCGCGGTGCTGCCAGTTGTACATCCAGCGCTGGTCTTCGTAGTCGGACTGCTGCTCGCGCTCGTCTTCCTTGTCGTCCAGCCATGCGCCGCCGACCTGGCCCTCGGTGTTGCGGGTCAGGTAGCGGAACTCGCCCTCCATCAGCAGGCCGCGTTTGGCCATGTAGGTCGGATAGAGGGTAGCGTCGTAGTTGGGCGCCAGGTTGAAGTAGTAGGGCGTGGACAGCGAGAAGCCGGTGTCGCTGGAGGTGCTGATGCCCGGTGCGAGGAAGCCGGACTGGCGGCGGTCGTCGATCGGGAAATAGATGTAGGGGGTGTAGAACACCGGAATGTCCTTCACCCGCAGCGTCACGTTGGTCGCGGTGCCGAAGCCGGTGGCCGGGTTCAGCTTGATGTTGTTGCCCTTCAGGTGCCAGGCGTTGCTGCCCGGTTCGCAGCGGGTGTAGGTGCCATCCTTGAGGCGGATGATGGCGCTTTCCTCGCGCTTGGCGTAGAGCGCGCTGCCGCGCACATGGGCCTTGTGGATCACGTACTCGGCGTTCTCGACCTTGGCTTCGCCGTTATCCAGCTGGATTTCGGCGCGGTCGCCGACCACCAGCATGCCGTTGTCGCGGATGCGCACGTCGCCCTTCAGCTCGCCGCGGTTCTCGGCCTGGTGCAGGCTGGCCTCGTTGGCCTCGATCTGCATGCTCGACTGGCGCAGGACCACGTCGCCGGCGAGGGTGGCGGTCTGCTTCTCCTGCTCGTAGCGCGAGGCCCTGGCGGAGACGAACATGGGCGACTCGTCCAGCGGCGTGCCGTCGCTCATGCCCGGGCGCAGCGGCTCGACGTAGGCGCCGGCGCAGTAGGGGCCGACTTCCGCCAGCTGGGCGCTGGTCAGCTTCTCGCGCGGCACCCAGTCCAGGTGGCTGTAGTCGGCGCTGCGGCTGGTCAGGGCGCGGCCACCGCTCTCGGTGACCAGCACGGTCTGTTCGCCCTGGGCCTGGCCCTTGGCCGGCTGGGTGGCGCTGCCGTCGGCCAGCGTGCTGACGGACGAGGCGCTGTGCTGCGGGCGCGGCAGCTGGGCGGTGGCGTTGCTCTTCGGCGAGCAGGCCCAGCCGCCGGTGGCGGAGGCGGAGCAGTCATACTGCTCGGCAGCGATGACGAGGGGCGCAGCCAGGGGTTGCAGGGCCAGCAGGCCACCGGTTACCAGCAACGGGAATTTTTTACGGAACAGGGGGAGGTTTACTGCCATCTTGTTAGTCCGGGCTTCCTGCGCGCCTTCGACCCGCGGGGGCCGCACGCCTCTCGATGGGCTGAAAAAGATGCTGGATAATAAAGCATGACCCGCGCAACGGCTAGCGCCGTCGGAGACCCTGTAATGCCTGACCATGATGTACGTCTGCAGCTGCTCGAAGACTGGTTGGACGGCTGCCTGCCCACCTTGTTCCAACGCCAGGGCTGGGGGCCGGTCGTCCCCGGCGAACTGACCCCGGCGAGCAGCGACGCCAGCTTCCGCCGCTATTTCCGCTGGCAGGCCGAAGGCCGCAGCCTGATCCTGATGGACGCGCCGCCGCCCCAGGAAGACTGCCGGCCCTTCGTCAGGATCGCCGCCCTGCTGGCCGAGGCCGGCGTGCATGTGCCGCGGGTGCTGGCCCAGGACCTGGAGCGGGGCTTCCTGGTGCTGGACGACCTGGGCCGGCAGACCTGGCTCGAGGTGCTGACGGCGGACAATGCCGACGGCCTGTTCGAGTCCGCCCTGCAGGCCCTGGTGAGCTTCCAGAAACTGCCGGCCGAAGGTGCGCTGCCTGTCTATGACGACGCCCTGCTGCGCCGCGAGCTGCAGCTGTTCCCCGACTGGTACCTGCAGCGCCATCTCGGCGTGGAGCTGGAGGGGCAGCAGCTCAACTGCTGGCGGCAGGTCTGCGACCTGCTGGTGGACAGCGCCCTGGCCCAGCCGCGGGTGTTCGTGCATCGCGACTACATGCCGCGCAACCTGATGCTGAGCGAGCCCAACCCGGGAATCCTCGACTTCCAGGACGCGGTGCATGGCCCGATCAGCTATGACGCCACCAGCCTGTTCAAGGACGCCTTCCTCAGCTGGCCGGAGGCGCGCGTGGCCGGCTGGCTGCAGCGCTACTGGCAGATGGCCCGCGAGGCGGGGCTGCCGGTGCCGGACGATTTCGCCGAGTTTCACCGCGCCAGCGACCTGATGGGCGTGCAGCGCCACCTGAAGGTGATCGGCATCTTCGCCCGCATCTGCCACCGCGATGGCAAACCCAAGTACCTGGCCGACGTGCCGCGCTTCTTCGCCTATATAGACGCCGTACTGGCGCGGCGGCCGGAACTGGCCGTGCTCGGCGAGTTGCTGGCCGGTCTGCCGCAGGGGGAGCCGCAACCCGCATGAAGGCGATGATTCTCGCGGCGGGCAAGGGTGAGCGCCTGCGCCCCCTGACCCTGCACACCCCCAAACCGCTGGTGCGTGCCGCCGGCACGCCGCTGATCGAGTTCCACGTCCGCGCCCTGGCCGCCGCCGGCTTCACCGAACTGGTGATCAACCACGCCTGGCTCGGCCAGCAGATCGAGGACTACCTGGGCGATGGCGGCCGCTTCGGCCTGCGTATCGCCTACTCCGCCGAGGGCGAGCCGCTGGAGACCGGCGGCGGCATCTTCAAGGCGCTGCCGCTGCTGGGCGATGAACCTTTCCTGGTGGTCAACGGCGACATCTGGACCGACTACGACTTCGCCGCGCTGCGCCGGCCGCTGGACGGCCTGGCCCATCTGGTGCTGGTCGACAATCCGGTCCACCATCAGAGCGGAGACTTCCTGCTACGCGACGGCCGGGTGACGGATGCCGTCGCCGGCGAGCCGTCGCTCACCTACAGCGGCATGGCCGTGCTGCATCCGCGCCTGTTCGCCGGCTGCCAGCCGGGAGCCTTCAAGCTGGCGCCGCTGCTGCGTGCGGCCATGGCCGACGGGCAGGTCAGTGGCGAGCGCTTCGCCGGGCGCTGGATCGACGTCGGCACCCACGAGCGTCTGGCGGACGTCGAGCGCCTGCTGGCGGCGGAGGCCTGAGATGCTGTGGCCGGCGACTCTGATCGGTGCCGCGGCTGGGATGGCCCTGGCCAGCATCCCCGGCGCGCTGCTCGGCGGCCTGCTCGGCCAGGTGCTGGATCGGCGCATCCGCCTGCAATCCCTCGATCACCTGCGAGAGCTGGTCGGCATTGGAAGGCGCTCGGCCCTGGACGACGAGGACCTGCTGTTCATGCTGATCGGCCGTTTGGCCAAGAGCGGTGGCCGGGTGCTCGACAGCCATATCCAGACGGCGCGCAACGAGATGCAGCGCCTCGGCCTGGACGAGGCGGCGCGGCGGCAGGCCATGCAGGCGTTCAACCGCGGCAAGCAGGCCGGCGAGAAGGAGTTGCGCACCTCGCTGCGCGCGCTGCGCAGCCGGCCCGAACGGGGCGAGGTGCTGCTGCGCACCTGCTGGCGCATGGCCTGGGCCGACGGCCGGGTGAGCGAGGCGGAGTACGAGCTGATCCAGCGCTGGGGGCTGTGGCTGGGCTGGAAGCGCGACGCGCTGAATGCCCTGGCCGACGAGTACGAGCCGGAGCGCAAGGTGCCGGAGCTCCGGACCGGCGACTACCAGGCGGCGCTGCGCCTGCTGGGCGTGCAGGCGGACACCGAGCCGGCGGCGATCAAGCGTGCCTACCGCCGCCTGATCAGCCGCCACCACCCGGACAAGATTTCCGGCTCCGGCGCCAGCCCCGCGCAGTTGCGTGCCGCCACCGACAAGACCCGTGAACTGCAGGTCGCCTACGAGCTGGTGCGTCAGCGCCGCGGCTTCCGCTAGGGGTTGGCGAGGGCTGTGGGAGCGGCGCTGGGGGTTACTGCTTGTCCAGCCAGCCGCGCACCCGGCGGAACAGTTGTTCCTGCTCGGCCTCCAGGTTGCCCGGTAGAGCCTTCAGGGCGATCTGCGTATAGCCCTGGTGATCCAGGCGCTTGCTGGCCTGCTTGCGGCGCACCGCGTTGCCGCGGTCGGCGGGCTGGTCCTTGTAGAAGAAGTCCCCGGTGGCCAGCTTCAGGCCGGGGATCAGCTCCTCCAGCGGTGGCGTCTGCCCGGCCGGCAGCTGGGCCGCCACCGTCACCAGGTGCTTGATCGTCTCCGGCTGGCGCTCCTTGAGGTACAGCGCCGCCCAGTAGGCACCGTCGCCGTGGCCGAGCAGGATGATGTGCTTGGCGTCCTGCTGTTCGGCGAAGGCGATGCCGGACTGGATGCGGGCGAAGACCCGCTCGGCCGGGTCGACCGGCGCCGGGGTTTCCGCGGGGGCGGCTTTGGCGGGCGGCGCATTCTCGGCCTCGGTGGCCGGGGGCTGCTCTTCACCTTCGGCCGGAGCCGCCTCGGTATCCACGGCCACCGGCTCCGGCGGGCGCGGCAGCACCGCTTCCGGCAGGGGCGCGGCCTTGCTGTCGGGCAGGGTCAGGCTGAGGCTGCTCCAGCCCACGTCGGGCAGTTTCAGGCGCAGCGGCTTGATCGCCTGCGGCCAGTCGGCGCTCTCGTCGGCGCCGGGCACCAGGATCACCACGCCCTTGGACTCGGGCGCGTTGGCCGGCTTCCACAGGGCGAGGAACGATTCGCCGCCCGCCTGCAGGGTCTGCTGCTCGTCCCGCGGCACCTGGCGTTCGAGGCCCTGCGCCAGGTCCTGGCTGCGCTCCTCCAGCGGTTGGCGCGGCGCCTCCGCGGGCTGCGCCTCGCCCTCGGCGGCGGGCGCTTCGGCGGGGGCGGGCGGGTCTTCCTCGGCCTGGACGGGCAGGGCGAGGGTCAGGCTCAGGGCCAGCAGTATCGACAGGACGGGATCGCACATCGCGGCACTTCGCATAGAGGATGGTTCCAGCAGCCTAAGCGCTTCGTCGGGGTTTGTCAGGTAAGGTAGCGTCTGGCTTCGTCATCTCGTGGATCGTCGTGGTGCGCATGGTTCGAGTGCTCTGTTGGCTGTTGCTGCTGTGCCCGCTGGTCGGCCAGGCGGCCGGGCTGGATGCGGCCCAGCGCGCCTGGCTGGCCGAGCATCCGCGGCTGCGCGCGGGCGTGGTGCTGCAGGCGCCCTACGCCGAGTACCAGCGCCGCCAGCAACAGCTGAGCGGGCTCAACATCGAGCTGACCGAGGCCCTGGCCAAGAGCCTGGGCGTCGAGCTGAGCTGGCTCAGCTACCCGGACCAGGCGGCGCTGGACCAGGCCTTGCGAGCGGGGCGCATCGACTTCGCGCCCGGGATGACGCAGACCCCCGCCGGCCTGCGCCTGTGGCAGTTCTCCGACCCCTATCTGCGCATTCCGCACCTGCTGGTGGGCGAGCGCCTGGGCGACTTGGGCGTCGAGCTGGAGAGCCTCGGCGAGCGCGAACCGATCGCCGTGCGTGAGCCCAGCGCGGTCGCCGACTACCTGCGCGGCAACTATTTCAACCTGCGTCTGCAGGCGCTGCCGTCGGACCGCGAGGCCCTGCGCGCGGTGCTGGCGCAGCGGGCGCGCTACGCGGCCATCGACCAGGCCCAGCTCAGCCGGTTGAGCCAGGAGAGCGAATTCGCCGGGCTGACCGTGCTGGCCGACGTCGGCCTGCCCCAGCTGCTGCGCTTCGGCACCCGGCGCGACTGGCCGCAGCTGGCGGCGATTCTCGACGTCGGCCTGCGTGGCCTGCCGGCCAAGCAGTTCGAGCAGCTGCAGCAGCGCTGGCTGACGGCCAGGACGCCGAGCCTCGGCGAGTCCCCGCTGTTCTGGCGCAACCTGAGCATCCTGCTCGGCGCATTGCTGCTGGTCAGCCTGCTGCTGCTGACGGTGCTGCGCCGCCAGCGCGGACGCCTGGAGCGGCTGCTGCTGGACTCCCGCCAGACCCTGGCCCGGCGCGAGGTGGCGGAGGAGGCTCTGCGCCTGGCCCAGTTCTCCCTCGACCACAGCACGGTCGGCATCCTCTGGGTCAACTGGGACAGCCGGGTGCGCTACGCCAACCAGGCGGTGGCCGAGATGCTCGGCTACGACAGCGGCGCCATGGTCGACCGGCCGCTGCAGGAGTTCGAGCCGGGCCTGGGCATGGATCGCTGGCTCAGCCTGTGGAAGCGGGTGCGCCAGCACGAGGAGGGCGCGCTGAACTTCGAGAGCAACTGCCGGCGCTCCGACGGCAGCTGGATGCCGGCGGACGTGACCCTGGGCTTCCTGCGCTTTCGCGAGGCCGAGTACCTGGTGGTCTACCTCACCGACGTCACCGAGCGGCGCCGGGCCCGCGCCGCCCTGGAGGAGAGCGAGGCGCGCCTCAAGGGCATCGCCGGCAACGTGCCGGGCCTGGTGTTCCGCCTGGAGCGCCCGGTGCCCGGCGCGCCGGTGGACTTCGCCTTCATCAGCGAGGGCAGCGAGCAGTTGGTCGGCTACCCGGCGGCGACCATCATGGCGGCGGACTTCGGCATCCGCAGCCTGGTCCACCCGGACGACCGCGCCGCCTACCACGCCACCCAGGACGCCGCCATCGAGACGGCCAGCGACTGGCACTGGCAGGGCCGCATCCTGACCCGCGACGGCCGCGTGCGCTGGGCCGACATCAAGTCCAGTGCCCGCCAGCTGAGCGCCGAACACGTGGTGTGGGACGGCGTGGTGTGGGACATCAGCGAGAACAAGGCCATCGAACTGGAACTGGCCGAGTCGCGCGCCCAACTGCGCGAACTGTCCGCGCACCTGGAGAGCGTGCGCGAGGAAGAAAAAGCGCGCATCGCCCGCGAGGTGCATGACGAGCTGGGCCAGGTCCTCACCGTGCTCAAGCTGGAGACCTCCATGTGCGAACTGGCCTACGCCGGTCTCGACGCCGGCCTGCAGGCGCGCCTGGACAGCATGAAGAAGCTGATCGCCAACCTGTTCCAGCTGGTGCGCGACGTGGCCACCGCGCTGCGCCCGCCGATCCTCGACGCCGGCATCGCCTCGGCCATCGAGTGGCAGGCGCGGCGCTTCGAGGCGCGCAGCCAGATTCCCTGCCTGGTGCAGGTGCCCGAGCAGCTGCCGGCGCTGTCCGACGCCAAGGCCATCGGCCTGTTCCGCGTGCTGCAGGAGGCGCTGACCAACGTGCTGCGCCACGCCGAGGCGCACACCGTGGAGGTCGGCCTGGAGGTGCAGGGTGACGAGCTGCTGCTGCGGGTGAGTGACGATGGTCGGGGTTTCGAGGCGGGCGCGCAGCGCGCACAATCCTTCGGCCTAGTCGGCATGCGCGAGCGCGTGCTGATGCTCGGCGGCAGCCTGGCGATCGACAGCGCGCCTGGGGAGGGCACTACGCTGAGCGTGCGGGTGGCACTGGATAGAGAGGTCGTAGCGTGATTCGAGTACTGGTGGCCGAAGACCACACCATCGTCCGCGAGGGCATCAAGCAGCTGATCGGCCTGGCGAGGGACATGACCGTGGTCGGCGAGGCGGGCAACGGCGAGCAACTGCTGGAGACCCTGCGCCACACCCCCTGCGAGGTGGTGCTGCTGGATATATCCATGCCCGGCGTCAACGGCCTGGAGGCGATCCCGCGCATCCGCGCGCTGGCGGAACCGCCGGCGGTGCTGGTGCTGTCCATGCACGACGAGGCGCAGATGGCGGCCCGCGCCCTGAAGATCGGCGCGGCGGGCTACGCCACCAAGGACAGCGACCCGGCGCTGCTGCTCACCGCCATCCGCAAGGTCGCCACGGGCGGCCGCTACATCGACCCGGAGCTGGCCGACCGGATGGTCTTCGAGGTCGGCCTGACCGATTCGCGGCCGCCACACTCGCTGCTGTCCGAGCGCGAGTTCTCGGTGTTCGAGCGCCTGGTGCGCGGCGAGGGGGTCAACGAGATCGCCCAGCAGCTGTCGGTCAGCAGCAAGACGATCAGTACCCACAAGGCGCGCCTGATGCAGAAGCTTAACCTGCACTCGGTGGCCGACCTGGTGAAGTACGCGGTGGAGCACAAGCTGCTGTAGAAGGTGCCAGAGGCTGCGAGTTTCTCCCTGTGGGAGCGGTCTTGGCCGCGATGCTCCAGCACTCCCCCCTATCGCGGCCTAGGCCGCTCCTACCTGACTTGCTGTGTGTAGGGCGATCCCTACAACGCGTCGTCTGCAAGCCTTATAGCAATCTCTCATACCGCCCGATTTGCGCTGGCTCCATGGCTTTCTAGTCTTACACCACGGCAACAAGAACAAAGGTGTGGTGATGGCCGAGAATGTTTCCAGCGACGTGCTCGTCAGCTTCAAGGGCGTGCAGAAGAGCTACGACGGCGAGAGCCTGATCGTCAAAGACCTCAACCTGGACATCCGCAAGGGCGAGTTCCTCACCCTGCTCGGCCCGTCCGGCTCCGGCAAGACTACCAGCCTGATGATGCTGGCCGGCTTCGAGACGCCCACCGCCGGCGAGATTCTCCTGGCCGGGCGCGCGATCAACAACGTGCCGCCGCACAAGCGCGACATCGGCATGGTGTTTCAGAACTACGCGCTGTTCCCGCACATGACGGTGGCCGAGAACCTGGCCTTCCCCCTCACCGTGCGCGGCATGAGCAAGACCGACATCACCGAGCGGGTCAAGCGCGCGCTGTCCATGGTCCAGCTCGACAACTTCCGCAACCGCTACCCGGCGCAGCTCTCCGGCGGCCAGCAGCAGCGCGTGGCGCTGGCTCGCGCGCTGGTGTTCGAGCCGCAGCTGGTGCTGATGGACGAGCCCCTCGGCGCGCTCGACAAGCAGCTGCGCGAACACATGCAGATGGAGATCAAGCACATCCACCAGCGCCTGGGCGTGACCGTGGTCTACGTGACCCACGACCAGGGCGAGGCGCTGACCATGTCCGACCGGGTGGCGGTGTTCCACCAGGGCGAGATCCAGCAGATCGCCCCGCCGCGCGACCTCTACGAGGCGCCGAGCAACACCTTTGTCGCCCACTTCATCGGCGAGAACAACCGCCTTGCCGGCGAGCTGGTCAGCCGCGACGGCGAGCGCTGCACCGTGCGCACCGCCCGTGGCGAGCAGGTGCAAGCGCTGGCGGTGAAGGTCGGCGCGCCGGGCGAGCCGGTCAGCCTGTCGATCCGCCCCGAGCGGGTACGCATCAACGGCGCCAGCGAGAGCTGCGCCAACCGCTTCAGCGGCCGGGTGGCCGAGTTCATCTACCTGGGCGACCACGTGCGCATCCGCATGGAGGTGTGCGGCAACCCCAACTTCTTCGTCAAGCAGCCGATCGCCGAACTCGACCCCGCCCTGGGCGTGGGCGACGTGGTACCGCTCGGCTGGCATGTGGAGCACGTAAGGGCGCTGGACCCTCTGGTCGTCGAGTGACGGCGCCGCGCATTTCCAACCCTGCACAGTGGAGAAAACAACAATGAGCAACATCCGCAGCATGTTCCGCCTCGGGACCCTGGCCCTCGGCCTGTTCGGCGCCTCCCAGGCGATGGCCGCCGACCTGACGGTGATCTCCTTCGGCGGCGCCAACAAGGACGCCCAGGTCAAGGCCTTCTACAAACCGTGGGAAGCAGCCGGCAAGGGCAAGATCGTCGCCGGCGAATACAACGGCGAGATGGCCAAGGTGAAGGCCATGGTCGACACCAACAGCGTGTCCTGGCACCTGGTGGAAGTGGAGTCGCCCGAGCTGGCCCGCGGTTGCGACGAGGGCCTGTTCGAGGAACTCGACCCGTCCCTGTTCGGCAACGAGGAAGACTTCGTCGAAGGAGCCATCCAGCCGTGCGGCGTGGGCTTCTTCGTCTGGTCCACCGTGCTCGCCTACAACGCCGACAAGCTGTCCGCCGCACCGGCCGGCTGGGCCGATTTCTGGGACGTGGCCAAGTTCCCGGGCAAGCGCGGCCTGCGCAAGGGCGCCAAGTACACTCTGGAGTTCGCCCTGATGGCCGACGGCGTGGCGCCGAAGGACGTCTACACCGTGCTCGCCACCCAGGAAGGCCAGGACCGTGCCTTCAAGAAGCTCGACCAGATCAAGCCGCACATCCAGTGGTGGGAAGCCGGCGCCCAGCCGCCGCAGTTCCTCGCCTCCGGCGACGTGGTGATGAGTTCCGCCTACAACGGCCGCATCGCCGCCGTGCAGAAGGAGAGCAACCTCAAGGTGGTGTGGAACGGCGGCATCTACGACTTCGACGCCTGGGCCATCCCCAAGGGCGCCAAGGACAGCGACGCCGCCAAGGCCTTCGCCGCGTTCAGCGTGCAGCCCGAGCAGCAGAAGATCTACTCCTCGAACATCGCCTACGGCCCGGCCAACAAGAAGGCCGTCGAGCTGCTCGACCCGGCGTTGCTCAAGGACATGCCGACCACCCCGGAGAACATCGCCAACCAGGTGGCCATGAACGTGACCTTCTGGGCCGACTACGGCGAGCAGCTGGAGCAGCGCTTCAACGCCTGGGCGGCGAAATAAGCATCCCGTGCAGTGCCCCTTCCCTGTGAAGGGGAGTTGGTAGGAGGGACGCTCCCCCGTCCCTCCTGACCCTCGCCCGACCTTGGGCGAGGGCGCTTTGTCCCGGTGTCTCTGGAGCCCGCGATGGCCACTACCGTATCCCTCACCGAATTCGCCGGCCTGACCCTGAAGCAGAAGCTGGCCCGCGCCGAGCGCATCAACCGGCTCAAGGCCCAGGGCCTGATCCTGCCGCTGCTGGTGTTCCTCTTCGTGGTGTTCCTGCTGCCGATCGGCATCCTGCTGTACAAGAGCGTGGAGAACCCCGAGGTGGTCGGCAGCCTGCCGCGCACCGTCGAGGCGATCGCCGCCTGGGATGGCCGCGGCCTGCCCGAAGAGTCGGTGTACCAGGCCCTGGCCCAGGACCTGGCCGAGGCGCGCAAGAACCAGACCATCGGCGACCTCTCCAAGCGCCTGAACATGGAGCTGGCCGGCTACCGCAGCCTGCTGGCCAAGACCGGCCGCGCCCTGCCGTTCAAGCAGGAGCCCGCCTCCTACAAGGACGCGCTGGAAAGCCTCGACGAGCGCTGGGGCGATCCCGCGTACTGGCAGGTGATCCGCCGCAACGACAGCGCCTTCACCTCCTATTTCCTGCTGGCGTCCCTCGACCATCGCATCGACGACCTCGGCGAGCTGGCGTCCGCCACCCCGGACCAGGCCATCTACCTGGACATCTTCGTCCGCACCTTCTGGATGGGCGTGGTGATCACCGCCATCTGCCTGGTGCTGGCCTACCCGCTGGCCTACCTGCTGGCGAACCTGCCGACCCGCACCAGCAACCTGCTGATGATTCTCGTGCTGCTGCCGTTCTGGACCTCGATCCTGGTGCGCGTGGCGGCCTGGATCGTGCTGTTGCAGTCCGGTGGCCTGATCAACAGCGCGCTGATCGCCATGGGCGTGATCGACCAGCCGCTGCAACTGGTGTTCAACCGCACCGGCGTCTACGTCGCCATGGTGCACATCATGCTGCCGTTCATGATCCTGCCGATCTTCAGCGTGATGAAGGGCATCTCGCCGAGCTACATGCGCGCCGCCATCTCCCTCGGCTGCCACCCGTTCGCCAGCTTCTGGCGGGTGTACTTCCCGCAGACCCTGGCCGGCGTCGGCGCTGGCTGCCTGCTGGTGTTCATCCTGTCCATCGGCTACTACATCACCCCGGCGCTGCTGGGCAGCCCGAACGACCAGATGATCAGCTACTTCGTCGCCTTCTACACCAACACCACCATCAACTGGGGCATGGCCACGGCCCTCGGCGGCCTGCTGCTGCTGGCCACCATGCTGCTCTACGTGGTGTACAGCTGGCTGGTGGGCGCGAGCCGCCTGCGTCTGGGCTGATCAGGAGAACATCGAGATGCTGAGCCCCTACAAATCCCCCGTCGAGCGCGCCTGGTTCTGGACCCACCGCGGCCTGTGCGCGCTGGTGCTGCTGTTCCTGATCCTGCCGGTGCTGGTGATCATCCCGCTGTCGTTCAACTCCGGCAGCTTCCTGGTCTACCCGCTGCAGGGCTTCTCCCTGCGCTGGTACGAGTCGTTCTTCACCTCGGCCGAGTGGATGCGCTCGCTGAAGAACAGCCTGATCGTGGCGCCGGCCGCCACCGTGCTGGCGATGGTC
The DNA here is from genome assembly GCF_029840585.1 of Pseudomonas sp. GD03875. NCBI lineage: Bacteria > Pseudomonadati > Pseudomonadota > Gammaproteobacteria > Pseudomonadales > Pseudomonadaceae > Pseudomonas > Pseudomonas sp. GD03875. Next base: position 19,378 of record NZ_JAOCCV010000018.1, on the reverse strand, counting down.
TTCGGCACCCTGGCGGCCATCGGCCTGACCCGCGGCGAGTTCCGCGGCAAGGCGCTGGTGATGAGCCTGCTGATCTCGCCGATGGTCGCCCCGGTGGTGATCGTCGGCGTCGCCAGCTACCTGTTCTTCGCCCCGCTCGGCCTGGGCAACAGCTACACCTCGCTGATCCTGGTGCACGCCGTGCTTGGTGTGCCCTTCGTCATCATCACCGTGTCGGCCACCCTGCAGGGCTTCAACTACAACCTGGTGCGCGCCGCCGCCAGCCTGGGGGCCTCGCCGATCACCGCGTTCCGCCGGGTGACCCTGCCGCTGATCGCGCCGGGGGTGATCTCCGGCGCGCTGTTCGCCTTCGCCACCTCGTTCGACGAAGTGGTGGTGACCCTGTTCCTCGCCGGCCCCGAGCAGGCCACCCTGCCACGGCAGATGTTCAGCGGTATCCGCGAGAACCTGTCGCCGACCATCGCCGCCGCCGCGACCCTGCTGATCGCCTTCTCGGTGGTCATGCTGCTGACCCTGGAATGGCTGCGCGGGCGCAGCGAGAAGATGCGTACCGCCGTACCGGAATAGCCCAGTGGGAGCGGCCTTGGCCGCGAGATGGAGAGCATCGCGGCCAAGGCCGCTCCCACGTTCCCTGACATACGACAACTGCCCCGTCCCCTGACTCAGGCTACAATCGCGCCACCGTGATAGAAGCCTGAGGCCGCCATGCAACCCTTCGCCATCGCCCCGTCGATCCTGTCCGCCGATTTCGCCCGCCTGGGCGAGGAAGTCGACAAGGTGCTCGCCGCCGGCGCCGACATCGTTCACTTCGATGTGATGGACAACCACTACGTGCCCAACCTGACCATCGGCCCGATGGTCTGCTCGGCGCTGCGCAAGTACGGCATCACCGCGCCGATCGACGCGCACCTGATGGTCAAGCCGGTCGACCGCATCATCGGCGACTTCATCGAGGCCGGCGCCTCCTACATCACCTTCCACCCGGAGGCCAGCGAGCACATCGACCGCTCCCTGCAACTGATCCGCGACGGCGGCGCCAAGGCCGGCCTGGTGTTCAACCCGGCCACTTCGCTGGACTGCCTGAAGTACGTGATGGACAAGGTCGACATGATCCTGCTGATGAGCGTCAACCCCGGCTTCGGCGGGCAGAAGTTCATCCCCGGTACCCTCGACAAGCTGCGTGAGGCCCGCGCGCTGATCGACGCCTCCGGTCGCGACATCCGGCTGGAGATCGACGGCGGCGTCAGCGCCAAGAACATTCGCGAGATCGCCGAGGCGGGCGCCGACACCTTCGTCGCCGGCTCGGCCATCTTCAACCAGCCCGACTACAAGGCGGTGATCGACGCCATGCGCGCCGAGCTGGCCCAGGTGCGCGCGTGATCCACGAGCTGTTCGCAGGAAGCCTGCCACGCCTGGTGATGTTCGATCTGGACGGCACCCTGGTGGACTCGGTGCCGGACCTGTCCGCCGCGGTCGACCGCATGCTGGTGCAGCTGGGGCGCCCGCCCGCCGGCGTCGAGCGGGTGCGCGAGTGGGTCGGCAACGGTGCCCGGGTGCTGGTGCGCCGCGCCCTGGCCGGCGGCATCGACCACACCGAGGTCAGCGATGCCGACACCGAGCAGGCCCTGGAACTGTTCAACGAGGCCTACGCCGGCAGCCATGCCCTGAGCACCGTCTACCCGGGCGTCACCGCGACCCTCAAGTGGCTGAAGAAGCAGGGCGTGGAGCTGGCGCTGATCACCAACAAGCCTGAGCGCTTCGTTGCCCCGCTGCTGGACGAGATGAAGCTCGGCCGCTACTTCCGCTGGATCGTCGGCGGCGACACCCTGCCGCAGCAGAAGCCTGACCCGGCCGCGCTGCTGTTCGTCATGCGCCTGGCCGGAGTGGAGCCGGAGCACGCGCTGTTCATCGGCGACTCGCGCAACGATGTGCTGGCCGCCCGTGCCGCCAGCGTGCCCTGCGTGGCGCTGTCCTACGGCTACAACCACGGCCGGCCGATCGCCGAGGAGAGCCCGGCGCGGGTGCTCGACGACCTGCGCCAGTTGCTGCCCGGTTGCGCCTCGGATGGCGCTGCGCTAATGTCGCCGGACTCTACATCCCGCCGAGACAGCATCGTGGTGGTTGCCCGCAAACAATGGACGAATGTCTTCAAGGCTCTGGCCCGTTGGCGCTGGCGCGCCTGACATTCCCCTGGCCGGCGCTCGCCGGCGCGTTTGCCCGACATCCGTTTCACTTCCTCATACCACGAGGCAGAGCATGACCCGCGAAGAATTCTTGCGCTTGGCCGCCGACGGCTTCAACCGCATTCCGCTTGCATTCGAGACCCTGGCCGACTTCGACACCCCGCTGTCGATCTACCTCAAGCTGGCCGACACCCCAAACTCCTACCTGCTGGAATCCGTCCAGGGTGGCGAGAAATGGGGCCGCTACTCGATCATCGGCCTGCCGGCGCGCACCGTACTGCGCGTGCACGGCCACCAGGTCAGCGTCAGCGTCGACGGCCAGGTCGTCGAGCAGCTCGACAGCGAAGACCCGCTGGCCTTTGTCGAGCAGTTCAAGGCGCGCTACAACGTGCCGACTATCGCCGGCCTGCCGCGCTTCAACGGCGGCCTGGTCGGCTACTTCGGCTACGACAGCGTGCGCTACGTGGAGAAGAAGCTGGCCCGCTGCCCGAATCCCGATCCGCTGGGCACCCCGGACATCCTGCTGATGGTCTCGGACGCGGTCGTCGTGTTCGACAACCTGGCCGGCAAGATGCACGCCATCGTCCTCGCCGACCCGGCCCAGGCCGACGCCTACGAGCAGGGCCAGGCCCAGCTGCAGGAGCTGCTGAACAAGCTGCGCCAGCCGATCACCCCGCGCCTGGGCGTGGACCTGTCCAAGCCGGCCGGCAAGGAGCCGGACTTCGTCTCCAGCTTCAAGCGCGACGACTACGAGGCGGCGGTCGACGCGATCAAGGAATACATCCTGGCCGGCGACTGCATGCAGGTGGTGATCTCCCAGCGCATGTCGATCCCGTTCCAGGCGGCGCCCATCGACCTGTACCGGGCACTGCGCTGCATCAATCCGACGCCCTACATGTACTTCTTCAACTTCGGCGACTTCCACGTGGTGGGCAGCTCGCCGGAAGTGCTGGTGCGGGTCGAGGACAACCTGGTAACCGTGCGCCCGATCGCCGGCACCCGTCCGCGCGGCGCCACCGAGGAAGCTGACATCGAGTTGGAGAAGGACCTGCTGTCCGATGCCAAGGAGATCGCCGAGCATCTGATGCTGATCGACCTGGGTCGCAACGACGCTGGCCGGGTCTCCACCACCGGCACGGTGAGGGTCACCGAGCAGATGGTGATCGAGCGCTATTCCAACGTGATGCACATCGTCTCCAACGTGACGGGGCACCTGAAAGAGGGGCTGAGCGCCATGGACGCACTGCGCGCCATCCTGCCGGCCGGCACCCTGTCCGGCGCGCCCAAGGTGCGGGCGATGGAGATCATCGACGAACTGGAGCCGGTCAAGCGCGGCGTCTACGGCGGCGCCGTCGGCTATCTCGCCTGGAACGGCAACATGGACACCGCCATCGCCATCCGCACCGCGGTGATCAAGGACGGCGAGCTGCACGTGCAGGCCGGCGCCGGCATCGTCGCCGACTCGCAGCCGGCCCTGGAGTGGGAAGAAACCCTGAACAAGCGTCGCGCCATGTTCCGCGCGGTCAGCCTCGCCGAACAGTCCGTTGAGTAAGGGGGACCTACCATGCTGCTGATGATCGACAACTACGACTCCTTTACCTACAACGTGGTGCAGTACCTGGGCGAGCTGGGTGCCGATGTCCATGTGATCCGCAACGACGAACTGACCATCGCCGAGATCGAGGCGCTGAAGCCCGAGCGCATCGTGGTCTCGCCCGGCCCCTGCACGCCGACCGAAGCGGGCGTGTCCATCGAGGCCATCCTGCACTTCGCCGGTAAGCTGCCGATCCTCGGCGTGTGCCTGGGCCACCAGAGCATCGGCCAGGCCTTCGGCGGCGACGTGGTGCGCGCGCGCCAGGTGATGCACGGCAAGACCAGCCCGGTGTTCCACGAGGACAAGGGCGTGTTCGCCGGCCTCAACAAGCCGCTGACCGTGACCCGCTACCACTCCCTGGTGGTCAAGCGCGAGACCCTGCCGGACTGCCTGGAGGTCACCGCCTGGACCCAGCATGCCGACGGCAGCGTCGACGAGATCATGGGTCTGCGCCACAAGACCCTGAACATCGAGGGCGTGCAGTTCCACCCGGAATCCATCCTCACCGAGCAGGGCCACGAACTGTTCGCCAACTTCCTCAAGCAACAAGGCGGAGCGCGCTGATGGACATCAAGGAAGCCCTCAACCGGGTGGTCGCCCAGCTGGACCTGTCCACCGCCGAGATGCAGGACGTGATGCGCCTGATCATGACCGGCCAGTGCACCGACGCGCAGATCGGCGCGTTCCTCATGGGCATGCGCATGAAGAGCGAGACCATCGACGAGATCGTCGGCGCCGCCACTGTCATGCGCGAGCTGGCCGCACCGGTGAAGATCGACGCCGAGCGCCTGGTCGACACCTGTGGCACCGGTGGCGACGGTATGAACGTGTTCAACGTCTCCACCGCCGCCGCCTTCGTGGTCGCCGCGGCCGGCGGCAAGGTGGCCAAGCACGGCAACCGCGCGGTCTCCGGCAAGAGCGGCAGCGCCGACCTGCTGGAGGCCGCCGGGGTCTACCTGAGCCTCAAGCCGGAACAGGTGGCGCGTTGCGTCGAGAGCGTCGGCGTCGGCTTCATGTTCGCCCCGGCCCATCATGGCGCCATGAAGTATGCCATCGGCCCACGCCGCGAGCTGGGGCTGCGCACGATCTTCAACATGCTCGGCCCGATGACCAACCCGGCCGGAGTCAAACACCAGGTGATCGGCGTGTTCAGCCAGGCGCTGTGCCGGCCGATGGCGGAAGTGCTGCAGCGCCTGGGCAGCAAGCATGTGCTGGTGGTGCATGCCAGCGACGGCCTGGACGAGATCAGCCTGGCCGCGCCGACCCACGTCGCCGAGCTGAAAGACGGTGCGGTCAGCGAATACCGCATCCAGCCCGAGGACTTCGGCATCAAGAGCCAGAGCCTGATCGGCCTGACCGTGGAGGGCGCCCAGGACTCCCTGGCGCTGATCCGCGACGCGCTGGGCAAGCGCAAGACCGAGAACGGCCAGAAGGCCGCCGACATGATCGTGCTCAACGCCGGCGCCGCGCTCTATGCCGCCGATATCGCCGGCAGCCTGAACGAGGGCATGCAGCTCGCGCACGACGCGTTGCACACCGGTCTGGCCTGGGAGAAGCTGACCGAGCTGGCTTCCTTTACCGCTGTATTCCGTGTGGAGAACGAAGGGTGAGCATTCCAACCGTGCTGGAGAAGATCCTTGCCCGCAAGGCCGAGGAAGTGGCCGAGCGGCGCGCCCGCGTGAGCTTCGCCGAGGTCGAGGCGCTGGCGCGCCAGGCCGACGCCCCGCGCGGCTTCGCCCGCGCCCTGCAGGAACGCGTCGCGCAAAAGCAGCCGGCGGTGATCGCCGAGGTGAAGAAGGCCTCGCCGAGCAAGGGCGTGCTGCGCGAGCACTTCGTCCCCGCCGAGATCGCCAAGAGCTACGAGGCCGGCGGCGCGGCCTGCCTGTCGGTGCTGACCGACATCGACTTCTTCCAGGGCGCCGACGAGTACCTGCAGCAGGCCCGTGCCGCCTGCCGACTGCCGGTGATCCGCAAGGACTTCATGATCGACCCCTACCAGGTGGTGGAGGCGCGGGCCATCGGCGCCGACTGCATCCTGCTGATCGTCTCGGCGCTGGACGACGTGCGCATGGCCGAGCTGGCCGCCGCCGCCAAGGACGTCGGCCTGGACGTGCTGGTGGAAGTGCACGACGGCGCCGAACTGGAGCGCGCGCTGAATACCCTGGATACGCCGCTGGTGGGCATCAACAACCGCAACCTGCACAGCTTCGAGGTGAGCCTGGAGACGACCCTCGACCTGCTGCCGCGCATTCCGCGCGACCGAGTGGTGATCACCGAGAGCGGCATCCTCAGCCGCGCCGACGTGGAGCTGATGGAAATCAACGAGGTGTATGCGTTCCTGGTCGGCGAGGCTTTCATGCGCGCCGAGGAGCCGGGGACGGAACTCAAGCGCCTGTTCTTCGCCGGCAGCCGCGTGGTGGCGGGCATCGACCCGGACTGATCGAGCGCCCACAAAAAGCCGATCACTTAGGCTTTGAGTGTTGCTGGCGAGTGCCGTGACCGTGTGGGAGCGGCCTTGGCCGCGAAGCTTTGCTGTCAGCCCCGTTCGCGGACAAGTCCGCTCCCACAGGGATTGATTTCACCAACAGCAGTTAACTCATCACTTAGGGTCTGTACGAAAAGTCGTCGAGCGAAGGTCAGGCGAGGCAAAAACGGGTGAGGAAGCGGAGTTTACGAGCTGTAAATGAGCATTCCGAACCCGTTTTTAACGAAGCATCACCGAGCGCAGGCACTTTTCGTACAGAACCTAGCACCGTACGTGCTTGCTCGGGGGCACGCCTAAGTAGAGAGATGCTGGGGGAGAGGGCGGAAACCTGCGAGACTGCTGGTTTCCCCGCCTCTCCCCGGAAGGGCGAGGGGCAGAGCGCGCGATTATTCCTTATGTGAACAGCGTTACGCCGATTGGCGGGCTCTTCAGCGCGTACCGAAGACCACCATGGTCTTGCCCTTCACATGCACCAGGCCCTGTTCCTCAAGGGACTTGAGCACGCGGCCGACCATCTCGCGGGAGCAGCCGACGATGCGGCCGATTTCCTGGCGGGTGATCTTGATCTGCATGCCGTCCGGATGGGTCATGGCGTCCGGCTGCTTGCACAGGTCGAGCAGGGTGCGGGCCACGCGGCCGGTAACGTCGAGGAAGGCCAGGTCGCCCACCTTGCGGGTGGTATTGCGCAGGCGGTCCGCCATCTGGCTGCCGAGCGCATAGAGAATCTCGGGGTCCTGCTGGGTCAGTTCGCGGAACTTGGTGTAGCTCAGCTCCGCCACCTCGCACTCGGTCTTTGCACGGACCCAGGCGCTGCGCTCCTTCTCGGCGCCTTCCTTCTCGAACAGGCCCATTTCGCCGAAGAAGTCGCCCGCATTGAGGTAGGCGATGATCATTTCGCGGCCGTCGTCGTCCTCGATGAGGATGGTGACCGAGCCTTTGACGATGAAGAACAGGGTCTCGCAACGGTCCCCTGCATAGATGATGGTGCTTTTGGCTGTGTAGCGGCGGCGGTGACAGTGCGCGAGCAGCTTGTCGATGTTCTTGATCTTAGGTGTAAGGGTAATAGCGACCATGCCCGAGTCCCGAAAATGAGTAAGCCTTTGTCCAGCAGGCGAATTTCTTATTAGTTATCCGAACAAGTGTGCCAGTTATCCGTCGGCAGCTTAACAGACAGGTGGCCTGTGGTAATGCGTTTTTGCGACGCAGTCTGCAGCGCTTCCGACCTGCAGGCTGACCGGTGGGTCGAAAAGCTCCCGCCAGGTGCTGTGTTAAGCTGGCGGGCATTTTTCTGGGAGTTGGAGTCCTTGCGATGAAAGCGCGTATTCAGTGGGCCGGCGAGGCCATGTTCCTCGGCGAGTCCGGCAGCGGGCACGTGGTGGTGATGGATGGTCCGCCCGAGGCGGGTGGTCGCAACCTCGGCGTGCGTCCCATGGAGATGGTGCTGATCGGCCTGGGCGGCTGCAGCAACTTCGACGTGGTCAGCATCCTGAAGAAGTCGCGCCAGCCGGTGGAAAGCTGCGAGGCTTTCCTCGAGGCCGAGCGCGCCGACGAGGACCCCAAGGTATTCACCAAGATCCACCTGCACTTCGTGGTCAAGGGTCGTGGCCTCAAGGAGGCGCAGGTCAAGCGCGCCGTCGAGCTGTCGGCAGAGAAGTACTGCTCGGCCTCGATCATGCTAGGCCGCGCCGGCGTCGAGATCACCCACGACTACGAAATCGTCGAGCTGGGCTGATCCGCACCCACGCATGAGTCAATGAAAAAGGGCGCCAGATGGCGCCTTTTTATCATGTCCGCGATTCAGATGCGGTAGGTGCTCTTGGTCATCACCTTGGACAGCAGGGTCATGCCGAACTTGACCGGCGCCGGGAAGCGCAGGCCGCCGGCCTCCAGGGCGCTGGTTGAATGCTGCTGCTCGTCCTCGCGCATCTGCTCGAGGATGGCGCGGGTCCGGGCGTCCTCCGGCGGAATCTGCTCCAGGTGCTCGTCCAGGTGCTTGACCACCTGGTCCTCGGTGGCGGCGACGAAGCCCAGGCTGACCCGGTCGCTGATCAGCCCGGCGACCGCGCCGACGCCGAAGGACAGGCCGTAGAAGATCGGGTTGAGCACGCTTGGATGGCTGCCCAGCTCGCGGATGCGCTGCTCGCACCAAGCCAGGTGGTCGACCTCCTCGTCGGCGGCATGCTCCATGGCCTTGCGTACCTCGGGCAGCTTGGCTGTCAGCGCCTGGCCCTGGTAGAGCGCCTGGGCGCAGACCTCGCCGGTATGGTTGATGCGCATCAGGCCGGCCACGTGGCGGGCATCCTCGTCGCTAAGTTCGGACTCGTTCTGCAGGATGGCCGGCGACGGCCGCGCCGGGGCGCCGCTGAAGGGCAGCAGGGTGCGCATGGCGGCGTCGGCCTGCATCAGCAGGCGGTCGACGGGGGAAAACTGGCGTTCGTTGGTCATGGGCCATCTCCGCGGGAAAGCATGCCGGCAGTTTACCTGAGCCCCCGGGCAGAAATCCGCTTGGCGACAAGAGGCCGCATGGCTGCCGTGTAGGGTGCGCCGTGCGCACCAAGGGGACTGCCTGTGCACCCTACGAGGCTCGGTCCCGTCGATTATCCTGCAGAACAGGGAGTCCACGCGCCTTCCCTGGTGGCTTTCGGTATTCTGTGGGCCTGGTTCGGGTGGTCTCACAAGGAGCGAGTGTTGAAGAACGATATCCACGACCTGGGGCTGGTGCTCGAGTCCCGGGTCAAGCTGGTGGTGATCGAGTCCTGGGACGAGCGCCGGGTGCTGGAGACGCTGACTTCGCTCGCCGTCAAGCGTGGTCTGGGCATCCACACCTGGTCGGTGACCGAGGGCCTGCAGCGTCTGGCCTTCGGCGGCGAGCCGATGGGCGAACTGGACAGCCGCGAGCCGGAGCAGGCGCTGCGCATGATCAAGGCCGACCCGGTACCCAACCTCTACGTGATGTGCGACCTGCACCCCTTCCTCGGCGACAGCCCCAGGCTGGTGCGTCTGCTCAAGGAAATCGCCATGAGCGAGGAGGCGCACAAGCCGACCCTGGTGCTCGTTTCCCACGCGGTGAAGCTGCCGGCCGAGGTCCAGCGCTACGCGGCGCGCTTCAGCCTGGCGCTGCCGACCGAGGAGGAGCTGCTGGCCATCGTCCGCGAGGAGGCCGCCCGCTGGAGCGAGCGCAACCGTGGAGCCAGGGTGCGCACCGACAACCGCACCCTGCAGCAGATGGTGAAGAACCTGCGTGGCCTGACCCACGCCGAGGCACGGGCGCTGGCACGCAACGTGATCTGCGACGACGGCGCCATCACCCAGGAAGACATCCCGGAGCTGAACAAGGCCAAGTTCCAGCTGCTCGACCTGGAGGGCGTGCTCAGCTTCGAGTACGACACCGCGCGCTTCGCCGAGGTGGGCGGCCTGACCAACCTCAAGCGCTGGCTGAGCGAGCGCCAGGAGATATTCCTCAACGGCAAGGGTGCGGACATGCCCCGCGGCATGCTGCTGGTCGGTGTGCAGGGCGGCGGCAAGAGCCTGGCGGCCAAGGCGGTGGCCGGCCTCTGGGGGCTGCCGCTGCTGCGCCTGGACTTTGCCAGTCTGTACAACAAGTTCTTCGGCGAGACCGAGCGCAACCTGCGCGAGGCGCTCAGGCTGGCCAGCCAGATGGCGCCCTGCGTGCTGTGGATGGACGAGATCGAGAAAGGCCTGGCCACCGGTGAGAATGACGATGGTGTCAGCCAGCGTGTGCTCGGCACCCTGCTGACCTGGATGGCCGAGCGCAAGGCGCCGGTGTTCATGGTGGCGACGGCCAACGCCATCCACCGCTTGCCGCCCGAACTGGTGCGCAAGGGGCGCTTCGATGAGCTGTTCTTCGTCGACCTGCCGGATGCGGCAGTACGGTCGGACATCTTCGCCATCCACCTGCGCCGTCGCGAGCTGGAGCCCGAGCAGTTCGACCTGGCCGAGCTGTCGCACGCCTGTGCGGGTTTCTCGGGGGCCGAGATCGAGCAAGTGGTGGTCAGCGCTCTGTACGCCGCCCAGGCGCGGCAGCAGTCGGTGGATCAGACGCTGTTGCTGAACAGTATCCAGAGCACCGCGCCGCTGTCGGTGGTGATGGCCGAGGACCTGGCGGCCCTGCGTGCCTGGGCCGATGGCCGGACGGTGAACGCCGGCTAGGGCTGCTCGGCGTCCGTTCGTGGCAACAGCGGGCGGACCATCTTCATGGCGATGCGCCGCACCAGTGCGCGGGGTGTCAGGCGCAACAGCTGCGGCACCAGGCGGTGCCGCCAGCCGGGGATGATTATGGCCTGGTTGCGCTCCAGCCCGCGGATGGCGAGCAGGGCAATCTCTTCCGGGCTGGCCAGTTGGCCGTGCCGGTCCAGTCCCTCGCTGCGCAACTGGGCGCGGCGGAAGAAGGCAGTGGCCACCGGTCCTGGGCAGAGCACCGAGACCTTCACACCGAACGGCGCCAGTTCGCTGCGCAACGCCTCCGACAGGTGCAGCACATAGGCCTTGCTGGCGAAGTAGTTGGCCATCAGCGGACCGGGCTGGAACGCGGCCAGCGAGGCCACGTTGAGAATCTGTCCCGAACCGCGCTGTTTCATGTCCAGCCCCAGGGCGTGGCAGAGACGGGCGAGGGCCAGAACATTGAGTTCGATCAGCTGCTGCTCGATGGACCAGTCCTGCTCCACGAACAGGCCGGCGCTGCCGATGCCGGCGTTGTTCACCAGCAGATCGATGTGCCGCTCGCTTTGCTCAAGCTCCTGGATCAGGCCGGTGAGCTGCAGCGGTTCGGCCAGGTCGCACACGCGGAACAGCGCTTCGACGCCGAAGCGCTGGCTCAGCTCGCAGGCGATGCTTTCCAAGGCATCGCGCTGGCGTGCGACCAGAATCAGGTTACGCCCGCGCCGGGCCAGCGCCTCGGCCAATGCGAGTCCGAGACCGCTCGAGGCTCCGGTGATCAGGGCGTAACCGCTCAAGGCCTACTCTCCGGAGGGGGCTTGCTGGATTTGCTGCTGTTGTGCTTCCGCGGCGCGGTTGACATAGTCCTGATAGGCCGGCAGGGCAATCGCCGCGACGATGCCCAGGATAGGCACCAGCAGCATGGTGCAGGCCAGGGCGATGACACCACCGCTGTTCGGCGGCGGCGGCGGCCCGTAGCGGTTGGCGCCCTGGTTGCCGGGGACGATGAGCATCAGCAGCGCGAACACGCTGCCGACCACGGGTATCAGGTTGAGCAGCCAGAGCCAGCCGGACCAGCCAATGTCATGCAGGCGTTGCACGCCGATCTGCACGCTGACCACGACTGCGCCGATGACCACCGGGATCATCAGGATGCCGCCGAATATCGGCGAGGCGGCCATGATCCCTGCGGCGATGCCGTAGGCCAGCATAGCGATGAGCAGCAGCGCCATCGACCAACCCAGATAGCGAACCCGGCCAATCCGCCCGGAAACGCTGAATACCTTCAGCTCGGCGAACTCCTCGTAGCCGTCGCCCACATCGGACTTGGGCGTGCTGTAGGGCGACACGGTTGTCGACCCCGGAGTGCTCTGGGCCTGCAGTGCCTGGCGGGCGAGGAACTTCTCGATGACGATGCCGCAGGCGGAGCAGGCGGTGGCCTTGGGCTGCTGGTGCCCGCACTTGGGGCATTCCATATTGCTGCTGCCAGCTTCGCTTGATTCGCTGACGGCCTTCTCTTCTTCGATATCCACCAGGCTCAGCCTGGCGGCAAGGTCCTGTTCCTTGCGCACCTGGGCGCCGGCCTGCTGGAGGGCGACCAGGTACTTGTCGGCCTCGTTCTCGGACAGGTCACGCTTGAGCGCTACCGGGGCCCCGTTGAACAGCACGTCGATTTTGCCCGGGTCGCTCTTGAACAGGCGGGCCAGGTTGGCCTTCACCGTTTCCAGCGTCTGCTCCGGCATCAACTGCCCTTCGAATACGATCTTGTAACGTGCTTCGGTCATGCTGCGTCCCTGTTCGCTTTTATAAATTCGTTGAGCCTAGGGGCTTTGCCGGGCGCTCACAAGCGGCCGGCCAGGCAATTTGCACCAAATGGCCACTAGCGCGGCCATTTCCCCGCCAGTTGGCTGCCCCGGCCCTGTGCGGCGCGGTATTCGTCGTCCAGGCGTGCGATCAGCTCGGCCACCGTCGGCAGATCGGCGATCCCGCCGACGCCCTGGCCGGCCGACCATACGGTCTTCCAGGCCTTGGCTTCGTCGCTGATCGGCTTGAGCTTCTCGCCGTAGTCGACGTCGCCCTTGTCCTGCAGGCGCTTGAGGTCGTAGCCGGCCTTTTCCAGGCTCTGGCGCATGAAGCTGGCCGGCACGCCCGAGACCGCGGGGGTATGCACGATGTCGGCGGCGCGGGCGTCGAGGATCATCTGCTTGTAGTCGCCGTCGGCGTTGCTCTCGCGGGTGGCGATGAAGCGGGTGCCCATGTAGGCCAGGTCGGCGCCGAGCAACTGGGCGGCGAGGATCTCGTGGCCGTGGTTGAGGCAGCCGGAGAGCAGCAGGGTCTTGTCGAAGAACTGGCGGATCTCGGCGATCAGTGCGAACGGGCTCCAGGTGCCCGCATGGCCGCCGGCGCCGGCGGCCACCGCAATCAGGCCGTCGACGCCGGCCTCGGCCGCCTTCTCCGCATGGCGGCGAGTGGTGACGTCATGGAAGACCAGGCCGCCGTAGCTGTGCACGGCATCGACCACTTCCTTGACCGCGCCCAGGCTGGTGATCACCACCGGCACCTTGTGCTCGACGCACACCGCCAGGTCGGCCTGCAGGCGCGGGTTGCTGCCATGCACGATGAGGTTGACCGCGTAGGGCGCCGCGTCCGGCTTCAGACCCGCCTCGATCTCTTCCAGCCAGGCCTTGAAGCCGCTGGTCTCGCGCTGGTTCAGGGCCGGGAAGCTGCCAACCACTCCGCCGTTGCAGCAGGCCAGCACCAGTTGCGGGGTGGACACCAGGAACATGGGAGCCGCTACCACGGGCAGGCGCAGGCGCTGGTCGAACAGAGCGGGCAGGGACATGGGGCTTTCCTCTTGTCGTGATCAGAAGGGTTTCACCACCACCAGCACCACGATGGCCAGTAGGAACAGCACCGGCACCTCGTTGAACCAGCGGTAGAACACGTGGCCGCGGGCGTTCTCGCCGCGGGCGAAGCGCTTGAGCTGGGCGCCGCAGACATGGTGATAACCGACCAACAGTACCACCAGCGTCAGCTTGGCGTGCATCCAGCCCTGCTGCAGCCAGGCCGGATTGAGATGGAGCATCCAGCCGCCGAACACCAGCGTGGCGATCATCGAGGGATTCATGATGCCGCGATACAGCTTGCGCTCCATGACGCAGAAGCGCTCGCGGCTGGCGTCGTCCTCGGCCATGGCGTGATAGACGAACAACCGGGGCAGGTAGAACAGGCCGGCGAACCAGCAGACCAGGGCGATGATGTGCAGGGCCTTGACCCAGAGATAGAGCATCGACGACTTCCTGCGCGAAATGTGTCGCCGATAGTAGAGAAAGCCATGACCGAGCGCATCCTCGAGGTTGGCCCTGGCTGCCCCGGAGCCGTATCATCGGCAGCCTTTCTCAACGGTCGCGCAGCGGGGGTATGCAATGGTCAAGGTCGGAATCGTCGGCGGCACGGGTTACACCGGGGTGGAACTGCTGCGCCTGCTGGCCCAGCACCCGCAGGCCGAGGTGGCGGTGATTACCTCGCGCTCCGAGGCCGGGGTCAAGGTCGCCGACATGTACCCCAACCTGCGCGGTCACTACGACAACCTGGCCTTCAGCGTGCCGGACGTCGCCACCCTGGGCGCCTGCGATGCGGTGTTCTTCGCCACGCCCCATGGTGTCGCCCATGCCCTGGCCGGCGAACTGCTCGCCGCCGGCACCCGGGTGATCGACCTGTCCGCCGACTTCCGCCTGCAGGACGCCGAGGAGTGGGCCAAGTGGTACGGCCAGCCCCACGGCGCGCCGGACCTGCTGCCCGAGGCGGTCTACGGCCTGCCCGAGGTCAATCGCGAGGCGATCAAGGGTGCGCGGCTGATCGCCGTCCCCGGCTGCTACCCGACCGCCACCCAGCTCGGCCTGATCCCGCTGCTGGAGGCTGGTCTGGCCGATTCGAGTCAGTTGATCGCCAACTGCGCCTCCGGCGTCAGCGGTGCCGGTCGTGGCGCCAAGGTTGGTTCGCTGCTGTGCGAGGCCAGCGAGAGCATGATGGCCTATGCGGTCAAGGGCCATCGCCATCTGCCGGAGATCAGCCAGGGGCTGCGCCGCGCCGCCAACGGCCCGGTCGGCCTGACCTTCGTGCCGCACCTGGTGCCGATGATCCGCGGCATCCACGCCACACTGTACGCCACCGTCGCCGACCGCGGCGTGGACCTGCAGGCGCTGTTCGAGCGCCGCTACGCCGACGAGCCGTTCGTCGATGTGATGCCTGCCGGCAGCCATCCGGAAACCCGCAGCGTGCGCGGCGCCAACGTCTGCCGCATCGCCGTGCACCGTCCCCAGGGCGGCGACCTGGTGGTGGTGCTGTCCGCCATCGACAACCTGGTCAAGGGCGCGTCGGGCCAGGCCGTGCAGAACCTCAACATCATGTTCGGCCTGGACGAGCGCCTGGGGCTCTCCCACGCCGCCCTGCTGCCCTGACCGCCATCCCGCCGCGACAACTTGAATTCGTCGCGGGCGTTCCCATCTAAACAGGCAGGGCCTCGTGCCCTGCCTTCGCGCAATAATTGACCAATTTGCTCGGACAAGCGGATAATCCTCGCCCGTGCAGTACGTGACATGGCGCCTGGCGCCGGGAGAACAGCAAGATGAGCGTCGAGACCTTCACTCCAACCCCCCTGATCTTCACCCAGGGTGCGGCGAACAAGGTGAAGAACCTGGTCGATGAAGAAGGCAACCCGCGCCTGAAGCTGCGTGTGTTCGTCACCGGCGGCGGTTGCTCGGGCTTCCAGTACGGCTTCACCTTCGACGAGGATGTTGCCGACGATGACACCATCGTCGAGCGCGAGGGCGTCAGCTTGGTGGTCGACCCGATGAGCTTCCAGTACCTGGCCGGTGCCGAGGTGGATTATCAGGAAGGGCTGGAAGGATCGCGCTTCGTGATCAACAACCCGAACGCCTCGACCACCTGCGGTTGCGGATCGTCCTTCTCGATCTGATCGCTACCCAAGGGAACAGAAGCCGCGCAATCGCGCGGCTTTTTCGTTTCTTCAGGCCGGATAGATGGCGCCGAGGATGCGCGGGCCCTTCGCCCCGCTGACGCTCGGGCGGTTGGCCGGAATGCGTTCCAGGCAGCAGTGGGCCAGCCAGGCGAAGGCCATGGCCTCGACCCAGTCCGGCGGCACGCCGCGCGAGGCGGTGCTGGCCACCCGGCAATCGGGCAGCAATTCCTGCAGGCGCCGCATCAGCGTGTCGTTGTGCGCACCGCCGCCACACACCAGCAATTCGGTGGTGCTCTGCTGAGCCTGCTGCAGCGAGTCGACGATGCTGCGCGCGGTCAGCTCCAGCAGTGTGCGCTGGATATCGGCGGGAGCCAGCTCGGGCTGAGCGGCCAGATGGCTTTCGAGCCAGGCGAGGTTGAACAGCTCCCGCCCCGTGCTCTTGGGACCGTGCGTGGCAAAGTAGGGATCGCTCAGGAGCGCACGCAGCAAGTCATCATTCAGCCGCCCGCTGGCGGCCCAGTCGCCGCCGCGGTCGAAGGCTTTGCTCAGGCTCTTATCGATCCAGGCATCGAGCAGCACGTTGCCCGGCCCGCAGTCGAAGCCTCGCACTGGCTGGTCCGCCTCGATCAGGCTGAGGTTGCTGAAACCGCCGACGTTGAGCACGGCTCTGGGCTGGTCGTCGCGCTCGAAGAGGGCTTCGTGGAAGGCCGGCACCAGTGGCGCACCCTGGCCTCCCGCTGCGACGTCTCGGCGCCGGAAGTCGGCGACCACATCGATCCCGGTCAGCTCCGCCAGCAGCGCCGGGTTGCCGATCTGCACGGTAAAGCCGCGGGACGGCTCGTGGCGCACGGTCTGGCCGTGGCTGCCGATGGCGCGTATATCGCCGGCGCTCAAGCCTTCCCGCTGCAGCAGGGCATGGATGCCGTCGGCTGCCAGTTCAACCCAGCGCTGTTCGACTACCGCCGCGCGCGCCAGTTCGTCCGGGCCGGACGAGCACAGGGCCAGCAGCTCGGCACGTAGCGTGTCGGGCATGGGGATGTAGTGGTGGGCGAGCAGGGCGGGGTGGGAGGCCTGGTGGATCAGGGCGATGTCCAGTCCGTCGAGGCTGGTGCCGGACATCACCCCCAGGTAGCGCAACATGTCAGGGTTGCTTGTTGGCGGCCAGCAGAGTGGCCTTTTCCTGATCCATGCGCGCCATCAGTGGCTTGCTCTGTTGCAGGAAACGCTGCTTCTCGTTGTTCGCGATGGGGTCCGCCATCGGCAGCTTCTGGCCGAGCGGGTCCACATGCTGGCCGTTGACCTGGAACTCGTAGTGCAGGTGCGGGCCGGTGGAGAGGCCGGTGGTGCCGATATAGCCGATGATCTGGCCCTGCTTGACGTTTACGCCGGTACGCACGCCCTTGGCGAAGCCCTGCATATGCCCGTACAGGGTGCGGTAGCTGTTGCCGTGCTGGATGACGACGGCGTTGCCGTAACCACCCTTGCGCCCGGCCAGCAGTACACGACCATCGCCGGCGGCCTTGATCGGCGTACCACGTGGCGCGGCGTAATCGACACCCTTGTGTGCGCGAATCTTGTTCAGGATGGGATGCTTGCGGCCCAGGGAGAACTTGGAGCTGATACGGGCGAAGTCCACCGGCGTGCGGATGAACGCCTTGCGCATGCTCATCCCGTCCGCGTTGTAGTAGCTGGTGACGCCCTGCTTGTTGGTGTAGCGGACCGCGGTATAGCTCTTGCCGCGGTTGGTGAAGCGGGCGGAGAGGATATTGCCGTTGCCCACCGTCTTGCCGTTGACCGTGTGCTCCTCGTAGATCACCTCGAACTCGTCGCCTTCGCGCAGGTCCTGGGCGAAGTCGATGTCGTAGCCGAACACGTTGGCCAGGTCCATGGTCAGGCTGTGTGGCAGCCCGGCGCGTTTGGCGGAGAGGAACAGCGAGCTGTTGATGACGCCGCGGGCGTAACTGGTGTGGACATCAGGCTTGACCACCTCACGCTTGAAGGAGAAGCCCTTGTCGTCGCGAGTCAGGGAGATGCTTTCGAGATCGTTGAGTCTGCTGCTCAGTTGCTCCAGCTTGCCGTCGGCGGTCAGCTTGAAGTCCAGGGTCTGGCCGACATTGAGGCGGCTGAAGCGCTTGGCGTCCTTGCTGCTGTCGATGGCTTCGTGCAGGGCCGTGGCATTCAGGCCCACACGTGCGAAGAGAGTGGAGAGAGTATCGCCGCTGGTGACGGTGACGCTCTTCTGCAGCGGATCGGAGGGTGGGGCGGGTTGAAGCTCTTCTTTCTTCTCGTTATCAGCGTCTGCTTGGGCGCTTTTCTGATTATTGGCGAGGTTGGCATCGGCGAAGGGTGATGCGCCTCGATCCCCCAGAACCTGCTCGGGTCGGAGGTCGTCCTTTTCCTGCAGTATCTGTTCGGAGCCATTGTCCAGCTCCATCGACAGGTAGGTCTTCCTTGCTTCCACCTCGCGGGATGGGAACACCAGCAAGGCCAGGCTCAGCAGCGCCGCGACACCGCTGGCAGCCAGCAGATGGCTTCGCGGGTAGGACGTAGCTTTGGGAGAGGTATGGGTCATGGCTCGGGGTGTTTCTTGGAAGAGTGCATTAACTGCCTAAAATATAATCATAATTCATCATAGGCAACCCTGAAGCCAGGCTGTCTGTCGAGCGGCAGCCCCGGGCGCAGAGCTTGTAATTGGTCAGTGATCTTGTATGGTTGGTTCCCTTTTGGTTTTGCGAGTGGCATGAGTCCTGTCATGAAGTCGGTTGAAGAGCAGCTGGCGCTGATCAAGCGCGGAGCGGAAGAAGTCCTGGTCGAATCCGAACTGGTGGAAAAACTCAAGCGTGGCGAGCCGCTGCGCATCAAGGCCGGTTTCGACCCTACCGCACCCGATCTGCACCTGGGGCATACCGTCCTTATTAATAAGCTGCGCCAGTTCCAGGAGCTGGGGCACCAGGTGATCTTCCTGATCGGCGACTTCACCGGCATGATCGGCGACCCCAGTGGCAAGAGCACTACCCGTCCGCCGCTGACTCGCGAGCAGGTGCTCGACAACGCCGAGACCTACAAGACCCAGGTATTCAAGATCCTCGATCCGGCGAAGACCGAGGTGGCCTTCAACTCCACCTGGATGGACAAGCTGACTCCGGCCGACTTCATCCGTCTGTCGTCGCAGTACACCGTGGCGCGCATGCTCGAGCGCGACGACTTCCAGAAACGCTATGAAGGCAACCAGCCGATCGCCATCCACGAGTTCCTCTATCCGCTGGTTCAAGGCTACGACTCGGTGGCGTTGCGCGCCGACGTCGAACTGGGCGGCACCGACCAGAAATTCAATCTGCTGATGGGGCGTGAGCTGCAGCGTGCCTATGGGCAGTCCTCCCAATGCATCGTCACCATGCCGTTGCTGGAAGGTCTGGATGGTGTGAAGAAGATGTCCAAGTCGTTGGGTAACTACGTGGGTATCCAGGAGGCGCCGGGCGCCATGTACAACAAGCTGGTATCCATGCCCGACTCGCTGATGTGGCGCTACTTCGAGCTGCTGAGCTTCCGCTCCATGGAAGAGATCGAACAGTTCAAGGCGGACGTGGCGAGTGGCGCCAATCCCCGGGACATCAAGATCAAGCTAGCCGAGGAGATCGTTGCTCGTTTCCACGGCGAAGAGGCGGCGGCCAATGCCCATCGTTCCGCTGGCAATCGCCTGAAGGATGGCGAGCTGCCGGACGATCTTCCGGAAGTCGAGCTTCTATCTATAGAGGATATGCCGGTCTCCTCCGTCCTTAATAAGGCAGGCCTGGTGAAGAACGCTGCGGCTGCACGCGATCTGCTGAGTGCCGGCAGTGTGAAGGTGGACGGTGAGGTGGTGGATCGTGGCTTCGTGTTCAAGCTGGGCTCCAGCCATGTCTGCCAGGCCGGCAAGAAGGCCTTCGCACGCATCCATCTGAAAGCCGAGTAAAAAGTTT
>NZ_JAOCCV010000017.1:0-107524 GCF_029840585.1 Pseudomonas sp. GD03875 | reverse complement strand
TATCGGTGCGCATCGCGCACCCTCGGGAGCATCGCCATGAAGTACCTGCACCTGATCCTGCCGGCCGCCCTGCTGCTGGCCGGCAGCTACGCCCTCGCCGCCGACGACGCCCTGGTCGTCAACGGCTGCCGCATCGAGCCGGACAGCCACTGCCCCGGCGCCAACCTCAAGGGCGCCGACCTGCGCAACCAGGACATGCGCCGCATGGACCTGGCCGGCGCCGACCTCTCCGGCGCCGACCTGCGCCACGCCACCCTGGACCTGGCCAACCTGGAAAAGGCCAATCTCAGGCAGGCCAACCTGACCCGCGCCAGCCTGCAGCAGAGCAACCTGCGCCTGGCCGACTTCAGCGGCGCCAAGCTGGTGGCCGTGCAGGGCTGGGGGTTGTTCGCCCAGGCCGCGCAGTTCCAGGGGGCCGACCTGTCCGCCGCGTACCTGGAGTTCGCCCGCCTCTCCGGCGCCAAGATGCACGACGTCAAGCTGGTCGCCGCCGACCTGGAAATGACCTGGCTGAGCAAGGCCGACCTCAAGGGCGCCGATCTCAAGGACGCCAACCTGCAGGAGGTCAAGCTGGGCGGCTCTAACCTGGAGAACGCCGACCTCACCGGCACCCGCACCCGCTTCGGCAACTTCCAGGACGCCAACATGGAAGGCTGCACCAACTGCCCGAAGGGGTGGTGACCGGCTTCAGGCTGCGTACGAAAATCCCCGGCCGCCGAGGCGCTCGGAGGGCGACTTTTCGTACGCAGCCTGGCGCCGCCCCGGCAGCGGAATGGCTACACTGGCGGCCCCGAAGTCCCGTCCAGGATGGACCACATGACCGATACCCCCACGCTTGCCGCCCAGCCACGCCGCGCGCTGTTGCGCATGCTGCCCTGGGCACTGCTGCTCGCCCCTTTCCTGCTGCTGGCCCTGTGGCTGCAGTTCGGCTCCCGCGAGGCGTGCGCACCGCAACTGCTCGGCGTACCGCAGGTTTACTGGGCGCTGCTGGGGGCGACCCGGGGCCTGCCGCTGCTGATACTGATCTTCACCCTGGCCCAGCTTCCAACCGCGCTCAAGGTGCTGCGCGACGGCTACTTCCCGCCGCTCGACGCGGTGTGCCTGCGCCCCACCCTGGCTCGGCGCGGCCCGATGATCCGCCTGCTGCGCGGCTACCCGATGCTGATCGCGCCGGTGCTCGCACTCGGGCTGGTGCTGCTGGGTCACCAGGCCCACGAGGAGGTCATGCACGGCCGCAGCATCGACGATCTGCAGCGGGCCCTCGAAGCCGACTGCCACCATCCCTGAACGGAGGCCGCACATGCCCTTTCCCGACGAGCAGCGCCAGGCCCTGCTGGCACTCAAGGGCGTCGGTCCGACGGTGATCCAGCGCCTCGAACAGCTGGGCTTCGACTCCCTACAGCGACTGGCCGAGGCGGACGCCCGCGACATCGTCGAACAGGCCGCAGCCCTGCTGGGGTCGAGCTGCTGGAAGAACAGCCCGCAGGCCAGGGCCGCCATCGAGGCGGCCATCGAGCTGGCACGCCGCCAAGGCTGAACCGCTCGTCCAGAAACCCATGGAGCGCTGAACTTCCGGGGGGAGCGGGGTCGGAATCCCCACCGTTTCGCTTGCCAAGGACGATCCCATGCTCGATCTGACGACCTGGAACCTGACGATCCCGGCCACCGAATCCGCCACGCTGATCACCACCGAGCGCCTCAACCGGGGCTACAGCAGCCAGTACTTCCGCCCGCAGAACGACAACAGCGTGCGTTTCTGGGTGCCGGTGAACGGGTCGCGCACCCTCAACTCCAGCTACCCGCGCAGCGAACTGCGCGAGACCTGGCAGAACGGCGAGCCGCGCAACTGGTACCACGGCGAAGCGGACAACATCCTCAGCGCCGTGCTCACGGTCAACCAAGTTCCGAGCAAGAACAAGCTGGTGATCGGCCAGATCCATGCCATCAACCGCCCCGGCGACGTCGGCTCGCCGCTGGTCAAGCTGCAGTACCACTTCCGCCCGGAGAGCAACAGCGGGCGCATCGAGGCGCTGGTGCGCAAACACCCGGACGACAGTCAGGTGCAGAACATCCTGCTGGTCAACGACGTGACCCTGGACGAGCGCTTCGCCTACCGCCTGCGCCTGACCGCCAGCGGCCGCCTGGGCATCACCGTGTACAGCGACGACGATGATGGCTCCTACTACCGCCAGATGGCCGCCGCCTGGAGCCGCGAGCCGCTCTACTTCAAGGCCGGCGCCTACGTGCAGGACAACGCCGGCAGCGCCTCGGAAGGCGGCCGCGCCACCTTCTACCACCTCAATACCGAGCACCGCAGGCCCTGAGGGCCTGAGGGAAGTTCAGGCCGACTGGCGGTCGCCGACCCTCAGCACGCCGGTATCGATGGCCAGGTGCACCAGGCCGGCCAGGGAGTCGACGCCCAGCTTGTTCTTCAGCAGCGTCATGTGGTTCGACACGGTCTTGCCGCTGATGCACAGGCGCTCGGCGATCTGCCGGGTCGGCAGGCCACGGGCGAGCATGATGAAGATCTCCATCTCCCGTGGCGTCATGCCCGCCAGCAACGGATCGCCACTGGGCTCCGGCCCCTTGTGGCAGGCCAGCTGTGTCGCCAGCGACTGCTCGATGTAGGGGTAGCCGGCCAGCACCCGGCGCACGGCCTCCACCAGCACGTCCGGCGCGCAGCGCTTGCTCAGGTAGCCCGAGCCGCCGGCGTCCAGCGCCTGGCGCACCAGCGGCAGCTCCTCGTGCATGCTGAAGAACAGCACCGGCAGCTGCGGCAGGCGCTGGCGCAACCGGCGGCAGGTCTCCAGGCCGCTGATGCCGGGTAGGCCGATGTCCATCACCACCAGGTTGGGAATCCAGGTCTGCACCAGGGTCAGGGCATCCTCGCCGCTGGCCGCCTCGCCCACCCGCACCTCGGGCAGCAGCGCGCCAAGGAGACTGGCGTAGCCCTGGCGCACCACCGCGTGATCGTCCACCAGCAGAATCTTCATGCGCTCGCCTCCTCCAGCGGGACTCGCAGGTACAGCGTCCAGCCGCGCCCCGGACGCCCGCGGTAGTGCAATTCGCCGCCGAGGCCGCGGGCCCGCTCGCTCATCGAGCGCAGGCCGACTCCCTGCCCCGCCGCCGGCCGGCCATGGCCGTCGTCGCGCAGCGACAGGCACAGGTCCGCGCCACGTCTACGCACGCGCAGACGCACGTTGCGGGCGCCGGCATGGCGGACGACGTTGGTCAGCGCCTCCTGCAGCAGGCGATGGAGCTGCAGCTTGCGCTCGCGGCCGGGCTCCGGCAGGCGTGCATCGAAGCCGACGCGGCAGTCGATGCCGGCGGCGCTCCGCTGCGCCGCGAGCTGGCGCACGGCCTGCTCCAGCGACAGCTCGTCGAGCATCACCGGATAGAGGTCGCGGACCAGAGCGTGGAAGCCCTGCTGCAGCGCCTGGCAATGCTGATCCAGCCGCTGCGAGGCCCCGCGCACGGCCTGCGGGTCGTCGGCCAGCAGGGCGAACAGACCGGCCTGGGCGCGGATGCCGGCGACGTACTGGCCGAGGTCGTCGTGCAGGGTGCGCCCCAGGCGATTGCGCTCCTGCTCCTGCGCCTGCAACAGGGTCTGCTGCAGGCGCCGGTTCTCCGTCTCGGCGCTGTGCAGCGCGCCGGCCATGCCCGCGACGTGGCCGACCAGGCGCTGCACCTCGGGCAAACGGGAGAGGCAGGTGGAATGGACAGGTCGCGCGCCGGCGCAAAGCGCCTCGACCGCCGCGAGTGCCTGGCGCAGCGCCCGGCGGATCGCCAGCAGGCACAGCAGCACCAGCAGGCCGAACAGGCCAAGCAGCCCGTACAGCGGGGCGGCTCCCTGCGTCACGCCCGGCAGCGCGGCGAGCACGACCAGTGCCGCGGCCGCGAGCGGCAGCAGGGTCGGCAGGTCGATACGCTTCGGCGCGATCATCTCAGCGCACCGGGACGTGGACCTGCACGCCGGACACGCCGGTGGCGGCCAGGACCTTGTCGACCCCGGCGAGGCTGATCACCAGCAGGGCCAGGAACAGCAGATGCTTGGCGGTATGCATGACGGATCGCTCCGATTCTTGTTGTGCCTCCATGCTAGGCACTGCGCGGCCGAAAGGTCTTCCTACCTTGGTACTGGCCGAGCACTACTTTCTGCATATTTCGCGGGCCCGGGGCGGTTCCTATGCTGGCAGGGAGCCTTCGAGGACACCCACATGCGCCAGTTCGCCCTCCATGCCCTGGTCTACCTGCTCGGCATCGCCAGCGCCGCCTTCGTCGCCACCGAGGCCCACGCGGCACCCGGCGACGCGCCCGCATCGGCGACGACCGGAGCACGGTCATGAAGGTGCTGCTGGCCGTCGGCCTGCTCCCCGCCCTGGCGGGCGGCGGTCTGGTGCTCGGCGTGCCCGAACCCCATCCGTCGCAGCGCACCGCCTACCTGGTCGGCAGCCAGCGCCTGCCCTGCCTCTATGCGCGCCTGGCCGTGCAGCAGGGCAAGAACGTGGCGCGCGGCCAACTGGAAGACTGCGCCCAGCGCTGGAAGGACCGGGAAGCGGCCGCCCTGCTGGCCGCCGCGCCCGCTGACGAGCCTCCGCAGCACTGAAACGCAGCCCCCGCCGACCCGACCGCCCGGTCAGCAACCAGTACTTTGGTACTGGTTTTATTCACCATCGTAGGATTCCCAAAGGTCGGAGACTTGCCTGTAATAGGGATGAAGGAGTCGTATCCGATGCCGCGAGCGTTGCCGTTGTCGTACCTGTTGCTGGCGCTGTTCACCGCTTCCGTCGCCGCCGAGGAGTCTCTGCCCCTCTTCAGCGCCGACGGCTACCGCCAGGCGCACTACCGCAGCCCGACACCCGATGGCGTCGACGGTGCCCGGACGGTGGATACCGGCGATCTGCAGGCGCTGCTGGCGAACACGCCACGGCCGGCGCTGATCGACGTCTACCGCCGGCAATGGCTGTTCGGCCGCTTCATCGCCGACGAGGCCCACCACAACCTGCCCGGCAGCCTGTGGCTGGCCAACACCGGCGACGGCGTTCTGCTGCCACCCTGGGACGACTACTTCGCGGCGCAGCTACAGCGCGCCAGCCACGGCCGCAAGGATTGGCCGCTGGTGTTCTACTGCCGCTCGGACTGCTGGCTGGGCTGGAACGCCACCCGCCGCGCCCGGGCGCTGGGCTATACCCGGCTGTACTGGTACCGCGACGGCATCGACGCCTGGCAACAGGCGGGCCTGCCGTTGGAGCCGGCGGAGCCGGTCGCGTTACCCTAGGACAAAGCGTTGCGTGCCCTACATAACGACAAGAAGAAACGAGGTGAATGGCTGTGTACAAGATACTCATCGCCGATGACCATCCGCTGTTCCGCGAAGCGATCCACAACGTGATCGCCGATGGTTTCCCCGGTAGCGCGGTGATGGAGACCGCCGACCTCGACAGCACCCTGGAGCTGACCCAGGACCACGACGACCTCGACCTGATCCTGCTCGACCTGAACATGCCCGGCATGCACGGCCTCAACGGGCTGATCAACCTGCGCAACGAGGCGCCGACGGTGCCGGTGGTGATCGTCTCCGCCGAGCAGGACAAGCAGATCGTCCTGCAGGCCATCACCTACGGCGCGGTCGGCTTCATCACCAAGTCCAGCCCGCGGGCGCAGATGACCGAGGCCATCGAGCAGATCCTCAACGGCAACGTCTACCTGCCCTCGGACATCATCCGCACGCAGAAGAACCCCTCCCGGCGCAGCCACGAGGAACCGAGCATCCCGCCCGAGCTGCTGCAGGCACTGACCCGCAAGCAGCTGCTGGTGCTCGAACGGATGACCAAGGGCGAGTCGAACAAGCAGATCGCCTACAACCTCGACATCGCCGAGACCACGGTCAAGGCGCACGTCTCTGCCATCCTGCGCAAGCTCAACGTGCACAACCGGGTACAGGCCATCCTCTCGGCCAGCGACATCGACTTCAGCTCCTACCTGCGCCGCTGATGCTGCGCGTCGCATCGCTCACGGCGCTGGCCATGCTTGCCTTCGCCGGCAACTCGCTGCTGTGCCGCGCCGCCCTGCGCGACAGCGCCCTGGACCCGGCCAGCTTCACCGCCATCCGCCTGCTCTCCGGCGCCCTGGTGCTGGCCCTGCTGGTCGCGCTGCGCCGCCAGGGTCCGATCCGCGGCGACTGGCGCTCGGCCCTGGCGCTGTTCGGCTACGCCGCCGGCTTCTCCTTCGCCTACGTCGAACTGGACGCCGGCAGCGGCGCGCTGATCCTGTTCGGCGCGGTGCAGGCCAGCATGATCGGCTATGGCTGGCTGAAGGGCGAACGGCTCGGCCCGGTGCAGGTGGTCGGCCTGGTCTGCGCCCTCGGCGGCCTGCTGTTCCTGCTCCTGCCCGGCGCCAGCGCGCCGTCTCCGCAAGCCGCCGGCATGATGGTGCTGGCCGGCGTGGCCTGGGCCTTCTACTCCCTGCTCGGGCGCGGCAACGCGGACCCGCTGGCCGCCACCGCCGGCAACTTCCTGCGCAGCCTGGTCGCCCTGCCGCCACTCGCGGCGCTGTACCTGGGCCACCTCGAATGGGACGGCCTCGGCGCGCTCTACGCGGTACTCTCCGGGGCGCTGGCCTCGGGCATCGGCTACGCCATCTGGTACGCCGCCCTGCCCCACCTCAAGGCGATCCAGGCGGCGAGTGTGCAGCTCAGCGTACCGATCATCGCCGCCGCGCTCGGCGCCCTGCTGCTCGGTGAAGCCCTCGGTCCGCGCCTGATGATCGCCTCGGTGGCGGTGCTGGGCGGGATCGGGTTGATTCTGGCGAGCAGGCGGCGGGGATAAGCGGCCTCGGTGCGCACGGCGCACCCTACGGTCGTTGTCGCGGCGGGGGATCGGTCACGGCCACGCGATGTAGGGTGCGCCGTGCGCACCGGCAACCACCTGTCTATGCTCACGAGGTTTCGAGCGACAGGGAAAGGACAGGATGTCCCGCTACCGCCGCTGCCAGGACGGCAGCCTGTACTTCTTCACGCTGGTCACCGAGGGACGGCGCGCTCTGCTCACCGAGCCCCCGGCGCGGCAGGCCTTGCGCCAGGCCATCGAGCGGGTCCGCCAGCGCTACCCGTTCGCCATTCGTGGCTGGGTGTTGCTGCCGGACCACCTGCACTGCATCTGGGAACTACCCGAACATGACCGGGACTACGCCAGGCGCTGGTCGATCATCAAGCGCAGGACCAGTCAGGCACTGGCATTACCAGGCGGTACAAGTCTCAGCCGGCATCTGCGCCGAGAGAGCCCACTGTGGCAACGGCGATTCTGGGAACACCAGATTCGCGACGAGCATGACTACGAGCGCCACCTCGACTACCTGCACTGGAACCCCGTCAGGCATGGTCTGGTGCAGCAGGTGGCGGACTGGCCGTGGTCCAGCTTTCACAGGCTGGTTCGGCAGGGGGTGTATCCGGGCGATTGGGGCGGTACGCAGGCGCCAGACGATGCGGGGTTTGGCGAGTAGATTCGATGCGCGCGGCATACCCGACAATCGCAGGGCCTTATCGGTGCGCACGGCGCACCCTACGATCCCAACAGCCGTAGGGTGCGCCATGCGCACCGGAACGATCCCCACCGCCGCACCGGGGCCAATCACCCCCGCCGCTGCAACAGATGACTCAGGGTAGTCTTCAGCTTCATCGGCTTGACCGGCTTGTGCAGCAGGGTATGGCCCAGTTCGCGCAGGCTCTGCTTGAGTTCGTTGCTGTAGTTGGCGGTGACCATCAACGCCGGTAGCGGCTCGGCGCGGCGGGCGTTGATGGTGGTCACCGCCTGCACGCCGTCACGGTCGTCGTCGAGGTGGTAGTCGGCGATCAGCACGTCGGCTTCGGCGTGGTAGTTGTCGACCTGGCGCGCCAGGTCGTCCTCGGACAGCGCCGTGACCACCTGGCAGCCCCAGCCCTCCAGCAGCGTGCGCATGCCGGCGCAGATCGCCGCGTCGTTATCCAGCACCCAGATGCGCGCGCCACGCAGACGCTCGATTTCCATGGACTCGGCAGGCACCGGCGCCCGTAGCAGGCTGGTACGCCGGGTCAGCGGCACCTCGACGGCGAACATCGATCCACGCCCCGGTTGCGAGGTGACGCGCAGCCGGTGGCCGAGCATCCGCGCGATCTTGTCGACGATGGCCAGGCCCAGCCCCAGGCCGCGGTCCTGGTGCGGGCGCTGGCTGTCGCCGCGCTTGAACTCCTGGAAGATCTCCACCAGCTTGTCGCCGGCGATGCCCATGCCGGTGTCCCACACCTCGATGGACAGCGCGTTGCCGCGGCGCCGGCAGCCGAGCAGGATGCGCCCGCGCTCGGTGTAGCGGATGGCGTTGGTCAGCAGGTTGCGCAGGATGCGCGCGAGCAGCTGGATGTCGCTGCGCACCCAGGCCGAGCTGGGCAGGTAGCGCAGCTCCAGCGACTCGCCGCCGGCCTGCTGGCGGAATTCCAGGGCGAGGTTGTCGAGCAGGTCGGCGACGGCGAAGCTGGACAGGTCCGGGCGGATCACCCCGGCGTCCAGCTTGGAGATGTCCACCAGGGTGCCGAGCAGATGCTCCACGTCCTCCAGCGAGTTGCTGACGTTGCGGATCAGCCCGACCTCGCCGGGCGGGCTCTTCTCCAGCAGCGCGCCGGTGAACAGGCGCGCGGCGTTGAGCGGCTGCAGCAGGTCGTGGCTGACGGCGGCGAGGAACTTGGTCTTCGACAGGTTGGCCACCTCGGCTTCGCGCTTGGCCTCGCGCAGGCGCGCCTCGGCCTGGGCGCGCTCATCGATCTCGCGGCGCAGCTGGCTGTTCACCGCGGTCAGCTCGGCGGTGCGCTCGCGCACCCGCAGTTCGAGGTTCTGGTAGGCCTGGTGCAGCGCCTCGGAGGTGCGGCGCTGCTCGGTGACGTCGCGGCTCAGCACGAAGATGCCGATCACCTCGCCCGAGGCCAGCCGGTTGGGCACGTAGGAGCGCAGCATGTAGCGCTGCTGGCCGCCGAAGTTGGTCTCGGCCATCTCGAAGGTGACGCTCTCGCCGGACAGCGCGCGTTCCACGTAGCCCTCCAGGCGGCGCCAGTGGTCCTCGCTGTGCACCTCGCGCAGGCTCTGGCCGAGCATGCCCTCGCGCGGCCAGTGGTACCACTCCTCGTAGACCTTGTTGGTGAACTCGTAGACCAGGTCGGCGTTGAGGTAGGCGATCAGCGCCGGCACGTGGTCGGTGATCAGGCGCACCCAGCGCTCGCGCTCGCTGAGCATCTGCGCGTGGCGGAAGCGCTCAGTGATGTCGGTGAAGGTGTTGACGAAGCCGCCGGTAGGCAGCGGATGGGTGCGCACCTCCAGCATGCGCCCGTCGAACAGGCGCTGCTCGCATTCGTGCAGCGGCGCGCCGTGCTCGTCGCGGCTGTCCGGGGTGAGCAGGCGCAGTTCGCTGTCGGCCATCACCTCGGCGAACGGCCGGTGCGCCTCGATCGGCGCCAGCCCGCAGAGTTCGAGGAAGCGGTGGTTCCACAGCTCCAGGCTGCCCTCGGCGTTGACCATCGCCACGCCCTGGGACAGGTTGTCCACGGCGCGCTGCAGCAGGCGCGACTTCTGCGCCAGGGCCTGCTCGCGGCGCTGGGTCTCGCTCTGCTTGAGTTCGGTGATGTCGGTGTAGAGGATCACCAGCCCGCCCTCGCGGGTCGGCCGCTCGCTGACCTGGACCCAGCGCCCGCTCATCAGCCGGTAGATGATGTGGCCGTCGCCACGGCCGCGCTGCTCCTCGACGATCAGCCCGGTGCTGGCGGCCAGCCGCTTGATCTCGGACAGCCGCGTGCCGCTGGCGATGCGCGCGCGGGTGCGCGCCCAGAACTCGCGGAAGCGGCTGTTGAACAGCACGATGCGCTGCTCCTTGTCGAACAGCACGAAGGCGTCAGAGATGCTCTCGATGGCGTCGATCAGGTGATGGTGGGCGGTCTCCGCGCGCTGGCGGGCCTCGCGCAGCAACTGGTTGCTCGACTTCAGCTCGGTCATCGCCTGGTTCAGCGCGTCGGTGCGCTCGCGCACCTGCTCGGCGAGGATCACCGAGTGCTGGAACGCCGCGTAGCCGTCCGAGCGCAGCGAATGGCCGGACTCGACCCGCTCGATCAGCGCCGCGTTGATCTTCTCCAGCCGCGCGTTGCGAGCCTCCAGCTCGGCGACGCGGGCGCGCAGCTCAGCGCAGTCCGCAGGCGGGGCGGCCAATGGCGACACCGGTGAAGGTCTGGTTGATGTGCATGCCATTGAACTGTTCCCCGTAGGTGTTGAAGCCGATCACCCGCTGCTCGCGCAGGTACTCGGACACCTCCTCCATGCCGGCGCCGTCGGACACCTCCAGGCGGCGCAGCACGCAGTCGCAGCCGATGGTCAGCAGCGGCGCGCCGAGACGCGCGTGCAAACGGGCGAACTGCTGGCGCAGGTTGGGCAGCAGCGGGCCGGGGGTCATGGCGGTGAGGACGATGCCGGTCTCCACCGCGCAGTAGAAGGTCAGGCTGCCATCGGCGTTGACCTGCTGGATGGAGCGCACGTAGTACTGGTCCTTGATCCGCACCGCCAGCGGGTGGGCGGCGAACAGGCGCATGTCCAGCGCCGCCGGGTCCACCCCGATCAGCCGGGCGTATTCCGCCGCCGCCGGCGCGGCGTTGAGCTCCAGCACCCGGCGCGAGTCGGAGTCGGCGGCGGTGACCACCAGCTTCTCCTCGCGCGGCTCGACGTGGTGGGTGGTGAACACCTCGAAGTCCAGCCAGGTGTTGAACAGCAGCACCACGGCCGCGCCGCTGTGGAACTCGCCGTCGTGGTAGACGTGGGTGCAGGTCAGGTGGTTGTCGTCGCCGGCCGAGCCGCCGAAGTGCGGGATCTGGCCGAAGGCGGCGCTGAGCGCGGCGAGCACCACTTCCTCGCGGCTGGACAGGCCGTCGAGCAGGGTCAGGGCGAAGC
The DNA here is from genome assembly GCF_029840585.1 of Pseudomonas sp. GD03875. Taxonomy (NCBI): domain Bacteria; kingdom Pseudomonadati; phylum Pseudomonadota; class Gammaproteobacteria; order Pseudomonadales; family Pseudomonadaceae; genus Pseudomonas; species Pseudomonas sp. GD03875. Next base: position 96,572 of record NZ_JAOCCV010000017.1, on the reverse strand, counting down.
TGTGGTCCTTGATCGGCGCCATGGCGTTGCCGCGGCATTCGCCCACCAGTTGCTCGACCAGTTGCTGGGCATCGATCAGGTTGAAGCGCTCCATCTGGTCGATCAGCACGCTGGCGATGGAGAAGCTGCGGTGGTCGAAGCCGATGGCGCTGACACAGCGCTGGCCGTAGCCCTGGGGCGTGATCTCGCCAGCCGTGGTGCAGCCGGCCACGCGGATGCCGCCGAAGTACTCCTCCAGGGCCAGGCCGAGGCTGGCCAGGTCGTACTCGGCCGAGCAGAAGAACAGCACGAAGCCCAGGTGCGGGTGCATCAGCTGGCGCGCCAGCTCCTGGGCCACGGCTTCGCTGTCGCGGGCGTGGGACACGGCCGTGACCACGGCCTCGTTTTCCTCTTGTCGCATCGCCCTACCTCACTTCGTACGCCAGCCGTGCCGCCATTCTGGAGGCGCCGGGTCGGCCGCCCCATGCTACTTGGGTAGCGGAACGGTTCGTCCGAAAGTAGCGCCCTGACGGATGGCACGCTCCCTGTGCGGTATTCGGCCCCCAACGGTGCGCACGGCGCACCCTACGGCAATGTCGATCCCGGCGTAGGGTGCGCCGTGCGCACCAACAGCCCCCGTGACAGATCAGCCCACCGGCCAGAACAGCAGCACGAGCACCAGCATGCCGGCGTAGAAACCGATCTCCAGCGTCTCGCTCAGCGGCTGGATGCGGCGCAGGGCGCCGTGCACGTGCACCGCCACCATCAGCGTGGCGACCGCGGCGAGCACCTCGTAGGTCGTGACCAGGGCCTCGCCGGTCAGCGCCGCACGCAACATCAGCGCCTCGACGATCAGGATGAAGGCGCCCAGGCAGCGACCGAAGTAGATCGCCAGGTGGGTATGCTGCGGGATGGTCCAGCCCATCAGGCGGGCCCAGAGCAGCGGAGTCAGGAAGATCGGCAGAGCGAACACCAGGGTAGTACTCAGGCACAGCCACAGCAGGAAGTCCTGGCTGTGGGCACTCCAGATTCCGAACATGAAAGATCCTCGAACAAAAAAGAGAGGGCCGAAGCCCTCTCGAAGAATGGAGCATCACACTTGCTGCGTCGCCGTTACCAGCTCAGTACCGCACCCACGGCGAAGGTATCGGTGTCCTCGTTCAGCCCGCTGCCCTCGGCGGCGTCGATCTCGTACTGGCTGTACTCCGCCACCAGCTTGAGGTTGTCGTTGATGGTGCGGAAGTAGGCGATGCCGCGGGTCTCGTAGTCGGCCGCGACGCCCAGGCCGTTGCCGTCGTCCTCGGTCTTGCCATAGGACAGGGCGAGACGGTTCTTGCCGAAGGTGTAGGAGCCCTGCAGCAGGTAGCCGTCGCTGTCGATGTCGCGCAGGGTAGGCTCGCCCAGGTTGTTGGTGAAGAACGGGTTGATGCCCTTGGCCTGGAAGCCCGAAGCGGTCAGCGAGAAGCCGCCCATCTTGGCCTGCACGCCGTAACCCAGGCCCTTGCTGGTCACATCATCGACGCTGTTATCGGTGTTCTCGGAAGTCTGGTAGGCACCATTGAGCCAGGTGTAGATGGTCGAGCCGCCCAGGTCGAACTGGTAGCTGACCTCGGACTCGTAGCGCGGCTGGTCCTGGTAGGCCTTGCCCACGGCGCTGTCGTCGTTGGTGTCCACCGGGTCCATGATGCCGATGGCGAAGCGCAGGCCCTCGGCCAGGTTGTTGTTGCGGTAGGTGATCTGCGCGGTGGGGAACGGATAGGGGTAGCCGGTGCCGATGTTGCCGAAGGACACGCCGTTGCCGTCGACCAGGCCGAGGGTGTCGCTGACGTTGCCGTAGCCGGCCAGCAGCTCGTCGAGGAAGATGTTGGAGCGGGAGAACAGGCCGAAGTCCTTACCTATCAGCACTTCGCCCCACTCGGGGTTGGCGACGGTACCGTAGAACTGGCGCACGTCGATGGCGGTGTCGGTGCCGTTGCTCTCGCCATCGTTGATGGTCACCCAGAACGAGGCGCGACCGCCCAGCTTGAGGTCGTCCATCTGCTTGCCGAAGTTGAAGCCGATCCAGTTGGGCAGAAAGCCCATCTTCACCCGCGACTGGCGGCGGTCGAACTGGTCGCCCTCGCGGTCCACATCGCTGTTGACGTAGAAGGCGTTGATGTAGCCGTCGGTGGAAAAGGTGGTGTCGTCCTTGTCGTACAGCACGATCTCGGCGGCGGCCTGCTGGGCGATGCCCAGGGCGACTGCGGCGCCCAGTGCCAGGGGCAGGAATCGACGGGTATTGTTCTTGTTCATCTCGCACTCCACTGTGTTGGGACGACTGTCGGCAGTCGTGGCGGAGGCGATTATCGAAAGCCTGCGAAAGACTCCCCAGCCTGCGATGGCAGGGGTTGGATGGTGCTTTGGCGGGGTATCGCAGGAGCGGCAAGGAAGGCGTAGGCCACCGCCTGCCAGCGAAGCAAGGCTTAGGTCGTACTACCGACAGATGGTGCGCCCACCAAAGTCGCAACAGCGTGCGCACGCCGTAGGGTGCGCTGAGCGCACCAGTAGTTCCGAAAGAATGAAGATTGCTTAGCGAGCCGGCGTGGACGTCAGCACCAGGCGGTCCTGGCGGTTGTACCGCAGCGCGCCGAAGGCCTGTGCCAGCGCCGCCGGGGTCAGCGCGGCAATAGCCTCCGCAAGTTGGTCCGGCGTGCCTTCACCCCCGGCCAGCCGCCACTGCCAGAGCAGCTCGACCAGCGCCCTGGGCTCCCGCGCCTGTCCGCGCAGGTGGTCAGCCAGCGGACCGGCGATCACCGTGACATCCTCGTGCGAAAGATCGAGGAGGTGCCGTTCGCGCTCCTCCAGGAACGCATCGACATGCGCCAACAGTTCCGCCGCCCCGGTTCCGGGAGACTGGATGGCGAACAGCAGGCCGCCACACCCGCCCACCTGGCGAAAGCCGCTGAACAGCCCGTAGCCCAGCCGCAGCTCCTCGCGCATGCGCCGGTAGAACGCCGCCTGCAGCCACTGGCCGAGCCAGCGCCAGGCGGCCTCGACGGCCGGGGTGGATTCGGGCTGCGGGCAGAACAGCAGCAACGCGGCGTCGCCGCCGACCGGACCCTGGTAGTCCCGGCTGCCCCGGCCGGTCGCGGCCAGGGCCGGTGCCACGAGCGCAGGACTCCCCGGCAGCAGCGCCAGGTCGGCGGCCAGCCGCTCGGCCAGTGCGTCCGGTCCGACCAGCAGGCCGTGCCAGCGGCTGTCGCGCCAGTCCGTCTGCATAGGCAGGTCCGCATCATCTTCGTCCAGGCCGGCCAGCACCTGTGGCAATCGCTGTAGCAGGCGGCGGATCGGCATCTGCGCGCGCTCGCGTATCCGCGCCTGTCGCAGCAGGCGTTCGCTGCGTTCCAGTTCGCCCGCCCACTCTGCGCCAAGCGACTGCCGCAAGCAGTGCAGCACCGCGGGCAGCAGCGCTACCGGCCCCTCGCAGGCCAGTTGCCAGTTCCCGCCGTCGAACTCGCTGCGCACGTCGATACCGAGGCGCTCCCCTGCGGCCCGAAGCACCTGCAGTCGCCGCGCCAGCACCTGGCCGGCCAGCGGATTCAGGGGCACCGGCCAGACCCAGCGCAAGTGCAGCGCCGCACGACCAGAATCCAGCTCATGCAGGGCCAGCGCCGACGGACGATCGCCCGGCTGGTGCGGTACGGCGGCCAACAACGGATTGCCGGGCAGAACCAGACTCACCGAAGGCGCCTCCACGAAAGGCAGCACAGCTGCCTCCAGCGCCAGCGGAAAGCCGCAGACACTCGTTGGCCCCGGCGCCAGCGCGGCGCTGGCGCGCACGCTGATCAACCGTTCCTCGCCGACGCCGGCGAGCATCGCGGCCAGGTTCCGCAGCGCTTCCCCGTCCGGCCGCTCGGCACCCTGCTCCAGCCAGAAGCGGCCCAGCTCCAGCGGAGCCAGGGCGGCCAGTTGCCAGGGGCGCTCGGCTGCCTGGGTCGCCAGCGCTTCTCGCCAGGGCGCGCGGGCGGCGAACGCCGACAGCCAGCGCAGCAGCGCCGCGCGGACCTGCGCGCAGGCGTGGTCGTCGTCCTGCACCGCTTCCACTTCCAGCGCCAGCAGCGCCTGGCCGGCATGGGCGTAGGCACTCTGCACGTCCCAGCCGTCGATCAGGCCGGCTTCCCGCAACTGCTGCTGGAGGCTACCGGGCAGGTCACTGGAAAGCTGCTCGCGCAGCCAGCCGAGCGCCGCCCTGGCGCCTTCGGCGCGGCCCTCCAGCGCCAGGCCCAGCCACAGGCGCGGTGCGGCCGAGGCCTGCCCCAGATGCCAATGGTGCGAGCACAGCGGCAGCATCGCCGGCGGTACGGAGCGCACGGGCGCCTCGCCCGGGATCAGGAGTGCAGCCAGGCGCTCGCCCAGTGCCAGCAGCTCGGGCGCCGGCTGAGGCCCCACCAGCATCAGGCGACAGTTGCCGGCCCGGTAGAAGCGCCGGTGGAAATCGGCCACGGTGGCACGGAAATCGCCCCGACGAGGGGCCAGGCTGGCGCCGTTGCCGGCGATGAAGGCGTGGCAGGGATGGCCGAGCGCGAGGGCGTCGAGCAGCGCGCAGAGCCCCTGCTGTCGCGGATCGGCGCCCCGGGCCAGGTATTCGGCCTCGAGCACCTGGGCCTCGGCCAGCTGGGCATCGGCGTCGAGCCGGGGACGCGCCAGCATGTCGAGCAGCCTCAGCCCGGCCTCCTCCAGCAGCTCGGCCGGAACCTCACAATGGTATTCGGTGAGGCGTGCGCCGGTGCTGGCGTTGACCCGGCCACCGCTGGCCTGGACGAAGGGCAACAGGCGCCGCTCGGCCGGGTAGCCTTCGCCGCCGAGGAACAGGAGGTGTTCGAGGAAATGCGCCAGCCCCGGCCAGGCCGGGGGCTCGTCGTGGCTACCGGCCGCGACCTCGACGATCAGGCAGGCCCGGCGCTCATCCGGCCGGCTGACGACCGCCACCCGGCAGCCGCCGGCGGCGATGCGCTGGAGCGGCGGAGCGAGCGTCGGGCGGGCGGAATCGGTCATGGAGAGTGGCGGCGAACCAGCGGAGCGGCCAGCATCGGCGCACGGCGGCGATCAGGCAATCACTCTTTCGGCCAATGCCGCCGGTCAGCCCCCCGTTCAGGCGGACGGGCAGAGCACGCGCATCTCCCGCGCGGCGTTGGCGGACACGGCCCGGCGCAGCTTCAGGTAGGACTCCCGTGCATTGGCCGCGGCACGGCCGAGCGCCTCGCATTCGGCGTGCTGCTCGGCCGTGTAGGGGCGCGGCGTTTCGTTCATGAAGTGGATCAGCGCCTGATGCGCCTCGGCGGAAAGCCGGGCGAGCCGGCGTTCTTCCAGGGTGACGGGGGACTGGTCCATCGGGGTCTTTCCTGCCAGGGTTTCTCGGTCTCGGTTTTTTGACGTCAGAGAAACCATGGGTTCAGATCGCCGCGACGACCGGTTGGTCGCCATCAGAACTCAGGCAGGTTCGTCGGGCTCGGCAGGCTGCCCATCACCAGGAGGACGGCGCACACCCGACTGGTGCCCTGGGTCGGTATCCACCTGCCCCGGCCCCAGTGGATCGGGCTTGGCCGGCAGCGGCGAATGGGGATTCTGGTCCTGCACAGGATCGTAGGGATCGATGGACATGCTCGCCTCCACGGCCGGGAACGGCCCGGCCCTGTCCGTTGGAGACGCCGATCGAGCTAGGAGTTCGAACCCGCCGTCAGCCGGCCAGCGCCACCCGCGCGGCCCTCGGGCGGGCCTGGGGCAGGCGGTAGAAGCCTTCGTCATCGCGCTCTACCAGGCCGCAGGCGCAGAGCCGGCTGAGCACCTGCCGCACGCTGAGAACGGAAATCTGCTCGTCGGCCAGCAGCAGGCAGTCGTGCAGCTCCCGCGAGCGCATGCCCTGCGCGTTCTGCTGCAGCACTTCGAGTATCTTCAACCGTACCAGACTGACCTTGAGCCCGGCTCCCTGGAGCATCGTCTTGAGTTCCTGACGCTTGTCGTTGGTGGCCATGCCACTCTCCTTGTGCGTGTGCTATCCACGTCTTCTTGGTCTGTGAAAATCTGTCGCAAGAAACAGCTTCTTACTTACTAAGACGAACGAGCGCGGAAAAACCTGCAGCCGAAACGAAAAACTTTTTTATCTCGCCCCCTCCCCGCTCTTTGTGCTATTTCTCGACCGCTCCGGCCCGACTGGCGGACAGGGTACAAGCAGCGACTCCATATAAAAGAGCTGCATCACCGCCGGAGCACTGCAAGGGGATGGCGGCCCTGCCGCCGGAAACAGGCAAGCCCGCTGGGGAAAGATATGAAAAGGCTTGTACTGCTGGTCGTCACGCTGGCGCTGGTCGCCGGCTGCTCCGCAACCGCGAAGACATACGAGAAGAAGGGCCGCAAGGGTCTCAACATCAACTGCTCCGGGCTCACCTCCAGCTGGAAGCAGTGCGAGGACAAGGCCACCCATGCCTGCGGGCCCAAGGGCTACCGGGTAGTGGCCAAGGCCGGCGCGGACCAGGGCGACGACTCCGCCGACTTCGTCTTCGGCCTCAACCCGGCCGGCTTCTCCAGCCGCAGCATGGTCGTCATCTGCAAGTAATCCTCACGCAAGAGTCCTGAGCGGGGCCGGCGAAGCGGGGGCAACCTTTTGCCGACCGCGCCGGTCCATAGGCTGACCAGCCTCACAGACGAGCGGCAGCCCATGGACCTGGTCATCGCCCGCCCCGAGGGCCTCTACTGCCCACCCGGCGATTTCTACATAGACCCCTGGCGCCCGGTCGAGCGCGCCGTGATCACCCACGGACACGGCGACCACGCGCGCGGCGGCAGCCGCCACTACCTGGCCGCCACGCCCGGCGCCGGCATCCTGCGTGCGCGCCTCGGCGCGGACATCCCCCTGCAGACGCTCGACTACGGCGAGCGCCTGGATCACCACGGCGTGACCCTCAGCCTGCACCCCGCCGGCCATGTGCTCGGCTCGGCGCAGGTGCGCCTGGAATACCGCGGCGAGGTCTGGGTCGCGTCCGGCGACTACAAGGTCGAGCCGGACGGCACCTGCGCGCCCTTCGAGCCGGTGCGCTGCCACACCTTCATCAGCGAATCGACCTTCGGCCTGCCGATCTACCGCTGGCAGCCGCAGGCGCGGATCTTCGCCGGCATCGACGACTGGTGGCGACAGAACCAGGCCGCCGGGCGCGCCAGCGTGCTGTTCTGCTACGCCTTCGGCAAGGCGCAGCGCATTCTCCACGGCATCGACGCGAGCATCGGCCCGATCCTCGGCCACGGCTCTATGGAGCCGCTGCACCAGGTCTACCGCGAGGCCGGCGTGCCCCTGCCGCCCACCCTCTACGCCGGCGACTTCAAGAAGAGCGACCCGCTGCTGCGCCAGGCGCTGATCCTCGCCCCGCCCTCGGCCGGCGGCAGCACTTGGATGCGCCGCTTCGGCGACTACAGCGACGCCTTCGCCAGCGGCTGGATGATGCTGCGCGGCACCCGCCGCCGGCGCGGCGTCGACCGCGGCTTCGTGCTCTCCGACCACGCCGACTGGCCGGGCCTGCTATGGGCCATCGAGCAGACCGGCGCCGAGCGGGTGTTCGTCACCCACGGCTCGGTCAACGTGCTGGTGCGCTACCTGCGCGAACAGGGCCTGGACGCCCAGGGCTTCGACACCGAGTACGGCGACGAGGACGAGGCGGCGCCCGCCGCGGAAGCGGAGCCGAGCGCATGAAGGCCTTCGCCGAACTCTACGCACGCCTCGACGCCACCACCTCCAGCAACGCCAAGCTCGCCGCCCTGCAGGACTACTTCCGCACGGCCGGCGCCGCGGACGCGGCCTGGGCGGTGTACTTCCTCGCCGGTGGCCGGCCGCGGCAACTGGTGCCGTCGCGCCAGCTGCGCGAGCTGGCGATGCAGGCGGCCGGGCTGCCGGAATGGCTGTTCGAGGAGAGCTACTCGGCGGTCGGCGACCTCGCCGAGACCATCGCCCTGCTGCTGCCCGAGTCCAGCCACGAATCCGCCGACGGCCTGGCCGTGTGGGTCGAGGACAGGCTGCTGCCCCTGCGCGGGCTGCCGCCGGAGGAGCTGGCCGCGCGCCTGCCGGCGCTGTGGGCGCAGCTCGACCGCCAGGCGCTGATGGTGTGCATCAAGCTGATCACCGGGGCCTTCCGGGTCGGCGTGTCCAAGCTGCTGGTGACCCGCGCCCTGGCCAGCCTCGCCGGCATCGACGCCAAGCGCGTGGCCCAGCGCCTGGTTGGCTACACCGACCTGTCCCACCGGCCCGGCGCCGAGAGCTATCGCAAGCTGATCGCCGCCGAGTCGGACGACGAACACGCCCAGCGCGGCGGCCAGCCCTACCCGTTCTTCCTCGCCCATGCCCTGCAACTGCCGGTGGACCAGTTCGAGGCCAGCCTCGGCCCGGTCGAGCGCTGGCAGGTGGAGTGGAAGTGGGACGGCATCCGCGCCCAGCTGGTCAGGCGCGACGGCCGCCTATGGCTGTGGTCGCGGGGCGAGGAGCTGATCAGCGAGCGCTTTCCCGAACTGGACGAACTGGCCGCGCGCCTGCCCGACGGCACGGTGATCGACGGCGAGCTGGTGATCTGGCGCCACCCGCCGGAGGCCGACTGCACGTTGGCGATGGCGCTCGGCAGCGAGGCGCTGGAGGCGGCCGTGGAGGACCGGGTGGAGCGCTACGGCATCCAGCCCTTCGCCCTGCTCCAGCAGCGCATCGGCCGCAAGACCCTGGGCAAGAAGCTGCTCGAGGAAGTGCCGGCGGCCATGCTCGGCTACGACCTGCTCGAATGGCAGGGCCAGGACTGGCGCAGCCGCCCGCAGCACGAACGGCGCGCGCAGCTGGAAAAGGTCATCGCCGCCTGCGCCAGCCCCCGGCTGATGCCCTCGCCGCTGCTCCACGGCGACAGCTGGCAGGCCCTGGCCGCACAGCGCGAGGCGTCCCGCCGGCTCGGCGTGGAAGGCATGATGCTCAAGGCCCGCGACGCGCTGTACGGCGTGGGCCGGACCAAGGACATGGGCGTGTGGTGGAAGTGGAAGGTCGACCCGTTCAGCGTCGACGCCGTGCTGATCTACGCCCAGCGCGGCCACGGCCGCCGCGCCAGCCTCTACACCGACTACACCTTCGCCGTGTGGGACGGCCCGCCCGGCGCCAGCGAGCGCAGCCTGGTGCCGTTCGCCAAGGCCTACTCCGGGCTGACCGACGAGGAAATGCGCCAGGTCGACGCCATCGTGCGCAAGACCACCGTGGAGAAGTTCGGCCCGGTGCGCAGCGTCACCCCGACCCTGGTGTTCGAGCTGGGCTTCGAGGGCATCGCCCTGTCCAAGCGCCACAAGAGCGGCATCGCCGTACGCTTCCCGCGCATGCTGCGCTGGCGCCGGGACAAGCCGGTGGAGGAAGCCGACACCCTGGCCATCCTCCAGGACCTGCTGCAATGAGCCTGGCCGGCGACTGGCTCGCGCGGCGCGGATGGAAGGCCTTCGCCTTCCAGAAGACGGTCTGGCAGGCGGTGGCCAAGGGCGAATCCGGCCTGCTCCACGCCACCACCGGCTCCGGCAAGACCTACGCGGTGTGGCTGGCCGCGCTGAACCGCTTCGCCAGGGCCACGCCGGCGACCACCGCCGGCGGCCAGCCGCGCAAGCGCCAGCCGGCCGCCGCGCCGCTCACGGTGCTGTGGATCACCCCGATGCGCGCCCTGGCCGCCGACACCCAGCGCGCCCTGCAGGCGCCGCTGGACGAGCTGGGCATCGCCTGGAGCGTCGGCCTGCGCACCGGCGACACCGGCAGCAGCGAGCGCGCGCGCCAGGGCCGCAAGCTGCCCAGCGCGCTGATCACCACGCCGGAGAGCCTGACCCTGCTGCTCACCCGTAGCGACGCCGAGGCGCAGTTCGCCGGCCTGCGCATGCTGGTGGTTGACGAGTGGCACGAACTGCTCGGCAACAAGCGTGGCGTGCAGCTGCAACTGGCGCTGGCGCGGCTGCGGCGCTGGAACCCGGGGCTGATCGTCTGGGGCCTGTCGGCGACCCTAGGCAACCAGCCGCACGCGCTGCAGGTGCTGCTCGGCGACGCGCCGGGGCGCCTGGTGCAGGGCCGGCAGGACAAGCGCCTGCGCATCGACACCCTGCTGCCGCCGGGCATCGAGCGCTTTCCCTGGGCCGGGCACCTGGGCCTGCGCATGCTGCCGCAGGTGGTCGAGGAAGTGGAAAGCAGCGGCACCAGCCTGCTGTTCACCAACACCCGCTCGCAGGCCGAGGTCTGGTACCAGGCGCTGCTCGACGCGCGGCCGGACTGGGCCGGGCTGATCGCCCTGCACCACGGCTCGCTGTCGCGCGAGGTACGCGACTGGGTCGAGCTGGGCCTCAAGGACGGCCGATTGAAGGCCGTGGTGTGCACCTCCAGCCTCGACCTGGGGGTGGACTTCCTGCCGGTCGAGCGGGTGCTGCAGATCGGCTCGGCCAAGGGCGTGGCGCGCCTGCTGCAGCGCGCCGGGCGCTCCGGCCACGCGCCGGGGCGCGCCTCGCGGATCAGCCTGGTGCCGACCCACGCCCTGGAGCTGGTCGAGGCCGCCGCCGTGCGGGACGCCGTCGCCGCCGGGCGCATCGAGGCCCGCCAGTCGCCGGAAAAACCGCTCGACGTGCTGGTCCAGCACCTTGTCAGCATGGCCCTCGGCGGCGGCTTCCGCCCCGACGAGCTGCTGCGGGAAGTACGCGGCGCCTGGGCCTACCGCGCGCTGAGCGACGAGGAATGGAAATGGGCGCTGGCCTTCGTCCGCCACGGCGGCCATTCGCTCACCGCCTACCCCGACTACCGCCGCGTCGAGTCTGACGAACAGGGCGTCTGGCACGTGCCCAGCGCCGCCTTGGCGCGGCGCCACCGGATGAGCGTGGGGACCATCGTCAGCGATGCCAGCATCGCCGTGAAGTTCTGGGCCAAGGGCGGCAGCGGCGCCTCGCTGGGCAGCGTCGAGGAAGGCTTCATCGCCCGCCTGCGGCCCGGCGACTGCTTCCTCTTCGCCGGGCGCCTGCTGGAACTGGTGCGGGTGGAAAACATGACCGCCTACGTCAACCGCGCCAAGGCGCGCAAGGCCGCGGTGCCGCGCTGGAACGGCGGGCGCATGCCGCTTTCCAGCGAGCTGGCCGACGCCGTGGTGGCGCGCTTCGGCGCGGCGGCCGAGGGCCGCTTCGAAGGCCCGGAAATACAGCTGCTACGGCCGCTGCTGGCGGTGCAGCAGGCCTGGTCGGCGCTGCCCACACCCGACTCCCTGCTGGCGGAAACTCTGCACTCGCGGGAGGGTTGGCACCTGTTCCTCTACCCCTTCGCCGGGCGCAGCGTGCACTTGGGACTGGCCAGCCTGCTGGCCTGGCGCATCGGCCAACTGCAGCCGGCGACCTTCTCCATCGCCGTCAACGACTACGGCCTGGAACTGCTCTGCGCCACCCCGGTGGACTGGCCGCGCTGGCTGGGCGCCGACCTGCTGCGCGACGATGACCTGCTGCACGACGTGCTGGCCAGCCTCAACGCCGGCGAACTGGCGCGGCGCCGCTTCCGCGAGATCGCCCGCATCGCCGGCCTGGTGTTCGGCGGCTACCCCGGCGCGGCGAAGAGCGCGCGCCAGTTGCAGGCCTCCAGCGCGCTGTTCTTCGACGTGTTCCAGCAATACGACCCCGGCAACCTGCTGCTGACCCAGGCCCAGGAGGAAGTGCTGCGCCAGGAACTGGACGTGCAGCACCTGCAGCGCACCCTGCGGCGCCTGCACGAGCTGCGCTTGGACCTGCGCGAGGTGAAGCGCCCGCCGCCGCTGGCCTTTCCCCTGCTGGTGGAACGCTTCCGCGAAAGCCTCAGCTCGGAGAAACTCGCCGACCGCATCGTGCGCATGCTCGCCGACCTGGAGAAGGCCGCCGGCCCCGGCGCCTATACGGACACCGCCGCGCCGCAGGTCGAACGCGAGCGACCACGCCCGCGCAGCCCGCGGCAGAGCAAGGACGGCCGCCCGCGCGCGAAGAAACGCACCGGCTGACCCGAGGAGCACGACCATCGACCCGACCCACGCCCCCACCCCGGCCCTGGCCGTGCGGATCGCCGGCAGCGAAGCCTGGCTGCTGGCCGACAAGGCGCTGTACTGGCCCGCCGGCGAGGCGCTGCTGATCGCCGACATCCACTTCGGCAAGGCCGCGGCCTACCGCGCCCTCGGCCAGCCGGTGCCGCGCGGCACTACCACCAGCAACCTGCAGCGCCTGGACACGCTGCTGGCGCAGTACCGGTGCCGGCAACTGATCTTCCTCGGCGACTTCCTGCACGCCCGCCAGTCCCACGCGCCGGCCACCCTGGCGGCCCTGCACGCCTGGCGCGAACGCCACGCCGGGCTGGACATCCTGCTGATCCGCGGCAACCACGACCACAGCGCCGGCGACCCGCCGCCGACACTGGACATCCGCGTGGTCGCCGAACCCTGTCTGCTCGGCCCGTTCGCCCTGCAGCACGAACCCACGCCGCACCCCAGCCACCATGTGCTGGCCGGCCACGTGCATCCGGTGTGCGTGCTGCGCGGGCGCGGCCGTCAGCGCCTGCGCCTGCCCTGCTTCAGCCTGGAGGAGCGGTCGACCCTGCTGCCGGCGTTCGGCGCCTTCACCGGCGGCATGCAGGTGAGCGCCCAGCCAGGGCGACGCCTGTACGCGGTGGGCGACGGCGGCGTGTGGCCGATCTGAGGCAGGCTGCGCCGCGCGCACCGACGGACGATCGGTGCGCGGTGCCCGGCATCAGCGGCGGCGGTCCAGCAGGTTCACCGCCACCCGGTCCAGCCAGCCCCACAGGCGCTGCATCACGCGCTTGAACAGAGGCCGGCGGTGCCAGTCCTCCAGGGTGATCTCGCGGCTCAGCTCGAAGTCGGTCAGGAAGCTCTCGCTGGCCGCCGCCGTCAGCTGCGGGTCCATGGCCTCCAGGTTGGCTTCCAGGTTGAAGCGCAGGTTCCAGTGGTCGAAGTTGCACGAGCCGACGCTGACCCAGTCGTCCACCAGCACCAGTTTCAGGTGCAGGAAGCGCGGCTGGTACTCGAAGATGCGCACTCCGGCCTTGAGCAGGCGCGGGTAGTAGCGCTGGCCGGCGAAGCGCACCGGCGGGTGGTCGGTGTTGCGGCTGGTCAGCAGCAGGCGCACCTCCACGCCCCGCGCCGCGGCGCGCATCAGGAAGCGACGCACCTTGCGGCTGGGCAGGAAGTACGGGGTCGCCAGCCACACCCGGCGCTTGGCGTGGCCGATGCTGCACAGCAGCGACTGGACGATGTCGAGGTGCTGCTTGGAGTCGGCGTAGGCCACCCGGCCCATGCCCTGCCCGGCCGGCGGGCACGGCGGCAGGTGGGCCAGCCCCGGGGCATGGCCGGGCTTCCACGGGCTGCGCCCCTCGCAGGCCAGCCACTGGTGGTCGAACAGCAGCTGCCAGTGCGCCACCAGCGGCCCCTCCATGCGCACCATCACTTCATGCCAGTGGTCGTCCTGGGCCTGGGGCGTCCAGAACTCGTCGGTGGCGCCGGTGCCGCCGACATAGGCGCAGCGCTCGTCCACCACCAGTATCTTGCGATGGTCGCGGTACAGGTTGCGCAGGCCGCGCCGCCAGCGCAGCGGGTTGTACTGGCGCAGCTGCGCGCCGGCCTCGGCCAGGCGCTCGCGCTGGGCCTGGCCGAAGCGCAGGCAGCCGAAGGCGTCGAACAGGCAGAGCACGCGCACGCCGCGGGCGGCGGCGGCGCACAGGGCCTCGACCAGCGCCGCGCTGCAATGGCCGTCTTCCACCAGATAGAGTTCCAGCAGCACATGGCGCTCGGCGGCGGCGATGTCGGCGAGCATGGCCGGCATGAACGCCGGGCCGTCGATCATCAGCTCGAAGCGGTTGCCGGGCCTCCAGGGGAAGATGGCGCCGGTCATCGGGCGGTGAAGATCATCACCGCGCCGACCGGGATCGACGGGCTGATGCCGGCCAGCCGGGCCGTCTGGCGCAGCGCCTCGATGCCCTCCTCCAGGCCGAAGTGGCTGGCATCCAGCACCAGCGGCGCCAGGGTCACCACCTGGAAGCGCTGGTCGTCCAGCCGGGTCGCCAACAGGTCGGCCATGTAGCCGTGCTTGCGCCCGCGGATTTCCACCTGGATGGGCAGCCTCAGCTCCAGCTGCGCGCCGGGGGCCAGGTCGGTGATCGGCGCCAGGTTCAGCTGGGCCATGATGCGCGCCTCGGGAAAGGCGGCGGTGTCGAACAGCAGCGAGCGCAGGCGCTCGTCGCGTACCGGGATGCCGGTGCTGACCGAGTCCAGCTCCACGCGCAGGCGCGCGGCGCCCTTGTCGTCGATCCTGCCGTGCAGGGTCAGGAAGCGGTGCACTTCGGACAGGGCGTCGGCCTTGGTGGAGATGAACGACAGACGCGAGGACTCGTTGTCCAGATACCAGGCGGCCTGCGCCGGCAGCGCCAGGCAGGCGGCGAGCAGCGCGCCGGTCAGGTGGGGAAAGGGGTTGGGCATGGGCTCACGTGGATTGCGGTTCGATGCGCAACGATAGCGGCCGCCGCGCGCCGCTGCCAGACCCGCAAGCTCAGTACGGCAGGGCATGCTCGTCCGGCATCAGCACGCAACCGCGGCGCGTGTCGCGCCACACCGCCGTGCGGGTCTGCCCCAGCGCCGAGGCGGTCACCCGCTTGTGCAGTTCGTTGTCGACCAGCTCGCCGAGCGGCAGGTACTGCTCGACGTAGCCGGCGCAGTAGTCGGCCGGGTTGCCCGTCACGTAGCGGCAGGAGCAGAACTCCTTGGCCGAGTAGGCCGGAAGGATGCCGGGAAACGCGGCCAGGTGCGCGCGGTTGCTCCAGGCCAGCGCCGCCAGGGCGGCTAGCAGCAGGAGGAAGGCGAAGAGAAGCGGATAACGGCGGATCATGGCTGGTCTCCGAAGGCGGCCCGTACCCGCGCGAGCAGTTCGTTGTGGCTGTAGCTGCCGTCGCGGTCGTCGGCGTAGCGCACCACCACCAGCTTCTGCGTCGGCAGCACGTATAGCGCCTGGCCCCAGTGGCCGAGGGCGGCGAAGGCGTCGTCCGGCGCGTCCGGCCAGGGCCTGGCCGCGCCTTCCAGCTCGGCGTTAAGCCACCACTGGCCGCCGGGCACGGCGCCATGCGGCTTTTGCGGATCGGGCCGGTAGTTGGCGAACGGCGTGCGGTTGAAGGCCACCCAGCTGCGCGGCAGCAGCTGGCGTTCGCCCCAGCGGCCGTCGCGCTGCATCAGCAGGCCGACGCGGGCCAGGTCGCGGGCGCTCATGTAGGCGTAGGACGAGGCGACGAAGGTACCGCTGGCGTCCCGCTCCCACACCGCGGAGCGAATGCCCAGCGGCTCGAACAGGGCGGTCCAGGGATAGTCGGCGTAGGCCTGCTCGCCGACCATGGATTTCAGGCTGGCACCCAGCACATTGCTGTCGCCGCTGGAATAGGAGAAGCGCGTGCCCGGCAGCGCGCCCAGGCCATGACCGGCGGTGAAGGCGGCCATGTCGCCGCGCCCGCGGGTGTAGAGCATGGCCACCACCGAGGACTTCAGCGGCGCGTACTCGTAGTCCTCCTGCCAGTCCAGCCCGGAAGCCCAGTTGAGCAGGTGGCCGATCTTCACGTCCGGGTGCGCGGCGAACGGCGGATAGTGCCTGGCCACCGGGTCGTCCAGCTTGAAGCGCCCCTCTCCGAAGGCCACGCCGAGCACGCTGGCGAACAGGCTCTTGCTGACCGACCAGGTCAGGTGCGGGGTCTGCGCCGTGGTCGGCGCGGCGTAGCGCTCGTAGACGATGGTGCCGTCCCGGACCACCAGCAGCGCATCGCTGCGCACGCCGCTGCGGGCGGCATCGTCGCGGGCGGGAAAGGCGTAGTCGTCCAGGGCCTGCACGGCGGGGCTGGCGGCAGCCGGCTGGCTGCTCCAGTCCTCGGCCGGCCAGGTTTCCGCCGCCAGGGGGCCGGCGACGAGGAAGCAGCCGGCCAGGGCGGTGCGACGCATCAGGGCAAGGGGCATCGGGCTCGCTCGCGCAGTGGAAAGGAGCCGACGCTAGCACGATGGCGGTGACGGGAAACAGCGCGAAACGCGCCTTTCCCGGCGGCGAATCAGTCCGGCAACCGATAGTCCTGCTGGGTCATCAGGTCGAGGCCGCACTGCAGGTTCTCGATCCAGTAGAGGAAGGCGTTGATCATCTCGCCGCCGACGAAGGGCCGGCCGTGCTGGGGCACGATCATGGCCACGTCCATCTCGCGAACCATCTGCACCCAGAAGCGGCAGGCGCGGTTGCTGGCCATGTAGCGGCGATGGAAGCCCGCCATGTTGGGCACGTGGGCGGCGAAGTCCTGCACCGGATTGGCGTCGTCGACCAGGGAGGCGCCCATGTCGCCGGAGAACAGGATCTTGCTCACCGGATCGTACAGCTGGAAGTTGCCCACCGAGTGGAGGAAATGCGCCGGCACCGCCTTGAGGTTGCACTTGCCGAGGGGAATCGCCTGGCCGCGGTCGGGCAGCGCGATGATCCGGTCGTAGGTGTTGATACCGTGGCTGAGCGACAGGTAGTTGGCGGTCAGGTGCGGCAGGAAGCGCGCCCACAGCTTGGAGCAGATCACCCGCGCGCGGGTGTGCAGCAGCCACTTGTCCAGGGAGGCGATGATGTCCGGGTCCTGGTGGGAGGCGAAAATGTAGGTCAGCGACTGCAGCGCGATGCGCTTGGACAGCTCCAGCGACAGCGGGGTGTAGGTCAGGTCGCCACCCGGGTCGAGCAGCAGCTGCTGGTCGCCATCGACGATGAGGAACTGGTTGGACTGCACACCTTCGCCGCTGACCAGGTCATCGAACATCAGGCATTGATGGGTGCCGTTGTCGAACAGCACGATGGGCTCGCGGCGCATGGATACCTCGCAGAAAATTCGCGAGGTGACCTTATCCGACGGCCCCCGTGGGCGTACTGATCCAGGTCAAGCGAGCGCTGCCAGCGCCTTCTCCAGGCGCTTCTCGCGGGCCGTGCGGGCCACGTCCAGCAGGTTGCGGTCGCGCTGCCACAGAGCCGCCCAGTACGGCGGACCGGCGTCGATGGCGGCATCCAGCTCGGAACGCAGGGCGGCAAACTGGGCGAACAGCCCGGCCAGCAGCAGATGGGTCGCCGGCTCGCTGGCGTTGTGCCGCGCCACGTCGGCGCAGCCGGCCAGCAATCCCAGCAGACGCAGGCGCAGCTCGCGCGGCCAGGCGCTCTCCTCGCCGACGCCGTACAGCCAGCCGCTCACGGCGGCGAGCACGTGCAGGTCCTCGATGCTGCGGAAGGGCTTCACGTAGCTGTCCCAGCCGTCGCCCGGCAGCAGCTCGCACAGGGCATTGTCCAGGTGCAGGCGGGCATGGCCGATGTCGGGCATCAGCGGCAGCGCCGGCAGCGGCTCGATGCGCGTGCCGGGCGCGCCGCTGCGCACCACGCCGACCACCAGCCGCGGCGCCTCGCCGGGCGCTTCCGCGCGCGCGGCGACCAGCAGCCAGTCGGCAATGTCGGCGGCGGTGACGAAATCCTTGCGGCCGCTCAGGTGCAGGCCGTCCAGGCGGGTCTGCAGGTCGGCCGGTCGGGTGCTGCGGCTCTCGGTCACGCAGAGCGCGCCGGGGCTCAGCGGCGCGGCGGGCCACAGGGCGCGCAGCGCCCCCTGGTAGCCGGCCAGGAAGGCCAGCCCGGGGGTGGCCGCCAGGCGTCCGCCGAGCACGGCCAGGGCGAACGGGCCGGCATCGCCGACGCGCTCGAGCAGCGCGGCATACCAGTCGTCCAGGTTGGCCGCCGGCAGGCGGTCACGGGTTTCCAGCACGGATTGCCAGGGCATCACAAAGGTCCTCGTCAGCTGTCACGCAAGCATCACCAAAGATTCATGGAGGTGACACCGCGCGTTCCTAGCCTGAGCTTGCCCAACAACAGCGACCGGCCGCAACCCATACGCAGGCTGGCTCATGGAGGCCAACGATGACCCCGACCGCCCGAACTGCCGAACGCCGCCTGCAAGCCGAACGCCTGATCGGCCCGGACGCGCTGCGCGAGGCCCAGGCCCTGCGCTACGCCGTGTTCAGCAGCGAATTCGACGCCAAGCTGAACGGCGCCGAGCTGGGCCTGGACATGGATGACTTCGATCCGCACTGCAGCCACATCGGCGTGCGCGACCTCAACAGCGGCGCGCTGGTGGCCACCACCCGCCTGCTCGACCGCCCGGCCGCCACCCGCCTCGGCCGCTTCTACAGCGAGGAGGAATTCAGCCTGCACGGCCTGGCCCACCTCGAAGGCCCAGTGCTGGAGATCGGCCGCACCTGCGTGGCCCCGGCCTACCGCAACGGCGGCACCATCGCCGTGTTGTGGAGCGAGCTGGCCGAAGTGCTCAACGAGGGCGGCTACCGCTACCTGATGGGCTGCGCCAGCATCCCCATGCACGACGGCGGCATCCAGGCCCAGGCGATCATGCAACGCCTGCGCGAGCGCCACCTGTGCACCGAGCACCTGCGCGCCGAACCGCACAATCCGCTGCCGGCCATGGACCTGCCCGGCAACGTCATCGCCGAGATGCCGCCGCTGCTCAAGGCCTACATGCGCCTGGGCGCCAAGGTGTGCGGCGAGCCGTGCTGGGACCGGGACTTCCAGGTGGCCGACGTGTTCATCCTGCTCAAGCGCGACGAACTCTGCCCGCGCTACGCCCGCCATTTCAAGGCCGCGGTGTGAAGCGCGCGCGCCTGTGGCTGCGCCTGGCACGGCTGGCCGCCGTGCTGCTCCTGGGCCTGGCGCTGGCCTGCGGCGTGACGCTGGTCGAGCGCCTGTGGCGCGGAGACCTGATGGGGCTGCGTCAGCGCCTCACCGCTTGGTTCCTGCGTCGCCTGAGCGGTACCCTGCCGTTCGAAGTCGAGGTGCAGGGCGAGCTGCCGCACGGCCCGCACCTGTGGGTCGGCAACCACGTGTCCTGGACCGACATCCCCCTGCTCGGCCAGCTGCTGCCGATCTCCTTCCTGTCCAAGGCCGAAGTGCGCACCTGGCCGCTGGCCGGCTGGCTGGCGCACAAGGCCGGCACCCTGTTCATCCGCCGCGGTTCGGGCGACAGCGCGCTGCTCGCGCGCCAGCTGCACCGCCACCTCGGCGCCGGGCGCCAGCTGCTGATCTTCCCCGAGGGCACCACCACCGACGGCCTGCAGGTCCGCACCTTCCACGGCCGCCTGCTGACCGGCGCCATCGAGGCCGGCGTGCCGCTGCAGCCGGTGGCGATCCGCTACCTGCGCGACGGCGAACCCGACCTCGTCGCCCCCTTCATCGGCGACGACGACCTGCCCTCGCACCTGCTGCGCCTGTTCGCCAGCGACCGCGCCCGGGTGCAGATCCAGCTGCTCGCCCCCATCCCCAGCGCCGGCCAGGAACGCAACGCCCTGGCACGCCAAGCCCAGCGGGCGGTGCAAGCGGCGTTGTTCGGCGAGCAGGAAGAGCGCGGGCGGGTGGCGGCCTGAAGCGGCCTCGCTCGCAGCCAGCCGTCCAGAGGTTTCTCGGCACTGGCGGGATCGGGTCGGAGGCGTTTACTTTCTGGCAAATTTTGCCATCGCCAGGCACCGCCATGAGCACCATGAACATCTCCCTGCCCGACGCTCTCAAAGCCTTCGTCGACGATCAGGTCAGCCTGCGCGACTACAGCACCAGCAGCGAATACGTGCACGAGCTGATCCACAAGGACCAGGACCGGCAGCACCTGCGAGGCCTGCTGCTGGCAGGCGCCGAATCCGCTCCCGCAGCGCCCGCAGATGGCGACTACTTCGAATCCCTGCGCTCCAAGGCCCGCAAGGCTCGGGGATGAAGGCAAAGCCCGCCATCCCGCGTGCCCTGGCCAACCAGGATGTCGAAGGCGCCATCGTCTACCACCTTGAGCAACAGGCCGCGCTCGGCTTCATCGACGCCCTGGAACAGGCCTATACCCGTCACCCCGCCTCGGGTATCGGCCGCTACGCTCATGAGCTGGAGCTGCCGGGACTGCTCTGCTGGCCGTTGAAGCGCTATCCCCATCTGGTGTTCTATGTCGAGCGCGACGACCACATCGACGTATGGCGCGTCCTGCATGGCATGCGGGACATTCCCGAATGGCTGACCGAAAGTTCCTCTCATTAGGCGTCCGTGGGAATCGAATCCCCGATACGGTGCAGTTCTGCCCACCACGCCAATGTGACGCCGTTTCCCATCTCCGATGAAGCATCTGGACGCCCAGGCAGGGCTGCGGCTCTACTGCGCGTCTGTGACCATCCCCCTGCTCCTCGAAGTCGGACCATGAAATACCTCGCCTCCCTCCTTCTCCTGCTGGTACTGGCCGGCACGCTGTACGCCGTGTGGCAGCCGACCAGGGACACCCCGGTCGTCGCACCATCACCGCAGCACACCGAACGGGCGTCGCGCGCCAGCGCGCATATCCAGCAACAGCAGTACTCCGAGGCCCTGGCCGAGATCGATGCCGCCCTGGTGCAAGCCCCCGACCATGCCGAATACCGCTTCCTGCAATGCCTGCTCAGGGAGCGGCTAGGTCAGGCCGAGGCACTCGCCCGTGACTGCTACGCCCGGGTAGCGGCACAGCTGGCCCGGACGGAAGCCGAGTGCGAGGCGGACCTGAACTGCGTCGTCGCCGACCTGATGGCCCAGGGGCCGGACGCCGAGGCTAGGCGGCAGCGACTGCTGGCCTTGCCGACGCCGACGGCCGAGCTGGAGGCGCGGCATTTCCTGCTCGAAGGGTTCAGCCGCGAAGGCTACCTGCGGACGATCCTGCCGTAGCGGCCGCGCCCTGCATCAGCCCCGGTGATAGTCGGTATCGGCACAAACGATCTGAATATCGGTAAATCCCGATATAAAGTTCGCCTCAATCCGATATGCGACAAGCACCGCCATGAGCACCCCACTCGACATCGACGAAATCATCAAGGCCCTGGCCCATCCGGTCCGGCGCGAGATCCTGCAGTGGCTGAAGGAGCCGGAAAAGCACTTCGCCGACCAGGAGCATCCGCTGGAGCTTGGTGTCTGCGCCGGCAAGTTCGAGCGTTGCGGGCTGTCCCAGTCGAGCGTCTCGGCGCACCTGGCGACCCTGCAGCGTGCCGGGCTGGTGACCAGCCGCAAGGTCGGCCAGTGGAGTTTCTTCAAGCGTAACGAGGAGGTCATCCAGGCCTTCCTCAAAGACCTCGACGCACAACTCTGAACGGTACCGCCGCGGGCGGGACCAAACACATTCATCCGCTTTCTGCAGGAGCCGGCCCCATGATGCCGTTACCGCTTCTCGTCCTCGCGCTGTCCGCGTTCGCCATCGGCACCACGGAATTCGTCATCATGGGCCTGCTGCCCGAAGTCGCCAGCGACCTCGGCGTGTCCATTCCCGGCGCCGGCTGGCTGGTCACTGGCTATGCCCTCGGCGTGGCCCTCGGCGCGCCCTTCATGGCCCTGGTCACCGCCAACTGGCCGCGCAAGCTGGCCCTGCTGGCGCTGATGGGCATCTTCGTGCTGGGCAACCTGCTCTGCGCCACCGCCGCCGACTACGAGCTGCTGATGGTCGCGCGGGTGGTCACCGCCCTCTGCCACGGCGCCTTCTTCGGCATCGGCTCGGTGGTCGCCGCCAGCCTGGTGCCGGAGAACCGCAGGGCTTCGGCCGTGGCCCTGATGTTCACCGGCCTGACGCTGGCCAACGTGCTCGGCGTACCGCTGGGCACCGCCCTCGGCCAGTACGCGGGCTGGCGCTCCACCTTCTGGGCGGTCACCGCCATCGGCATCCTCGCCTTCATCGGCCTGTGGCGCATCCTGCCGAGCAGCCGCGACCAGCAGCCGGCCGACCTGCGCGGCGAGCTGGCGGCCATGCGCGGCGCCGGGCTGTGGCTGGCGCTGTCGACCACCGTGCTGTTCTCCGCCGCCGTGTTCGCCCTGTTCACCTATATCGCGCCGCTACTCGGCGAGGTCACCGGCGTGTCGCCGCGCGGCATCACCTGGACCCTGCTGCTGATCGGCGTGGGCCTGACCCTGGGCAATGTCCTCGGCGGCCGCCTGGCCGACTGGAACCTGTCCAGGGCCCTGGCCGGCATCCTGCTCACCCTGGCGGTCTTCTCCTCGCTGGTGAGCTGGACCGGCCCGCTGCTGGTGCCGCTGGAGATCAACCTGCTGCTCTGGGCCATGGCCGCCTTCGCCGCCGTGCCCGCCCTGCAGATCAACGTGATGAACTTCGGCCAGGCCGCGCCCAACCTGGTCTCCACCCTCAACATCGGCGCCTTCAACCTGGGCAACGCCCTCGGCGCCTGGATCGGCGGCCTGGTCATCAGCCAGGGCCTGGGGCTGACCAGCGTGCCGCTGGCCGCCGGCGTCCTGGCCGTGTTGGGGCTGATCGCCGCCCTCCTCACCTTTTCCCTCGGCAACGGCGAAGGCCGTGCCGAAGCCGTGCTCGACTGACCCACTGGAGGCTGCACCATGACCACCCTGTTCGACCCCATCAAGATCGGCAGCCTGGAGCTGCCCAACCGCATCATCATGGCCCCGCTGACCCGCTGCCGCGCCGACGAGGGCCGCGTGCCCAACGCGCTGATGGCCGAGTACTACGTGCAGCGCGCCTCGGCCGGCCTGATCCTCAGCGAGGCTACCTCGGTGACGCCGATGGGCGTGGGCTACCCGGACACCCCCGGCATCTGGTCCGAGGAACAGGTGCGCGGCTGGCTCGAGGTCACCCGCGCCGTGCATGCCAACGGCGGCCGCATCTTCCTCCAGCTGTGGCACGTCGGCCGCATCTCCGACCCGCTGTATCTGGATGGCGAGCAGCCGGTGGCGCCGAGCGCGATCAAGCCGGCCGGGCATGTCAGCCTGGTCCGCCCGATCAAGGAGTACGACACCCCGCGCGCCCTGGAGACCGAGGAACTCGCCGACATCGTCGAGGCCTACCGCCAGGGTGCCGAGAACGCCAAGGCCGCCGGCTTCGACGGTGTGGAAATCCACGGCGCCAACGGCTACTTGCTCGACCAGTTCCTGCAGAGCAGCACCAACCAGCGCAGCGACCGCTACGGCGGCTCCATCGAGAACCGCGCGCGCCTGCTGCTGGAAGTCACCGACGCGGCCATCGAGGTGTGGGGCGCGGACCGCGTCGGCGTACACCTGGCGCCGCGCCGCGACAGCCACGACATGGGCGATGCCAACCCGCGCGAGACCTTCGGCTACGTGGCCCGCGAACTGGGCAAGCGTGGTGTGGCCTTCATCTGCACCCGCGAGAGGGAAGGTGACGACAGCCTGACGCCCTTCATCAAGGAACAGTTCGGCGGCCTGGTGATCGCCAACGAGCGCTTCACCAAGGCCCAGGCCAATGCCTGGCTGGCCGACGGCAAGGCCGATGCCGTGGCCTTCGGCGTGCCCTACATCGCCAACCCGGACCTGGTCGAGCGCCTGGCCAAGGACGCCCCGCTCAACGAGGCCCGTCCGGAACTGTTCTACGCCCCGGGGCCGGTCGGCTACATCGACTACCCGCGCCTGTAAGCCCGGGTACACGAAAAGCCCCGCACCTGCGGTAGTGCAGTTCACTGATGATCGCCCCTGTGGGAGCGGACTTGTCCGCGAACGGGGCTGACAGCAAAGCTTCGCGGACAAGTCCGCTCCTACAGGGCTGGGCTCGCCAACAGCTGGTCGCGTTCGATCATTCCGTATGTGAACAAGCACTACCGCAGGTGCGGGGCTTTTCGCGTTCTTCCGATGAAGCGCTGCACAACGGCGGGTCGGGATGGCTATGATCGGCACCCATGCCCACCACGCCACCTTCGCTCCGCCAACCCTGCCCGCCGGGCGCCTGCGACTGCGGGCGCGACGACCTGCTGGAAAGCGCCGGCGCCGACCTGCGCATCCTGCTGCTCACCCGTCAGGAGGAGAGGAAGCTGCTGGACCGGCTGCAGAACCTGCGCGACCTGAACGACCTCGAACAGCTGCAGCGCAGGATGCACGAGCAGCTGGGTATCCGCGTGCATGTCGCCCCCGGCTTCAACGAGGTGCGCAGCATGCGCGGCATCGCCATCCACATCGATTCGCTGCCGGGGTTGTGCCGCAAGACGCGCCAGTCGATCCCGGCCGCCATTCGCCGGGGCCTGGAGAACGCCCCGGAAATCGCCTACCGCCTGCTGGATGCCCACGACCTGCTGCGCGACGCCTGACTGACCCGCGCCACGCGCGGGCGGGTTCGCTCAGCCCTTTTCCAGATTGCCCAGGATGCGCGCATGGACGATCTGGCACAGGCGCTGTTCTTCCTCGCTGACGCCGGCGAACAGCTCGCGGCGCAGTTGCAGGGCGATGCTCTCGATCTGCTCGATCAGCGGGCGGGCCTTGTCCGTCAGCACCACCTTCTTGGCGCGGCGATCCTCGGGTACGGCGATGCGTCTTACCAGCTCCTGAGCTTCAAGGCCGTCGAGCAGCCGGGCCAGGGTCGGACCCTCGACGCCCACGGTCTGCGCCAGTTCGCGCTGGGTCGGCGCTTCCTTGAGCAGGGCCAGGTGGAGAAGGACCAGCCAGCGCGCCTGGGACAGGCCGAGGCCGGAGAGACGGCGGTCCAGCTCGGCGCGCCAGGCGCGGGAAAGCTGGGCCAGCTGCATGCCGAAACTGTGGTGCGCGAAACTATGCATAGAAGACTCTCATCGGGTCTTGCCACCGCCCACTCCCCGTGGACAGCAGAAAAATCTAATTATTAGTCAACTAACCATAACCCCGACGACGGCCTTCGCCAACCCCGCTGTCACCATTTGACATACTGATCCTCGACGAACCCCCACAGGTTGTCGATCACCAGCGGTGCCCTCCCCGGCGGGCGCAAAGTGCCCTGGAAGCAGCCGAACACCTGCTTGAAGTTGCTCGCCAGCAGGCCCAGGTTCAGCCGCTCGCGGTGCAGACCGTGGCCACGGAAGGTCAGCTCCACCTGGCCGTCGCCGGAGACGATGCGCCAGGGCTGCAGCGGGTCGTCCCGGTCGAATTCGAAGCGCACGCCGCCGACTAGATGCAGCGCGCCGTCCAGCCAGTAACAGTTCTCGCTGAAGCTGGTCTCGTTGACCCCGCAGGACAGGTTCAGCCCGACCCGCGTGCCGGCCACCTCGCCGGACAGGCAGGCCCAGTTCCAGAAGGTCTCCGGGCGCATGTAGCCGGCCGACCAGTCGTGGTGGGCGAAGGCGTCGAGCGCCTGCAGGTCGAAGTCACCCAGCTCGCTGTGCACGCTGCCGCGGCAGCGCACGCCGGCGACCTTCTGCGCGTAGACCCAGCCGTTGACCGCCGTCGGCGTGCAGAGGCACATGGGCTGGAAGCGCTGCTCGGAGAAGCTCGCCTCGATGCGGGTGCCGTCGTCCAGTTCCACCAGCAGGTGCTTGTCGGCGCCGCTGTTGTCCAGGCGCAGCAGGTTGGCGCCACTGCGCAACTCGCACACGCCCTCGTTGGGCTGCTGGGAGAACTTGGTGCCGTGACCCAGCGGGCGCTTGAACTGGCGCTCGATCATGCGCCCGCTGGCCGGGTGGAACAGGTAGACGAAACCGGCGGTGAGCAGGCTGATGTCGGCCAGGGCGCAGCCGCCGATCAGCTCGCCGCTGACCAGGCCGAAGTACTGGAACTGGTGGAAGCGCCGCCACTTGGCCAGCGCGCCCAGGCGCCGGCCCATCGGCGAGCGGAAGTCGAAGTCGCGCCAGTTCACCTCGCCCGGGGCCGCCGGGAAAATGCCGTAGTGGGGTTGGCCGTTGGCCTGTATCAGTCGGTCCATGGTCGCTGCCGGCGAGGGAAAGCCCGGATGCTAGCAGCCGGCCGGCGGCGCGGGAGGGTCCGTTCGCGCCAGGACGACGGACGCCTCAGGTCACCACCTGGTTGCGGCCGAAGGCCTTGGCCTCGTACAGGGCGCGGTCGGCATGCTCGAACATGCCGTCCATGGCCATGGCCGGCGAGGGCTCCTGGCAGCACAGGCCGACCGACATGGTCAGCACGGCGGCGGTCTGCGAGCCGGCATGCTCGATGGCACAGTCCTGCAGGCTCTGGCGCAGCGCCTCGGCGCGCTGCCGGGCCTCGGCCGGGGTGATGTCGTAGAGCAGCACCGCGAACTCCTCGCCGCCGAGCCGGGCCGCCATGTCCAGCGGGCGCCGGGCGGCGCGTAGCAGCGTCTCGCCGACCTGCTGCAGGGCACGGTCGCCCGCCTGGTGCCCGTAGCGGTCGTTGAACGCCTTGAAGTGATCGACGTCGCACAGCAGCAGCGCCAGCGGCCGGCCGTCGCGCTGGGCCTGGCGCCAGAGCCGGCCCATCTCGCGGTTGAAGCTGCGCCGGTTGTGCAGCCCGGTGAGGCCGTCCTGGTCGGCCTGCACCCGCAGCAGGCCGCTGATCAGGAAGTGCTCGCGGGATTTCAGCTCCAGCAGGTAGCAGCCCACCGCGCCGATCAGGTTGCCGACCAGCAGGAACAGCAGGTTGTTGAACAGGCGCTCCGGCGTCAGGCCGCCCAGCCACTCGAACAGGCCGTAGGCCAGCAGCACCACGAAGGAGGTGACGGCCGCCTCTACCAGGCGCAGGCCAACCAGGAAGTAGGCGGCGATGCACACCAGCAGCAACCCCTCGTAGGGGAAGAACGGGTCCTGGCCGTGGCCGAGGGCGATAATGGCGGCGGCGCCCAGGCCCATGGCGCCGATGCAGGCGATGCTCAGCGGCGTCGCCAGGTGCGGGTGGCGCCAGCCGAGGATCAGTCGGCCGCAGACCAGCAACAGCAGCGCCACGCTGGCGCGGATGGACAGCAGCACGAGCAGCAGCGGGCCTTCGATCATCCAGATGTCGACCCCGACGAAGGCCAGCCACACCAGCATCGCGAACACAACCGCGACGCGCTTCAGCTCGCGGCTGTCGCGCAGCATGTAGGCGCGGTACTCGCGCTCCAGGGCGGGGGCGAAACGCAGCAGGCGATAGCCGCGGGTCAGTTGGTCGGAGTAGGGATTGGGCCGAACGTTGGCCAGCCAGTCGGGATGCAGCGGCACTAGATCTTCGAACCTCGCAATCTATCGCTGGGGCTCACCCTAGCGTTTTGAGAAGCACGTCACAAGTTTGTCGCCAAAGGTTTGGCGTAAAGAATCGTTACCGCCGCGACCTCAGAGTTCGAACTCGCTCTGCAATGCCGCCCGCACGCAGTGCAGCACGCCCTCTGGCACTTGGCCGGCAAACTGCTCGACCACCGCCGCCACCGGCGGCAGCTGGCCCTCGCCGTCGAGGAAGGCGTCCTGAATCTCGCCGAGCAGCTCCTCCGGCAGGTCCAGCGCCTGCTCCAGGGACAGCTGCTGGCGGCCGATGGCCTCGGCCAGCATGTTGTACACGCTTTTCTCGCCACAGTTCAGCTGGCTGGCGATCTGCGCCGGAGTCATGCCGGCAAGGGCCAGGCTGACCAGTTCGTGGCGCAGGTCCGTCACCACCTTCGGCGCTTCGCCCGCGCCGCCGTTGAGCACTTCGAGGAAGGCCTCGCCGTAGCGCTCCAGCTTGCGCGCGCCGACGCCGCTGACCCGCGCCATCTCGCTGAGGTTGCGCGGCTGGCTGCGCAGCATCTCCAACAGGGTCGAGTCGGGGAAGATGACGTAGGGCGGCACGCTGTGCTCCTCGGCCAGCTTGCGCCGCAGGGCGCGCAGGGCTTCCCACTGCTCGCGCTCCTCGCCCCGCACCAGCTGGCTGGCGCTGCTGCCGCTGGCCTTGGCCGCCTGCTGCGGCTTGAGGTCGCGGCGCAGCTCCAGCGTCATCTCGCCGCGCAGCAGCGGCCGGCAAGTGTCGCTCAGGCGCAGGCCGCCGTAGCCGTCCAGGTCGACGTCGGCCAGACCGCGCGCCACCAACTGGCGGAACAGGGTGCGCCATTCCGCCTCGGACAGCGCCTTGCCGATGCCGAACACCGCCAGGTGCTGGTGGCCGGAGGCGCGGATCTTGTCGTTCTCGCGGCCCAGGAGGATGTCCACCAGGTGGCCGACGCCGTAGCGCTGGCCGCTGCGGTAGATCGCCGACAGCGCCTGGCGCGCCGGCTCGGTGGCGTCCCAGGTCTGCACGTTGTCGACGCAGGTGTCGCAGTGGCCGCAGGGTTTCTCCAGCACCTCGTCGAAGTAGGCCAGCAGCGCCTGGCGGCGGCAGCGGGTCTCCTCGCAGAGGGCGAGCATGGCGTCCAGCTTGTGCTGCTCGATACGCTTGTGGCGCTCGTCGCCCTCGGAGTTGCTGAGCATCTGCTTGAGGAAGATCACGTCCTGCAGGCCGTAGGCCATCCAGGCGTCCGCCGGCAGGCCGTCGCGGCCGGCGCGGCCGGTTTCCTGGTAGTAGGCCTCCAGCGACTTGGGCAGGTCCATGTGGCAGACGAAGCGCACGTTGGGCTTGTCGATGCCCATGCCGAAGGCGATGGTCGCCACCATGATCAGCCCTTCCTCGTTGAGGAAGCGCTTCTGGTGGTAGGCGCGCAGGTCGTTGGCCAGGCCGGCGTGGTACGGCAGCGCCGGGTAGCCCTGGGCGCTGAGGAAGTCGGCCACCTCCTCGACCTTCTTACGCGACAGGCAGTAGACGATGCCGGCGTCGCCCTTGCGCACGGCGAGGAAGGCTAGCAGCTGCTTGCGTGGCTGATCCTTGGGCTGGATGCGATAGAAGATGTTCGGCCGGTCGAAGCTGGAGAGGAAGCGCTCGGCCTGCTCCAGGTGCAGGCGCTGGGCGATCTCCTCGCGGGTGCGCATGTCCGCCGTGGCGGTCAGGGCAATGCGCGGCACGCCGGGGAACAGCTCGGCCAACTGGCCCAGTTGCAGGTATTCCGGGCGGAAGTCGTGGCCCCACTGGGACACGCAGTGGGCCTCGTCGATGGCGAACAGGGCCACCTGGGGCAGGCGCTGCAGGAAGTCCAGCATGCGCGGCTGCACCAGGCGCTCGGGCGCCAGGTAGAGGAACTTGATCTCGCCGCGGCGGACGCGGTCGGCGATGTCGCGCTGCTCGTCGTTGCTCAGGGTGGAATTCAGCGCCACGGCCGCCACGCCCAGCTCGTCGAGGGTGGCGACCTGGTCCTCCATCAGCGCGATCAGTGGCGAGACGATCACCGCCAGTCCCTCGCGCAACAGGCCCGGCACCTGGTAGCACAGCGACTTGCCACCGCCGGTGGGCATCAGCACCAAGGCATCGCCGCCGCCGGCCACACGCTCGATGATCGCCGCCTGGTTGCCGCGGAAGGCGTCGTAGCCGAAAACGTCTTTGAGGATGCGAAGGGCGGCGGACATGGGTGGCGGGATCATCCGGACTGAAGAAGCGGTCGGGCAGTATACGCGACCGCCGGCCGCGGCAGGCCATCGCCCGTCGGCCGTGCTTTTGCGGGCCCGGGCGGCTAGAATCCCCGTGTTCACTCATTCAAGGTAGTTCCACGATGTCCTTCGCCGAGCAATTGTCCCGCCTGCAAGCCTTCCTCGACGCCGATGACCTGCACGAGGAAGCGTTGGACTACCTGGCCACCCACGGCTACCTGACCGCCCTCTCCATCTGCCCCGAGCAGGTGCCGGAGCGCGAATGGATCGACGCCCTGTTCGCCGAGCCGCCGCACTACCGCAGCGAGGCCGAACGCGAGGAAATCGAAACCACCCTGCAACTGCTCAAGGCCCACATCGCACGCCAGCTGGCCAGCGACGACGAGCCGGAAATCCCCTGCGACATCGACCTCGGCCAGGACCCGGACGACTCCGACCTGCGCGGCTGGTGCATCGGCTTCATGGAAGGCGTGTTCCTGCGCGAGGCCGTGTGGTTCGAGGACTCGGAGGACGAGGTCAGCGAGCTGCTGCTGCCGATCATGGTCGCCTCCGGCCTGTTCGACGAGCAGCCCGAGTTCGCCGAGATCGCCCGCGATCGCCAACTGGTGGACAGCATGGTCGACCAGATTCCCGAGCTGCTCACCGCCCTGTTCCTGCTCTGCCACGCGCCGGAAGAGAAGCCGGCCCTGCTCAAGCCCCGCCACCACTGATTCCCCACGCGACGTGCCCGCCTCCGGTCGTGCGTCGTCGAGAGCGGCCCGCTCCTCGCCCGTCGGGAGCGCCGGCTGATGGCCCACGCCGACATTCCCCAGAGCCGCCACCGCGCCGTGCGCTACGCGCTGCTGACGGTCGGCTGGCTGAGCGTGGCGCTGGGGGTGATCGGCATCTTCGTCCCCGTGCTGCCGACCACGCCCTTCCTGCTGCTGGCCGCCGCCTGCTTCGTGCGCAGCTCGCGCCGCTTCTACCTGTGGCTGGTCGAACACCCCAGGCTCGGTCCCTGGATCCGCGACTACCTGGAAGGCAACGGCATCCCGCTCAAGGGCAAGGTCTACGCCATCGGCCTGATGTGGCTGAGCATCAGCCTGTCCTGCTACCTGGTGCCAATGTTCTGGGCGCGCGCGTTCATGCTCACCAGCGCGGTGCTGGTGACGCTCTACATCCTGCGCCAGAAGACCCTGCCCAATCGCGAGTGACGCATCGCCGCGGCGCCGCCTAGACTTCCTCCATCCCCCGCGGAGACCACCTTCATGCCGCTGCGGCCCAGCACTCAGGGACGAGCCACGCGCCTGCCGGCGGGCCGGCTGCTGCTCGGCGCCCTGCTCTGCCTGCTGCTGTCCGTGGTGGCGCGGGCCGGCTGGGACTTCGGCCTGGTCCTGCACAACGCCGAACAGCGCTATGGCGAACTGGGCCTCGCCAAGGCGCGCATCGAGGCCTGGGACGAACTGATCCGCGCCAGCGAGCAGCTGCCCGAACGGGAAAAACTGACCGTGGTGAACCGCTTCTTCAACCGCCAGCTGCGCTTCGCCGACGACGTCGCCGTCTGGCGCCTGAACGACTACTGGGCCACCCCGGTGGAGGCGCTGGTCAAGGGCGCCGGCGACTGCGAGGACTACTCCATCGCCAAGTACTTCACCCTGCGCCGGCTGGGCGTGCCCAGCGAGCGGCTGCGCATCACCTACGTCAAGGCGCTGCGCCAGAACCAGGCGCACATGGTGCTCACCTACTACGCCAGCCCCACCGCCGACCCGCTGGTGCTGGACAACCTGATCGGAGAAATCCGCCCGGCGTCCCAGCGCCAGGACCTGCTGCCGGTCTACGCCTTCAACGCCGAAGGCCTCTACCTGCCCGGCCAGGCCGGGCGCAAGAGCGATACCAAGAAACTGTCGCGCTGGCAGGATCTGCTGAACAAGATGCGAGCCGAAGGCTTCGACATCGGAGAAGGTTAGGAGCGCCTATGTCCCTGTTGAAACAGTTGTTTCTCGCCATCTGCCTGTTCCTCGTGGTGGCCTTCGCCGGCAGCTTCGTCGCCAGCGTCGAGACCTCCCGCGAACAGCTCCTGAGCCAGTTGCGCTCCCACGCCCAGGACGCCGCCACGGCGCTGGGCCTGTCGATGACACCCCACGTCGACGACCCGGCGATGATCGAGCTGATGGTCAGCTCGATCTTCGACAGCGGCTACTTCGCCACCATCCGCGTGGTGCGCATCGCCGACGGCGAAGTGCTGGTCGAGCGCAGCACCGACACCACCTCGGACCGGGTGCCAGCATGGTTCGTCGAGCTGGTCGACCTGCAGCCGGAAGGCGGCGACGCGCTGATCATGCGTGGCTGGGAGCAGGCGGCGCGGGTCGAGGTGCTCAGCCATCCGCAGTTCGCCCTGGCCAAGCTGTGGGACGGCGCCATCGGCAGCCTTCTGTGGCTGCTGCTGTGCGGCGTGGTCAGCGCCATCCTCGGCGGCTGGCTGCTGCGCACCCAGCTGCGCCCGCTGGACACCATGGTGCAGCAGGCCCAGGCCATCAGCCGGCGCGAGTTCTTCACCCTGCCCCAGGTGCCGCGCACGCCCGAACTCAAGCGCGTGGTGATGGCGATGAACCAGATGGTGGAGAAGCTCAAGCAGCTGTTCGCCGAGGAGGCCGCGCGCAGCGAGAAACTGCGCGAGGAAGCCTATCAGGACAGCCTCACCGGCCTGGCCAACCGCCGCCTGTTCGAGATCAAGCTGGCCAACCAACTGGCGGTGACCGAGCAGAACGCCGCCGGCTACCTCATGTTCCTGCGCCTCAACGACTTAGGCGGCCTCAACCAGCGCCTCGGCGGCCAGCGCAGCGACGCGCTGATCCACAGCATCGGCGAACTGCTGAAACGTCTGCTGGAACAGCGCGGCGCGCCGGACTGGCTGGCCTCGCGCAACCGCGGCGGCGAATTCACCCTGCTCGCCCCGGGGCTGGCGGCCGAGGACGCCGACCGTCTCGCCCAGGAACTGATGGACAGCCTGGAGAACCTGCGCCAGACCGGCGCCAGCGACCGCACTCCAGTGGCCCACCTGGGCATCGCCGCGTTCCGCCCCGGCGAGACGATGGCCAGCGTGATCGGCCGCGCCGACCAGGCCCTGGCCCAGGCGCAGAGCGATGGCGAGCGGGCCTGGGAACGCCTGGACGACTTCGACGCGAGCGTCGGCCAGGGCGAGCATGAATGGCGGCTGTGGATCGACGAGGCCCTGAGCCGGAGCATGCTCCAGCTGTACTTCCAGCCGGTGGTGGCCTGCGCAGACACCGCGCGGGTGCTGCACCGCAAGGTGCTGGCGCGCCTGCTCGACCCCAGCGGCGAGGCGGTGGCCGCCGGCCGCTTCCTGCCCTGGATCGAACGCCTGGGCTGGGCCACCCGCCTCGACCTGGCGATGCTCGAACACAGCCTGGCGCACCTGGCCCGGCACCCGCAGCCGCTGGCCCTCAGCCTGTCCGCCGCCACCCTGCGCGACGCCGCCAGCCTGGAGAAACTGCTGGCACTGCTCCACCAGCATCCCCGCCAGGGCGAACTGATGACCCTGGAGCTGGACGAACGCTTCCTGCCGCCGCCGGCGGAACTGGAGCGGCTCAGCCAGCGGGTGCGCGAGGCCGGCTACCAGCTGGGGCTGCAGCACTTCGGCGGACGCTTCAGCCTGATCGGCAACCTGACCCACATGGGCCTCGCCTACCTGAAGATCGACGGCAGCTACATCCGCGCCATCGACCGGGAAGACGACAAGCGCGTGTTCATCGAAGCGATATTCCGCGCCACCAACAGCATCGACCTGCCGCTGATAGCCGAGATGGTGGAGAGCGAAGGCGAGCTGGAGGTACTCAGGGAGCTCGGCATCCATGGCGCCATGGGCCGGCTGGTCGGCGCGCCCGCGCCTTGGCAGGGCTGAGGGCGCCGCGTCAGATCAAGGGGTGGTCGTCGTCGCCCAGCAGGCCGCCCAGCCCCTCGATCTCGGCCCGGGTCACCGCCCGCCGGTCGAGCTTGCGCCGCGCCGCCTCGGGCAGGTCGGTGTAGCGGATCAGGCCCTTGCCCACCAGCACGCCGACCACGTCCTCCAGTACCCGCACCAGCTCAAGGTCGGATTCCTTGAGGCTGGCCAGCCGCGCCTTGACCTCCTCGCGCGCCGCCAGCCAGCGGTGCAGCTCCTCGCTCTCGACCGCCAGCGTCTCGGTCATACCCTCGAACGGCTCGTGCTCGACCCGCAGCAACCGTCCCTCAGCATCCCTCTGCACGTACACCATGTTTCCTCCGGGCGCGCGACCCCATCCGCGGCTCACGAAAGGCTAGCAGCCGGCGGTGGGTCGTGGAGATGCTCGGCCAGACCTGTAGGGTGCGCCGTGCGCACCGGGGCCCTGCGCGGGATCGCTGGTGCGCACGGCGCACCCTACAAGCGCGCTATGCCCCCGTTTACACGCCCTGTAGGAGCGGATTCATCCGCGAAATCCGCGGCTGAAGCGGTTCGCCGCCCGGCCGTGCCTGCAAAGCAGGAGCGGTACAACAGCAGGTAGCGAGGAGATAGCAATAAAAGCTATGCCCCCCGACGTGTTGCGCGGTCAGGCCCCTCTATCTGAGCGCTGCAGCTGCCTGTCCCTGGGTTCCCGCCTGCGCGGGAATGACGGTTTCGGAAGAAACTCCACCCCCTACCTCGTCATCCCCGCGCAGGCGGGGATCCAGAAGGGCTCAGGCACTACAACATCTAACGTGGACACAGCCATAAAAAAGGCCCCGCGATGCGGGGCCAGGAAAGGAGCGAGTTGGAGCTGGCTGTTGTTAGAACACGTACTGGGCGCGAACCACGAAGCCGTCGCCATCGTCGTCGCCATTGCTGTTGGTGGCGTTGTCCACCTTGGCCTTGACGTAGGCGCCGCTGATCTTCACGGACTCGTTGGCGTACCAGTTCAGGCCGAGGTTGTGCACCTTGCCTTCGACGTCGTCACGGGAGGCGAAGCTGCCGTTGTCGTCGTCGACGCTCAGGTGGTCGTAGCGGTAGAAGATTTCCCAAGCGCCGATCTGCTTGTTCGACGGCTTGACCGAGTCGAACTTGCCGAGCTTGTAGTTGCGGGCCTCGCCGGTGAGGGTGTAGGCCGCCTGCACGTAGTAGCCTTCGGCGTCGATGTCGTCGTAGCCGTTGGAGTCGGCTTCCAGGGTACGCGCCACGTATTCACCCTGCAGGGAGAACGGGCCCATGGCCCAGGCCGCTTCCAGGCCCCAGGCGGTGTCGTCGCCGAAGGCGCCGGCCGGGGTGACCTCGGCGCCGCCCAGGGTCAGGCGGTTGCCGTTGTCGCCGGCATCCTGGCCGCCGTCGGTGCTGACGCCACGCATGCCCAGGCGGCTGCGGATGCGACCGTCGAAGGCGGTGTCGGAGAGGTCGCGCTGAGCGAAGTTCACGCCGAAGTGCAGAACGTTGCCGGCTTCGTGCAGGGGTGCGAACACGCCGCGCAGGTTGAACTGGGTGGTGCTGTCGCCGTCCTTGGTGGTGTTGGTGGCGTCCTTGGAGAACACGCCCACGGAACCGTAGAAGGAGTCGGCGGCGCTGCCGGACAGCTGGATGCCCAGGCCGCCATTGTGGCCGTTGGTCCAGTCGATCAGGTCATAGGCGGCGGTACGCTCCTGGGCGGTCACCCACTTGGAGCTGGTGGCCTTCTCCAGACCGAACTCGGGGTCGAAGCGGCCGACCTTGATCGACAGCGGCGCGAAGCCGTTGTAGGCCAGGGAGGCCTCGTCGAAGTAGCCGTCTTCCTTGCGGTTGTCGCCGCCGGAGTTCTGCGACAGGTCGTAGTTGATCTGGTAGGCCCAGTCCTTGTACAGCACGCCGCCCAGCTCGATGAAGGCGCGGCGGAAGTAGCCGGCGTCGGCGGTGTCGCCGTTCTTGGTGTAGAAGCCATCGAAGCGGCTGTAGTCGGCCTGGATGCGGCCACCCAGCTTGAAGCTGAATTCCTTGTCGGTGGTGCCTACTTCCAGGCCTCCTTTGGTCTTGATCACGAGGTCGGCGCCGTCGGTGGTGACGGTGCCGGCGAAAGCCTGGGCGGAGATGGCCAGAGCCAGGGCGCTGGCGGCAAAACCGGCGAAGTGCTTCATCGAAGGATTCCCCTATTGGTCTTTTGGAAAACACTGGGCAACGGCCCTGCGTTGGGGGGGAATCTTGGCGGGGGGTTATTTCAGCGCAGTTGCTTTTATATGAAAGTTCGATGACACGGGAACTTTTCAACGCTTTAGGTAATAAGCGGCGAGACACGGCAAGGCGCTTCGCAACACGAGGCGCCCAGAATCATCGAGGAAGAACGGAAGGGCCGGCGCGCCAGGACGGGCGCCGGCGGGCGAAGGCTCAGTGCCGACGCAGGATCACGCTACCGATGGAGTAGCCCGCTCCGAAGGAGCTGAGCACGCCCACGGTGCCGGAGGGCAGGTCGTCCTGATTCTTGTGGAAGGCGATCACGGAGCCAGCCGAACTGGTGTTGGCGTAGCTGTCGAGGATCACCGGCGCCTCGTCCGGCTCGGCGTCGCGGCCGAGCAGCTTGCGCGCGATCAGCAGGTTCATGTTGAGGTTGGCCTGGTGCAGCCAGAAGCGCTTCACGTCGCTGACGTTCAGCTGGTGCTCGGCCAGGTGCCCGGCGATCAGGTCGGCGACCATCGGGCAGACGTCGCGGAACACCTTGCGGCCTTCCTGCACGAACAGCTTGTCGCGGGCGCCGATGCCCTCTTCCGCGGCGCGGTTGAGGAAGCCGAAGTTGTTGCGGATGTTGTTGGAGAACTGGGTCAGCAGCTTGGTGCCCAGGATGTCCCACTGGTGCGCGGAGGTAGCCTGGTCGGCACGCTCGATGATCACCGCGGTGGCGGCGTCGCCGAAGATGAAGTGGCTGTCGCGGTCGCGGAAGTTGAGGTGGCCGGTGCAGATTTCCGGGTTGACCATCAGTACCGCGCGGGCCTGGCCGGTCTGGATCGCGGTGGCCGCCGCCTGGATGCCGAAGGTGGCCGAGGAGCAGGCCACGTTCATGTCGTAGCCCCAGCCCTCGATGCCCAGGGCCGCCTGCACTTCGATGGCGACCGCCGGGTAGGCGCGCTGCAGGTTGGAGCAGGCGACGATGACGCCATCGATATCGGTGACGGTGCGGCCGGCGCGCTCCAGTGCCTGCTTCGCCGCTGCCACGCCCATCTCGCAGAGGATGCCCCACTCCTCGTTGGAGCGCTCGGGGATGCGCGGCACCATGCGCCGGGGATCGAGGATGCCGTCCTTGTCGATGACGAAGCGGCTCTTGATGCCGGAAGCCTTCTCGATGAAGGCCACGCTCGATTCGCTCAGCGCCTCCACCTCGCCGCGCTCGATGGCCGCGGCATGCTCGCTGTTGAACAGCTGGACGTAGGCGTTGAAGGAGGCCACCAGCTCTTCGTTGGAAATGCTGTTGCCTGGGGTATACAGACCAGTGCCACTGATTACGGCTTTGTGCACGGGACATTCCTCTTCTTCTGTGGCCGCCCGAAGCGGCTGGCTTGACGGTTGCTCCCGCGGCGAACCGACGGTGCGAATTCAGGCTGCGGCGATTCGGAGGCCAGGCAGTGGCGCGCAACGCTGCAAAACGCAGAGTGTGCCACAGCCGGGGGCCGTAGCGCTGCCACGTCGAAGCGGGGCCGGACTGGCGGCGAATGGGTGCCCGGTGCGATAGCAGCGCCGAAAATACGGAAAAACCCGCCTATGTGCGGCGATACCTACGTCATCCATGACGATCATGAGGTTCGGCAGAATTTGACGGGCGCCGCATTCACCGCCCCTACGGCTTTTGACCGGATGTACAGGAACGACGCAGAATCCATCGCTCCCCCCTCACAGGCATCCGGCCATGCTCGGCACCCACGATCTCGCGTTGTTCATCGTCTCCGGCCTGCTGCTGAATATGGCGCCCGGTCCCGACTCCCTGCTGGTCATGGCCCGCAGCGCCAGCCAGGGATGGCGCGCCGGCTCGATGGCGGCGCTGGGCATCGGCGCGGGCACCTGCGTCCATATCGTCGCCGCCGCGCTGGGCATGTCCGCCCTGCTCGCCACCTCGGCCACCGCGTTCATGCTGGTCAAGCTGGTCGGCGCCGCGTACCTGCTGTACATCGGCATCGGCATGCTGCTGACCCGGCGCCGGGACAACGGCGCGGTGGCCGATGCGCTGCCGCCGCTGTCCCACGGGCGGATCTTCGCCCAGGGCTTCCTGACCAACGTCCTGAATCCCAAGGTGGCGCTGTTCTTCCTCGCCTTCGTGCCGCAGTTCATCCACCCGGACGCCGAGCACAAGGCCCTGGCCTTCCTGCTGTTGGGCGCGATCTTCAACGTCAACGGCATGCTCTGGTGCCACTTCCTCGCGCTCTCCACCGTGTTCGCCCGGCAGCGGCTGCGGATCGGCCGGGGCCTGGGCCTGTGGCTGGAGCGCGGGGTCGGCGGCGTTCTGGCGCTGCTGGGCGTGAAGCTCGCGCTGGCCGACAGGGCCTGAGCACGCAAACCGGCCCGCGCGTGCGGGCCGGCGAGAGGCTGCGAGGGAAGTCAGGCGACCTGGGCCACCTGCTCGCGCGCCTTGGCAATTCCCTTCTCCTGGAATTCGGCGCCCATGTTCAGGCCCTCGGCGTGGATGAACTGCACATCGTGGATGCCGATGAAGGCCAGCGCCTGGCGCAGGTAGGGTTCCTGGTGATCCAGGCCGCTGCCAGCGTAGATGCCGCCACGGGCGGTGAGCACGTAGGCGCGCTTGCCGGTGAGCAGGCCCTGCGGGCCGGTCTCGGTGTACTTGAAGGTGACGCCGGCGCGCAGCACGTGGTCGAGCCAGGACTTCAGGGTACTGGGAATGGCGAAGTTGTACATCGGCGCGGCCAGCACCAGCACGTCGGCGGCCAGCAGCTCGTCGGTCAGCAGGTTGGAACGGGCGGCCGCGGCGCGTTCGATGTCGCTTTGCTGCTCGGCGGGCTTCATCCAGCCACCGAGCAGGGTGGCGTCCAGGTGCGGCACCGGCTCGACGGCCAGGTCTCGGACCTGCACGTCATCCTGCGGATGGGCCTTGCGCCACTGGGCGATGAAGTCGCCGGTCAGCTGGCGGGAAACGGAACCTTCCTGGCGGGCGCTGCTTTCGATTACGAGGATACGGGACATGAGGCTGATCTCCATCGAGTGTCGGGGGTCGATGGAGCACAGGTTATGGTCAGCCTATAAGATAAAAAAGCGCAATTATCCGCTTCAAATAATCGACAAAGTTGATTTATTGCCGAGCCGGTTCTAGGCTCTGCTCGCAGGTGAGGTCCACCCGCAGCTTGATGATGTCGCGGGCGAACCTGACGGAGAGGTTGGCGGTTTCGCCGGCCTTGACGTCCGCCTTGCGGGTGCGCGGCGCCTCCGGGCCGTTGCGGAACACCGCCGAGCACTTGGCGGGAATGGTGCCGTAGTTGTAGAGCAGCACGGCGCCGATGTTGCGGTCCACCTGCTGGCCGGTGGCGGATACTTCGGCACCGTTCAGCTTCTTGCCGATCTCGATCGGGTAGGCGGCGGCGGTCAGTGGCATCAGCGCAAGCAGGACGAGGCAGCATTTTTTCATCGGGCGTTCTCCTTTTTCGAGGGTGCCCAGAGTAGAGAAGAGGAGGCGGCGATGAAAGCGCCCCGTGTGACCCTGGAGCAATGGCGCACCCTGCAGGCGGTGGTCGACCACGGCGGCTTCGCCCAGGCGGCCGAGGCGCTGCACCGCTCGCAGTCTTCCGTGAGCTACACGGTGGCGCGCATGCAGGAGCAGCTCGGCGCGCCGCTGCTGCGCATCGACGGGCGCAAGGCGGTGCTCACCGATGCCGGCGAGGTACTGCTGCGCCGCTCGCGGCAGCTGGTCAAGCAGGCCAGCCAGCTGGAGGAGCTGGCCCACCACATGGAACAGGGCTGGGAAGCGGAAGTGCGCCTGGTGGTGGACGCCGCCTACCCCACCGCCAACATCGTGCGCACCCTCTCCGCCTTCATGCCGCAGAGCCGGGGCTGCCGCGTGCGCCTGCGCGAGGAGGTGCTGTCCGGTGTCGAGGAGGTGCTGCGCGAGGGCTCCGCCGACCTGGCGATCAGCGCCCTCAACATCACCGGCTACCTGCCCATCGAGCTGGGCGAGGTGGAGTTCATCGCCGTCGCCCATCCCGAACACCCCCTGCATCGCCTGCAGCGGCCCGTGACCTTCCAGGACCTGGAGGGCCAGATGCAGGTGGTGACCCGCGACAGCGGCCGGGTGCAGCCGCGCGACGCCGGCTGGCTCGGCGCCGAGCAGCGCTGGACGGTGGGCAGCCTGCCCACCGCGCGCACCTTCGTCAGCAGCGGCCTGGGCTTCGCCTGGCTGCCCTGCCACCTGATCGCCCGCGAGCTGGAAGAAGGCGTGCTCAAGCCGCTGCCCATGGAGCAGGGCGACATCCGCCGGCCACGCTTCTTCCTCTACAGCAACAAGGACAAGGTGCTCGGCCCCGCCACCCAGATCCTCATCGACCTGATCCGCAACTTCGACGGCGCGCCGCTGGAGGCGCCCTTCGCCGCGCCGCTGGCCATGAACTGAGGAAAGCACCATGTCCTATTTCGAACACGACGGCTGCCAGCTGTACTACGAGGACCGCGGCCAGGGCGAGCCGGTGCTGCTGGTCCACGGCCTGGGCTCCAGCATCCAGGACTGGGAATACCAGATTCCGCACCTGCTGCAGCGGCGCCGCGTGCTGGCCATCGACCTGCGCGGCCACGGCCGCTCCGGCAAGCCGCGCGAGCGCTACAGCATGGCCGGCTTCGCCGCCGACGTGGCGGCGCTGATCGAACACCTGGGCCTGCCCCGGGTGCATCTGGTCGGCATCTCCATGGGCGGCATGGTCGGCTTCCAACTGGGCGTCGACCGCCCGGAACTGCTGCGCAGCCTGACCATCGTCAACAGCGCACCCGAGGTGAAGGCCAGGAGCGCCAACGACTGGTGGCAGCTGGCCAAGCGCTGGACGCTGTCGCGCCTGCTGAGCATGGAGACCATCGGCAAGGGCCTCGGCCGCGTGCTGTTCCCGCGCCCCGAGCAGGCCGAGCTGCGCGCCAAGGTGGAACAACGCTGGCCGCAGAACGACAAGCGCGCCTACCTCTCCAGCCTGGACGCCATCATCGGCTGGAGTGTGCGTGAACGCCTCGCCGCCATCACCTGTCCGACCCTGGTGATCTCGGCCGACCGCGACTACACCCCGGTCGCCGTCAAGGAGGCCTATGTCAGCGAGCTGCCCAACGCCCGCCTGGTGGTGATGGAGCGCTCGCGCCACGCCACCCCCATGGACCAGCCGGAACGCTTCAACGCCGTCCTGGACGACTTCCTCGCCCAGGTCGAGCACACTCAACCGCAACCCGAAAACAAGGACTCGCAACCATGCTGAAGCAACTT
Source organism: Pseudomonas sp. GD03875 (assembly GCF_029840585.1). Lineage (NCBI taxonomy): Bacteria > Pseudomonadati > Pseudomonadota > Gammaproteobacteria > Pseudomonadales > Pseudomonadaceae > Pseudomonas > Pseudomonas sp. GD03875. The sequence continues at coordinate 55,945 of NZ_JAOCCV010000017.1, read as the reverse complement.
CTCCTTTCCGCCTGTGGCCTGCTGCTGAGCACCAGCCTGCTCGCCGCCGACAACCCGCACGTGCTGCTGACCACCAGCTACGGCGACATCGAGATCGAGCTGAACGCCGAGAAGGCGCCGATCAGCACCCAGAACTTCCTCGGCTACCTCGACGCCGGTTTCTACAAGGACACCCAGTTCCACCGGGTCATCCCGGGCTTCATGATCCAGGGCGGCGGCTTCGATGCCAGCATGCGCCAGAAGGACACCTTCAAGCCGATCAAGAACGAGGCCGACAACGGCCTGCGCAACGACCGCGGCACCGTCGCCATGGCCCGCACCTCGGACGTCAACTCGGCCACCAGCCAGTTCTTCATCAACCACGGCAACAACGACTTCCTCAACCACGGCGGCCGCGACTTCGGCTACGCCGTGTTCGGCAAGGTGGTGCGCGGCATGGACGTGGTGGACCGCATCGCCGGCGTGCGCACCGGCAGCCGCAACGGCCACGCGAACGTGCCGGTGGAGCCGGTGCTGATCCTCAACGCGAAGAAGCTCTGAGCCCCGCCCGGCGCACAGTGCGCACAGCACACCCTACCGACAGCAACGAAGTAGGGTGCGCCGCGCGCACCAGATGCCCCCCGCCCTACCGCAAATAGCTCCCCACCCTGGCCTCCAGCAGCTCGACCAGCTCCGGCTGCATGTAGTTGTAGTCGTCGGGAATGCCCAGGCAGATCACCTGCCTTCCCCTGAGCAGAGAACCGAAGCGCTGCTGCAGCCGCTTCTGGTGCGCCCGCTCCATGACGAAGATCAGCTCGGCCCACTCGACCTGCTCGGCGGACAGCGGCACCTCGGCGTCCGGCGCCAGGCAGGCCGAATCGCTCTCCACGCCCGGCCAGCCGGCAAACAGTTGCTCCGCCGTCGGGCTGCGCAGGCGGTTGCGGCTGCAGATGAACAGGGCGCGGGTCATGGGCGTGCCTCGGACACAGTCATGTCAGCCATCCTCCCGGCGATAGGGCAGCAGCTCCCGCGCCTGCTCGGCGTAGGCCAGCACCGCCGGCCGTTCCTCGGCGAGGAAATTCGCCACCGCGGCGCGCAGGCCCGAGTGCAGCAGGTAGTGCCAGGAGCGGGTGACCACCGGCTCGAAACCACGGATCAGCTTGTGCTCGCCCTGGGCGCCGGCATCGAAGCGCCGCAGCCCTTCGGCGATAGCGATCTCGATGCCTTGGTAGAAGCAGGTCTCGAAGTGCAGGCGGTCGAAGTCTCCCAGGCAGCCCCAGTAGCGGCCATAGAAGCTGTCGCCGCCCACCAGGCTGAAGGCCATCGCTACCGGGCGCCCGCCGCGAAGCGCCGTGACCACGCGGATGGCCTCGGGCATGCGCTCGGCCAGCAGGCTGAAGAAACTGCGCGTCAGGTATGGCGCGCGGCGCCGCACATGGTAGGTGCTGGCGTAGCAGGCGTAGACGAAGTCCCAATCCGCCTCGTCCAGTTCGTGGCCGCGCTGCCAGCGGAAGTCGATGCCCTGCCCGGCCACCTGCTCGCGCTCCTTGCGCAGCTGCTTGCGCTTGCGCGAGCTGAGGGCGTCGAGGAAATCCTGGAAGTCGCGGTAGCCGCGGTTGTGCCAGTGATACTGGCAGTCGAGGCGCTGCAGCCAGCCGTCGCGGCCCTCGAACAGCGCGTCGTCCTCGGTGCGCAGGAAGTTGATGTGCAACCCGGACAGCCCCTCCCCGTGCAGGCCCGCCACCAGTTCGTCCAGCAGCAAGCCGGCCTGCTCAGCATCGCCCAGCAGACGCGGCCCGGTCACCGGGCTGAAGGGCACTGCGCCGAGCAGCTTGGGGTAGTAGGCGATGCCGGCACGATGGCAGGCGTCGGCCCAGCCCATGTCGAACACGTACTCGCCGAAGGAGTGCTGCTTGATGTAGGCCGGCAGCGCCGCCCGTATCGCGCCGGCCTCGTCGCGCAGCAGGCGATGGGCCGCCCGCCAGCCGCTGTGCTCGCCGACGCAGCCGCTGTCCTCCAGCGCTGAGAGAAAGGCATGGCGCAGGAACGGCTGCGGCTCGGGCAACAGGGCGTCCCAGTCGGCGGCGGCGATATCGGCGAGACGGTGCAGGGTCTGGAGTGGCATGCCGCCAGTCTGGCGACTCGGCGCGGCAAACAAAAGCGTTTTGGAGGTTTCGGCCGCGCACGCGCTCGGTACGCAGAGCGGGTCAGAGTCGCCTGCAACAACGCCTTCAGGAATGGCAGGCAAGAAAACGCTGTGTGCCCGTCACGTGTTGTAGCGCCCGGGCTCTTCTGGGTCCCCGCCTGCGCGGGGATGACGAGGTAGGAGTGGAATTTCTAATTTCTTCCGAAACTGTCATTCCCGCGCAGGCGGGAATCCAGGGGCAGGCAGCTGCAGCGTTCAGATAGAGGGGCTTGACCGCGCAACGTGTAGGGTGGGTTAGCCGCTTGCCGGCGTAACCCACCGGCGGCGCGGTCGATTGCGCTGGTGGGTTGCGTAACCCAACCTACAGCTTCCTGTTGATATTGCAGGCGGGCCGTTTCCGCAGGGCAGCTGTTGCGTGTTGCACGCCTTGTGGGAGCGGATTTATCCGCGAATTTCGCGGCCTCGCTCCCACAAGAGCAGAATTGCGAGGTACATAGCCAAAAAAATGGGCGACCGAAGTCGCCCAAAATGCCTTGCGTGCACGTTTCGAAAGGATTACCCGGCCTTTGCCTTGGCCTTCTTGTGAGAATCCTTCCAGATGAAGAGACCGACGCCACCGAAGAAGGCGACCATCAGAGCGACTGTGCCGATGCCGGCGAGAACCACTGTATCCATGAACATGGCTGCCTCCTTCTTGTGCTGCGCCTTGTCTTGATGGGCTCAGATTAGAGGAGGTGTGGCGGAAGGAATTGATCCGGATCAATGTCCGGCAGGGTGGGCGCCGCGACAGGGCGCCGCAGGGAGGATCAACGCTTCTTCTTGGGCTTGGATTTGCTCTTGCCCCGGGTCAATGGCATGGCCTGCTCGAAGACCTGGCGCATCTCGTCCAGCTTCTTGTCGTGCAGGTCGTGGATGCGCTTGCTGCGCTCGGCTCCAAAATCGATCAGCTTGTCGTCACTCATGGTCTGGACCGGATCAGGCGAAAGGTGAGGTTGATGCGTGGCGCCACCGGCTTGCGGGTCTTCGCCACCTGATGCTGCCAATGATGCTGTGTTGCGCCGGCCATGACCAGTAGCGAACCGCTCTCCAGTTGCAGGGAGTGCTCGATGCGCCCGCCGCCCTTGCGGCGCAGGTCGAAGCGGCGCGGGCCGCCCAGGTTGAGCGAGGCGACCAGCGGCTCGCTGCCCAGCTCCGGCTCGTCGTCGCTGTGCCAGCCCATGGAGTCGTTGCCGTCGCGGTAGAAATTGAGCAGCACGCCGTTGAGCGGCTGGCCGGCCACCGCCTCGACCCGGGCGCGGATCTCGCCGAGCAGGCGGGTCCAGGGCAGTGGCTGATGGATCAGGCCGGAATAGCGGTAGACCGCCTCGGGGTCGCCGTACCAGGCCAGCAGGCGCGGCACCGGGATGCGCTGGCCGTGGAGCGACAGTTGCGGCTGTTCCCAGGGCGTCTCTGCGGCCAGTTGCTGGAACCAGGCGTCGGCGGTGGCAGGGTCGAGCCAGTGCGGCCGGTAGTCCAGCGAGGCGTCGGGCAGGTTCAGGGACTGCGAATCGAACAGGTCCACCGTCCCTAGACTTCCACGTCCACCCAGAGCCCCTGGCGCGGCAGCTCTTCCAGCAGCTTCTCGTCATCGTCCTTGACCTCCCCCTCGGCCAGCTCCGCCGGCGTGTAGCCACGGCGCTGGCGGCGGCGCTGCTCCTCGCGCATCAGCTCCTCGGCCTCCTGCGGGTGCCGCTTGTCCAGCTCCACCGCGCTCTCGTTGCTGCTCTCGTTGGTCGGCGTCACCGGGGGAATGTCCGGGCGCGGCTTCACCACGTCCTGCTGGGCGGTGACGGGAACCAGGCTGTGCGGGATGGGCGGTAGCATCGGGGTCTCCCAGGTTAACCCTGCTGTCGGCCGGACAGGCTCCAACTTGAACGACCGCTACACTTTCGACCGGGCGCTCAATCAGAGATTCAGCAGCGGGCGTCGCCCTCGGCGCGGCGTTCCGTTAACATACGCGGCTTTTTTCGCAGCTGGGGCTTTTCATGGCAAGTAGTGGCATTGTGCAGTATCAACCGGGGCAGCGCTGGATCAGCGACAGCGAGGCTGAACTCGGGCTCGGCACCATCCTCACTTCCGACGGCCGCCTGCTCACCGTGCTCTATCCGGCGACTGGCGAGACCCGCCAATACGCCCTGCGCAACGCCCCGCTGACCCGCGTGCGCTTCGCCCCGGGCGACGAGATCACCCACTTCGAGGGCTGGAAGCTGACCGTGCAGGAAGTCGAGGATGTCGACGGCCTGCTGGTCTACCACGGCTTCGACGCCCAGCACGAACCGTACAGCCTGCCGGAAACCCAGCTGTCCAACTTCATCCAGTTCCGCCTGGCCAGCGACCGCCTGTTCGCCGGGCAGATCGACCCGCTCAACTGGTTCGCCCTGCGCTACCACACCCTGGAGCACCAGAGCCGCCTGCTGCAGTCCAGCCTGTGGGGCCTCGGCGGCGCCCGCGCCCAGCCGATCGCCCACCAGCTGCACATCGCCAGGGAGGTCGCCGACCGCATGGCTCCGCGCGTGCTGCTGGCCGACGAAGTGGGCCTGGGCAAGACCATCGAGGCCGGCCTGGTGATCCACCGCCAGCTGCTCTCTGGCCGTACCGGCCGGGTGCTGATCCTGGTGCCGGAGAACCTGCAGCACCAGTGGCTGGTGGAGATGCGCCGGCGCTTCAACCTGCAGGTCGCCCTGTACGACGCCGAGCGCTTCGCCGAGAGCGATGCCAGCAACCCGTTCGACGACACCCAGCTCGCGCTGGTCTCCCTGGAGTGGCTGAAGAGCAGCGAGAAGGCGCAGGACGCCGCCTTCGCCGCCGGCTGGGACCTGCTGGTGGTCGACGAGGCCCACCACCTGGTCTGGCACCCGGAAAAGGCCAGCGACGAATACCGCCTGGTGGAACAGCTGGCCGAGATCATCCCCGGCGTGCTGCTGCTCACCGCCACCCCCGAGCAGCTCGGCCTGGAAAGCCACTTCGCCCGCCTGCGCCTGCTCGACCCGGACCGCTTCCACGACCTCGAGGCCTTCCGCGCCGAGAGCGCCAACTACCGTCCTGTGGCGGAGGCGGTACAGGAGCTGCTGGACCAGGGCCGCCTCTCCGAACAGGGCCACGCCACCATCGCCCGCTTCCTCGGCGCCGAAGGCGAGGCACTGCTGGCCGCCGTGACCGATGGCGACAGCGAGGCCGCCGCGCGCCTGATCCGCGAGCTGCTCGACCGCCACGGCACCGGCCGCGTGCTGCTGCGCAACACCCGCGCCGCCGTGCAGGGCTTCCCCGAGCGCCAGCTGCACCCCTACCCGCTGCCCGCCCCGGAGCAGTACCAGGGGCTGCAGCCGGGCGAGCACGCCGAGCTGTACCCGGAAGTCAGCTACCAGGCCCAGGGCGAAGACGAGGCCTGGTGGCGCTTCGACCCGCGGGTGGACTGGCTGATCGACACCCTGAAGATGCTCAAGAAGTTCAAGGTGCTGGTGATCTGCGCCCACGCCGAGACCGCCCTCGACCTGGAAGACGCCCTGCGCGTGCGCTCCGGCATCCCCGCCACCGTGTTCCATGAAGGCATGAGCATCCTCGAGCGCGACCGCGCCGCCGCCTACTTCGCCGACGAGGAATTCGGCGCCCAGGTACTGATCTGCTCCGAGATCGGCTCCGAGGGCCGCAACTTCCAGTTCAGCCATCACCTGGTGCTGTTCGACCTGCCGGCCCACCCGGACCTGCTGGAACAGCGTATCGGCCGTCTCGACCGGATCGGCCAGAAGCACACCATCCAGCTGCACGTGCCCTACCTGGAAGGCAGCCCGCAGGAACACCTGTTCCAGTGGTACCACCAGGCGCTGAACGCCTTCCTCAACACCTGCCCCACCGGCAACGCCCTGCAGCACCAGTTCGGCCCGCGCCTGCTGGCCCTGCTGGAGAGCAATGGTGACAAGGCCTGGCAGGACCTGCTGGACGAGGCCATCGCCGAGCGCGTCCGCCTCGAAGGCGAGCTGCACAGCGGCCGCGACCGCCTGCTGGAACTGAACTCCGGCGGCGCCGGCGAAGGCGAGCGGCTGGTCGAGGAAATCCACGAGCAGGACGATCAGTTCGCCCTGCCGATCTACATGGAAGAGCTGTTCGATGCCTTCGGCATCGACAGCGAGGACCACTCCGAGAACGCCCTGGTGCTGCGCCCCAGCGAGAAAATGCTGGACGCCAGCTTCCCCCTCGGCGACGACGAGGCGGTGACCGTCACCTACGACCGCAACCAGGCCCTGGCCCGCGAGGACATGCAGTTCCTCACCTGGGAACACCCCATGGTGCAGGGCGGCATGGACCTGGTGCTGTCCGGCTCGATGGGCAACACCGCCGTGGCGCTGATCAAGAACAAGGCGCTCAAGCCCGGCACCGTGCTGCTGGAGCTGATCTACGTCAGCGAGGTGGTGGCGCCCAGGGCGCTGCAACTAGGCCGCTACGTGCCGCCGGTGGCCCTGCGCTGCCTGCTCGACCCGAACGGCAACGACCTGGCCACCAAGGTCGCCTTCGACACCCTCAACGACCAGCTGGAAGCCGTGCCACGGGCCAGCGCCAACAAGTTCGTGCAGGCCCAGCGCGACGTGCTGGCCAAGCAGATCGGCGCCGCCGAAGCCAAGGTGCAGCCGCGCCACGCCGCCCGCGTCGAGGAGGCGCGCAAGCGCTTCACTGCCACCCTGGACGAGGAAATCGCCCGCATGACTGCCCTCCAGGCGGTCAACCCGAGCGTGCGGCCCGCCGAGATCGAGGCCCTGCGCAAGCAGCGCGAGAGCGGCCTGGGCTTCCTCGACAAGGCGGCGCTGCGCCTGGAGGCAATCCGCGTGCTGGTCGCGGGCTGACGGCCACCCGTTCGAGCCGCCGGGAAAAATCCTCCGCGGCGGCTTTAATGGAGTGTGGCAACTCGCAGGGAGGCCAGAGTCCATGCCCCATCGTCGAAACACTCCGCCGACCCGAAACGCCCTGCGCTGGCTGGGGCTCTGCGCCGGAGCGCTGCTGGCCGGCGGTGCGCACGCCTCGGCGCGCATCCTGGAACTGGACTGCGCCGGCCAGCCCTTCGTCGTCGAGGCGCGCCCGTTCGCCGAGAACGCCGCCGGCTCCTCCCAGGTCGACGTCCGCTACCGCTATCGCGGCCAGCCACTCGCCGCCATCCGCTACGAAATCTTCTACAAGAACCTCGACGCCTACCTGCAGCACGACGCCGCGCGCACCCGCGCCTTCGGCCTCAATCTCGACACCGTGGGCACCAGCCGCCTCCACGGCTATGACTGGGGCGACACCCTGTACCTGCCGCCCGACGCCTTCTCCGCCAGCGACTTCGAGCGCCTGGCCGCCTGCCTGGAGGCCGAGCGCGAGCGCATCCGCCGCACCTTCGCCGACGCCAGCATCACCAGCCGCACCTTCCTGGGCCTGATGAAGACCCGCACCTCGATGCCCGTGACCGGCATCGCCCGGCTGGTGCACGCCCCGGCGCCGATAGCCGGCCTGTACGGCGTCGGCAACTGGTACTTCGTGCTGGTCGAGGCCGGCGGGCAGGTCCTGGTGCACAGCAACTTCACCGCCAACAACCCGCCCGTCTCGACCGCGCTGGGCGAGGTCCGCCGCGACGGCAGGCGCCCCACCCTCCTGGCGCCGGCCCGCTACCGGTTCCACGGCAAGGAATACGAGACGCGGGACCTGCTGACCCTGACCGACCGCCACGGACGGCGCATGGGTGACGACTTCCGCCTGCAGGTCCGCTGAGCGCCACGCCGCATTTTCCGGCGGCGCGGCGTGCTAGGGTCTGCTCCCGTGGCGGACTCGACAGAAAGGAGGCGACGTGTCCCACGACGACGACATCGACCAGCAGGCTTGGCAACTGCTGCTGGATCACCTGCAAGGCGCCACGCCGCAGCAGCGGCACCTGTTCGCCGCCCGCAGCAACTACGACGGCAATCGCGACGCGCTGCAGTGGCTGGCCGACGACCCGCGCACCGAGCGCGCCACCGCCCTGCTCATGTACTGGGCGCTGGGCGCGGAATTCCATGCCCAGTACGCCACCGACGACGAAGTCCCAGGCTGGGCCAGCGTCAGCCACCGCCTGATCCGCCAGATCGAGGAGCGCTTCCTGGCCGGCTTCTACGCCACGGGCACGCTGTACTTCGACCCGCGCCACGGCCCGGTGCCGCCCGGCGACTACGCGGACGTGGAGCAGAGGCGCCCCATCCCGCCGGCCATGCTGGCCGCCGTCATGGGCAGCGAAGAGGTCGACCTCGACGACGAGGACTACGACGAAGGCCTGCCGATGGCCGTGGCCGAAGCCATCTGGGCGCTCTACCAGCAGGACCGGTGACGACCGGCCAGGAGGCGACATGAACCCAGCCACACCCGCTCCCCGCATCCTGCCCCTCGGCGACATCTGGCCGACCCTGCCGGGCGAGCTGCGCGACCGCTACCTGCGCACCGACAACGATGACGAACTCGACGAGGAAGACCTGGCCTACTTCCTCGAAGGCACCTGCCTCTGCTTCGAGGGCGACACCACGTTGACCGACCAGCAGTGGCAAGCGCTGCGAAACGCACAGGAAACGACCCCACTGCTGGTGGTCATCGGCGACCTGACGTTCGCCGGCGATCCGCCGGAATGCGTGGTCACCGGCGACCTCGCCTGCGACGGCTTCTTTCACCACAGCGACTCGAACCGCCTGGTCGGCGGCAAGATCTCGGCACGCCACTACGCTGCCTTCTTCGGCGGCGACGACGAGACCCTGCACCGCGGCTTCCAGGGCACGCTGGACACGCCCCTCGCGTTCTTCTGGTTCCACGACTGGCGCGACATCCGCCTGCCCGACGACTGCGTGGTGAGCTTCGTCTGCGACGGGCACCACTTCGAGGAGCCCGACCCGGCGGCCTGGTTCTACTGGTCCGAGGACCTGCTCGCCCTGCGCCCGGAGCTGTGCTATTCGCCGGGCTGCTGGAGCTCCGACGAGCCGCACTGGAACTTCGCTGCCATACGCAAGACGCTCGAGGCGGGAGAGTCGCTGTTCGTCGACGGCTTCGACCCCGCCTGCCTGCCGCTGGTGCGCCAGGCCGCCGATCACTTCCGCCAGCGCCAGTTCAAGGAGGCCTTCCTCGCCAGCAAGGCCGCCCTCGAACTGTCTCCCGGCTACATGCGCCCCTGGCGCGACGCCGGGCTGGCGCTGTACCGGGCCGACGCCCTGGAGCAGGCCATCCCCTACCTGGAACGCGCCGCGGCGCTGATGCCCGAGCGCTACCCCACCCTGCAGAACGAGGCCGTGGACGACCTGGCGCTGTGCGCCCTGCGCCTGGGCGATCTGGAGCGGACCATCGACCTCACCAGCAGCTCCCTCGAACGGATCACCCACGACCGTGACAAGCGCCTCAAGGCCGTGCTCTACCGCGTGCGCGGCGAGGCCCGGCTGCGCCGTAGCGAACTGGAGCCGGCCCGCGAGGACCTGGCCAAGGCCGCCGACCTGCACTGGAACAGCGCCTTCTACCTCTGGCTGGCCGGCCTGGCCTGCCACAAGTTGGGCGACGCCAAGGGCGCCAAGCAGTACCGCGGCCAGGCGGCCCGGCTCGACGCGCAATACGACCGGGACTTCGCCGGGCACGCAGGCTCGGACTTCCGCTACAACCCGCCCGGCCGCGTCGACTGGGAGGCGCTGACGCTCGCCGACCTGCAGACGGAGCCGCAGGACGCTGACTACTGGCGCCGCTACCTGCAGCACAAGGCCTACGACAACCGCAAGAGCTTCCGCGCCATCCCGGCCGAATTCCTCACCCGCGACTTCTGCCTGGAAGCCATCGAGCTGTGCCCCGGCCGGCAGGGCCACGGCGACATCTGGGTGGCCGAGTTCTTCCCCGAGGCGGTGTTCGACCGCGAGATCGCCGAGCGCCTGATCGACTGCAGCGCCGCCAACCTGCGCCACTTGCCCCCGCGCCTGGTCGACAAGGCACTGCTGCTGCGCGCCGACCAGGGCAGCTACGACCCCGCCCTGATCCCCGCGCAGCTGCTCGACGCCGAGCTGTGCCGCCATCTGGTCGAACGCCAGGTGCCACCCGATGCCCTGCCCGAGCCGTGGCTCGACCATGCGCTGTGCCTGCACGCCGTGCGTCACTGGAGCAACGCTATCGAACACGTGCCGGGTCGCTTCCGCGACGAAACCTTCTACCTCACCGCGCTGGCCCACGCCGACAGCGCCTGGTTCATCGAGAACCGCATCCCGGCGCGCTACCTCGAACCACGGATGCTGTGCCGCGCGCTGGACATCCACTTCGGCCTGATCCAGCAATTGCCCGGCCGGCTGGTCGACGAAACGGTGTTCGCCCACGCCCATGCGCTCTGCCCGGACGAGGCACTGTGGGCGCGGCTGACCGCCGAGCACGGCCCGCGCTTTCGCCACCACAGGACCAGCGCCCGGTGCGCCGAACACTGCTGGGCGGTGTTCTGGGACGAGGCGCTGATGCTCGCCGAGATCGACAACCCGGACTACCACCTCTCGCCCTACGAGATCCCGGCAGAGAAGTACACCCAGAAGATTGCCGACACCGCCTTCAAGCGCGACCCGATCCACCTGTCCAGCATCCCGCGTCCGTTCATCACTCCGGTGATGGCCGAACGCTTCGCCGGCCAGTACGCGGACATGCTCCACGACGTGCCGCTGGCCCTGCGCAGCGAGCGGGTCTGCGCACTCGCCGCGCGCCACTCCTGGGACGAGGGCAAGTACTTCCGCCACGTGCCGCTGCGCTGGCGTGGCGTCGAGGCGTGCATCCAGGCCCTGAAGCACAGCCCGGACAACGCCGACTTCATCCCGCGCGAGCACCTGCACGCCGTGTTCGACCGCCTGATCGAACGCCACGACGGCGAGTTCGCCCTCGGCTGGCTGTACTGCCAGCGTGGCCTGGGCGCGCTGGTGGGGGGCAATCTGGAGGCGGCGCTGGCCGATTTCGACCATGTGCTCGGCGCGCCACAGCCCGCCAGGCCGAGCGGCCTGCTGGGCTCGCTGTTCGGCCGCAGGCCGGCACAGACCGCCGACTTCGACGACGAAGACCGGGAGGAAGCGCGCTTCTACAAGGCCTGGGCCCTGCTGCGCCACGGCCGCCCGGCGGACGAGCTGCTGGCGCGACTCGACGAGGAACAGCGCGCCAATCTCGAACACTTCGAGATCGCCGAGCCGACCGAACCCTGCGACTTCGACCAGGAGGGCTTCGAGCGCCGCCTGGAAGCCGCCGCCCAGCTCGGCCGCAACGGCGACTACCGCAGCGCGCACGACCTGGCTCGCGAAGCCGAAGCACTGCTGCGCGAGGCCGGTCACGGCGATCACCACCTGTGGGCCGGCGTGCTCGACCAGCTGCGCTTCTTCACCGGGGAACTCGGCGAGCACGAGGAAAACCAGCGCCTGTGCCGGGAAATCCTCGAACACCTGGGCGGCGTGCGGGACTGGCCCTACCTGGAGCGCGACAACCTGATCCGCGCGGCCCGCCGCGCAGCCCACAACACCCTGGCCTGGCGGCTCGCCGACTCGCCAGGGGCGGACGACCTGGCCCAGGCCGTCGAGCACGCCCGCGCGACGCTGCGCTTCGCGCCCATCGAGGGCGAGCAGGCCATCCTGCCCTTCTACGAGACCGCCGCCCGGGTGCTGCTGCGCGCCGCCCAGGCGGACCCGGCCCGTGCCGACGAGGCCCGCCGCTACCTGGCGCGCATCCGCGAGCACGGTCTGGTCGACCGGGGCCTGGTGACCGACGCCGAGGTGCTGGCGGCCCTGGAGCGCGAGGCGTGAGCCCGGCCCGCTTCGAGGTGGAGGAAGTGTTCCACGGCGACGACGACGGCCTGCTGTGGCTGACCCTGGGCTACGCCTCCCCGCGCGACCCGCTCGACGTGCTGCACATCGCCTGCGGCCAGCCGACCGGCGTGGCCGAGCAGGACGCCCTCTATCTGGAAGGCAACGACCAGTCCCTGGCGGCGAGCGGCCAGGTGCTCGCCCTGGTCGCGCAGGCCGGTCGCGTCGAGCTGCACCTGACGCCGGCGGGAGCCGCCGCGCTCGGTCTGGCCGAACGGGTGATGTTCGCCTTCGACCGGCAACCGGCGCTGTTCCACCCGGTGGCGCTGCAGCTGGCGTGCATGGCGGACTGCGGACAGGCCTGCATCCGGGCGGCCGCTGACGGGTGGCCAGAGGCCGAAGCGCATCGGGTCTAAACCCGAGGGGCCGGTTTGCCTTATACTCGGCGGCTTTTCCGCTCAGCCGTCATAGGGTCCCGCCGCGCATGGACAAGACCTACCAGCCGCACGCCATCGAAACTTCCTGGTACCAGACCTGGGAGCAGAACAACTACTTCGCCCCGCAGGGCTCCGGCGAGCCCTACACCATCATGATCCCGCCGCCGAACGTCACCGGCAGCCTGCACATGGGCCATGGCTTCAACAACGCCATCATGGACGCGCTGATCCGCTTCCGCCGCATGCAGGGCCGCAACACCCTGTGGCAGCCGGGCACCGACCACGCCGGCATCGCCACCCAGATGGTGGTGGAGCGCCAGCTGGCCGCCGACGGCATCGCCCGCCACGACCTCGGCCGCGAGAAATTCCTGGACAAGGTCTGGGAGTGGAAGGAGCAGTCCGGCGGCACCATCACCCGGCAGATTCGTCGCCTCGGCTCCTCGGTGGACTGGTCGCGCGAGCGCTTCACCATGGACGAGGGCCTGTCCGAGGCGGTCAAGGAAGCCTTCGTGCGCCTGCACGAGGACGGCCTGATCTACCGCGGCAAGCGCCTGGTCAACTGGGACACCAAGTTCCACACCGCCATCTCCGACCTCGAAGTGGAAAACCACGACGAGAAGGGCCACCTGTGGAACCTGCGCTACCCGCTGGCCGACGGCCACAAGACCGCCGACGGCAAGGACCACCTGATCGTCGCCACCACCCGCCCGGAGACCATGCTGGGCGACTCGGCCGTCGCCGTGCACCCGGACGACGAGCGCTACAAGGCGCTGATCGGCCAGTACGTCGACCTGCCGCTGGTGGGCCGGCGCATCCCGATCATCGCCGACGAATACTGCGACCCCGAGTTCGGCACCGGCTGCGTGAAGATCACCCCGGCCCACGACTTCAACGACTACGAAGTCGGCAAGCGCCACAACCTGCCGCTGATCAACATCTTCGACCAGGACGCCGCGGTGCTGCCGGGCGCGCAGATTTTCAACATCGACGGCAGCGTCAACGCCCTGATCGACTCCGGCCTGCCCGCCGCCTACGCCGGCCTGGACCGTTTCGAGGCGCGCAAGCGCATCGTTGCCGACATCGAGGCCCTGGGCCTGCTGGAGAAGATCGACGACCACGCCCTGAAAGTGCCGAAGGGTGACCGCTCCGGCACCGTGATCGAGCCCTGGCTGACCGACCAGTGGTACGTCTCCACCAAGCCGCTGGCCGAGAAGGCCATCGCCGTGGTCGAGAGCGGCGAGATCCAGTTCGTGCCCAAGCAGTACGAGAACATGTACTTCAGCTGGATGCGCGACATCCAGGACTGGTGCATCAGCCGCCAGCTGTGGTGGGGCCACCGCATCCCGGCCTGGTACGACCAGGCTGGCAACGTCTACGTCGGCCGCGACGAGGCCGAGGTACGCGCCAAGCACGACCTGGGCGACATCCCCCTGCGCCAGGACGACGACGTGCTCGACACCTGGTTCAGCTCCGGCCTGTGGACCTTCTCCACCCTCGGCTGGCCGCAGCAGACCGACTTCCTCAAGACCTTCCACCCGACCGACGTGCTGGTCACCGGCTTCGACATCATCTTCTTCTGGGTCGCCCGGATGATCATGCTGTCCACCCACCTGACCGGGCAGATTCCGTTCAAGACCGTGTACGTCCACGGCCTGGTGCGCGACGGCCAGGGCCAGAAGATGTCCAAGTCCAAGGGCAACGTGCTCGACCCGCTGGACATCGTCGACGGCATCACCCTGGACGCGCTGCTGGAAAAGCGCACCAGCGGCATGATGCAGCCGAAGCTGGCCGAGAAGATCGCCAAGCAGACCCGCGCCGAGTTCCCCGACGGCATTGCCAGCTACGGCACCGACGCCCTGCGCTTCACCTTCTGCTCGCTGGCCACCACCGGCCGCGACGTGAAGTTCGACATGGGCCGGGTCGAGGGCTACCGCAACTTCTGCAACAAGCTGTGGAACGCCACCAACTTCGTGCTGGAGAACACCGACGGCAAGGACTGCGGCGTCAATGACGAGCCGGTGGAGCTGTCCGCCGTCGATCGCTGGATCATCTCCGCCCTGCAGCGCTGCGAGCAGGACGTCACCCGCCACCTCGACGCCTTCCGCTTCGACCTAGCGACCCAGGCGCTCTACGAGTTCGTCTGGGACGAGTACTGCGCCTGGTACCTGGAGCTGGTCAAGCCGGTGCTGTGGGACGAGACCGCCTCGGCCGAGCGCCAGCGCGGGACCCGCCGCACCCTGGTGCGCGTGCTGGAAGTGATCCTGCGCCTGGCCCACCCGTTCATGCCCTTCATCACCGAGGAAATCTGGCAGCGCATCAAGGCCCTGGCCGGCAAGGACGGCGCCACCCTGATGCTGCAGCCCTGGCCGGTGGCCAACGAGGCGCGGGTGGACGCCGGCGCCGAGGCCGACATCGCCTGGGTCAAGACCTTCATGCTCGGCGTGCGGCAGATCCGCGGCGAGATGAAAATCTCCATGAGCAAGCGCATCGACGTGGTGCTGGCCAACGCCGGCGATGAGGACCTGCGCCGCCTGGCCGAGTTCGAACCGCTGCTGAACAAGCTGGCCAAGTTCGAATCGATCCGCGTGCTGGCCGCCGGTGAGGAAGCGCCGATGTCCGCCACCACCCTGGTCGGCGACATGCAGGTGCTGGTGCCGATGGCCGGCCTGATCGACAAGGACGCCGAACTGGCGCGTCTGGACAAGGAAATCCAGCGCCTGGACGGCGAGGTCAAGCGGGTCGGCGGCAAGCTGGCCAACGAAGGCTTCGTCGCCAAGGCCCCGGCCGAAGTGCTCGACAAGGAACGCGCCAAGCTGGCCGAAGCAGAACAGGCACTGGCCAAGCTGGCCGAGCAGCGCGAGAAGATCGCCAACCTGTAAGGCGCCGCCCAAGACCAAAGAGGCCCGCGATGCGGGCCTCTTTCATTTGGGTGTGAACCTCACTCGATGCGCAACGACCGCAGCGCGACACCCAGCACGCGCTCGTCGTTGACGCCGGGCGCCCTGGCGTCGGGCGTCAGTATGCGCAGCACGTTCCTGCCCTCGACGAAGGGAGCATCCTGCAGGTCGACCACCTTCTCGCCGTTGGCCTGGCCGCTGAATAACGTGGCATCGTTGAGCACCAGCTCGATGTTCTGCTGGCCGAAGGAGGCCAGGTCCAGGCTCAGCTCACCTTTCAGGCTCGCCACGTCCTGCAGCACGAACGTCAGCTCCGCCGACTGCCCCAGGCTCCAGCGATGGGTAGGTTCCGGCGTGGACCAGCCCTTGAAGCCCAGGCGCGGATCGGCGAAGCCGAGGGTGCCCTTCACGGCCGTCTCGTCCTCGTGCAACGGCAGGTCGATGGCAAACCCACCGTGGCACTGCGGGAAGCGCACGACCTGGTTGAACACCGGGCATGCCAGCACGCGGTATGAGCCTTGGTTCACGGCAGGCATCGGCACGTCGACGGTGATCTCCTCGCCCTGGGCCAGGCGCCGCGTCAGCGGCAGGGAGATATGGCTCATGTCCCGCCCGGCATTGTCCACGACGCTCACCTGCCAGCCGACGGCATGCTGGTCGTCGGCATGCACCTCCCAGACACCGGCACCCTTCTTCCTGAGCCGCAGCTGCAGGCTGGAACGGTCTGCATTCAACTGCCCTTCGGCCTCGAAGGCGAACAGGCCCTCGTCGAGCGACTTCGGTACCTCACGGCGTATGAACAGCTGCGGAACCAGCGAGGTCGGGTCCAGCTCGTACCAGCGCTGGAATTCCTGGGTGTAGAACAGCAGCTGGCTGCCCCTGAAGTCCGGCGACGGCATCAGCTCACCGCTCGACGGCTCGCGGTAGGTGTGCAGCTGGATGACTTTGGGCTGCAGGGACAGCACGTAGTCGTTGTCCCACTTCTGCATGAAACCGCCCGGTAGCCGGGAAATGTGCTGGTTGTTCAAGCCGACCATGTCGATGGTCGGCAGACCGGAAAAGTAGGGAATGGCGCCGGCGTCCACGACGGCGACGCGGCTGTCGGGCGACAGGTTCATCGCGGCGATGTGATGCCCCATGATGATGTCGCCATCGGTCGCCATCCGCTCGGTGCGCGCCTCGGCATACAGCTGAGTGGAAAGCCAGATCGAATAGCCGGCGAACGCCAGGGGCAGCAGGCCGACCGACCGGGGCAAACCCACCAGCGCCAAGGCGCAGGAGCTGAGCATCAGCGGCACGACCGGCATCAGGAAGCGGTAGCCGATCATCCAGTCGCCGCCGACCAGCAGGTTGAACGCGACATAGCCGCCGACATAGATGAAGACGATCCATGCCCACCAGCCCTGGGCGCCACCACGGCGGATGAGCAGCACGGTCGCCAGGAGGTAGGGCAGGATCAGGTAGAAGTAGTCCGCGGCGAACCGCAGCACGTAGTCGATGCCGACCCGGATCTGGCCGGACAGGTTGCCCGTCTTCGCCGAAACCGTGGTGGGGAACAGCTCGCCGAACAGGCTGTATCGCCACAGCACCAGCATGCCGACGACCATCAAGAAGACCACACCGGCCACGACCAGCCCGCCCCACGAACCTTTCCTGCCCAGCAGAAAGCGGCTGGCGGCGTAGACCAGTATCGCCCCGAAGAACGCGCCACCCTCCGGCCGGGTGAGCGCCAGGCAGCCGAACAACAGGCCCGCCAGTGCGTAATGGCTCGCCTTGGAGGTCTCGAAGGCGAGGTAGCAGGCATAGCAGCTGGCCACGAGCAGCAGGGCGAAGAGGATGCCCTCCATCGCCGCAGGTGCCCACAGCGCCAGCAGCGGGAAGGAGCAGAACATCGCCAGCAGGGCCAGTCTCGACCATGGCTGGAAGGCGCCCTCGAAGCGCCGGTGGATCAGCAGGAGCAGGCCGGCGGTGCCCACGTAACTGGCCAGTCCCAGGTACTTCGCCGCCTGCAGCGGCTCCACGCCCGGCCAGGCGACCAGCGCGCTCAGCAGGGTCCAGCTGACGCTGGAGAAACCTTCGACCACCTCGCCATTGAACGTCAGCCCGTTACCGGCCACCCAGTTCTTCACGTAGACGGAATAGATGAAGGCATCGTCCGGCTGGTAGAACCAGTACAGAACCACATGGAGGATGCCGAGGGCGGATAGGGCCGCCAGCCCCAGATAGGTACCGTTGCGCACAGAAAGCATGTCTTTTCCTTGTTCTTCCACCAGGCGCCTGTTCCCGGTCGCCTGACCATCTCGCTGCCGACCTTCCATCGGACGGGCGAGCTTATACCAGATGGCCGCCGAAAACCGGCCCCCTGTCGGTGGAGCGGCCGGGCCGAGCTGATATCCTCCAGGCCCGACGGCCGCCATGCCGCTCATGGAGGATCACCATGGAAACCAGCAAGACCCGCACCAGCTTCTACCGCCGCCTCTACGTGGCCTGGCTGGTCGACAGCGGCGCGGCCGCCAGCGTACCGGCACTGATGGCCGCCACCGGCATGCCCCGGCGCACCGCCCAGGACACACTGGCGGCGCTGGCGGAACTGGACATCGACTGCGCCTTCGTCCAGCACGACGGCGAGCGCAACAACGCCGGCCACTACCTGATCCGGGACTGGGGGCCGATCGACCGGCGCTGGGTGGAGGCGCATCTGGCGCAGATCAAGGCATTGCTCGGCTACCCCTGAGACAATCGCCCGCGTTTGCCACGGGAGACAGGATGAATCCACAGTTGCTCTGGGTCCTCGCGCTGCTGCTCGGCGCCATCGCTCTGTTCGCCCTGAACAGGCCGCGCATGGACGCCGTGGGCCTGCTAGTGCTGGTCGCCCTGCCCCTGACCGGCGTGCTCGACATGGGCCAGGCCCTGTCCGGCTTCGGCGACCCCAACGTGGTGCTGATCGCCGCGCTGTTCGTGATCGGCGAGGGCCTGGTGCGCACCGGCATCGCCTACCGCCTGGGCGACTGGCTGGCCGCGCGGGCCGGCAACAGCGAGGCGCGCCTGATCGTGCTGCTGATGCTGGCGGTGGCCGGGCTCGGCTCGGTGATGAGTTCCACCGGGGTGGTCGCCATCTTCATACCGGTGGTACTCAGCGTCGCCGCGCGCCTGCGCCTGTCGCCGACCCGGCTGATGATGCCACTGGCCTTCTCCGGGCTGATCAGCGGCATGCTGACCCTGGTCGCCACGCCACCCAACCTGGTGGTGCACGCCGAGCTGTTGCGCGCCGGCCTGGACGGCTTCGGCTTCTTCGGACCGACGCCGATCGGCCTGCCGGTACTGGCCCTGGGCATCGGCTACATGCTGCTGGCGCGCCGATGGCTGGTGCGCGCGGACGCCGGAGCGGTGACCACCGAGGCGCGGCCGACCCTGGCCGAGCTGTCGCGCAACTACCGCCTGAGCGAGCGCGAGCGGCGCCTGCGGGTGCGCGCCGACTCGCCGCTGGCCGGCCAGGTGCTCGACGAACTGGAGCTGCGCAAGCAGCACGGCATCAACGTGATCGCCGTGGAACGTGAGCGGCAGTTCCGCACCCTGCTGCTGATGGCCACCGGCAGCACCCAGCTGCAGGCCGGCGACATCCTGCTGGTCGACCTGGTCAGTCCGGCCATCGGCCTGCTCGGCACCTACCGCGAGCTGGGCCTGGAGCCGGCGCCGCTCACCGCCTCCTACTACGCCCGCCACTCCCACCAGCTCGGCCTGGCCGAAGTGATCCTGCCGCCGGAGTCGCGGCTGGCCGGCAGGACGGTGCAGGAAATCGCCCTTCGCAGCCGCCACCACCTCAACCTGGTCGGCCTGCGCCGCCAGGGCAAGGCGCTCGAGGGCGTACTGGTGGACGAGCCGCTGCGTGCCGCCGACAGCCTGCTGGTGGCCGGCGAATGGAAATACATCCACCGCCTGCAGCAGCAGACCCGCGACTTCCTGGTGCTCGGCCTGCCGGTTGAAGTGGACGAGGTGGCGCCGGCCATCCGCAAGGCGCCCTACGCCCTGCTCAGCCTGGCGGTGATGATCGGCCTGATGGTCAGCGGCGCGGTGCCCAACGTGCTCGCCGCGCTGATCGGCTGCCTGCTGATGGGCGCCTTCCGCTGCATCGACCTGGACAGCGCCTACCGCGCCATCCACTGGCCGACGCTGATCCTGATCGCCGGCATGCTGCCCTTCGCCCAGGCGCTGCAGCAGACCGGCGGTGTCGACCTGGCCGTGCGCGGCCTGGTCGGCCTGCTCGGCGATGCCGGCCCCCGCGCCCTGCTCGCCTGCCTGTTCGCGCTCACCGCGGTGATCGGCCTGTTCGTCTCCAACACCGCCACCGCCGTGCTGATGGCGCCGGTGGCCATCGCCGTGGCGCAGAGCCTCGGCCTGTCGCCGCTGCCCTTCGCCATGACCGTGGCCCTGGCCGCCTCGGCTGCCTTCATGACCCCGGTTTCCTCGCCGGTGAACACCCTGGTGATGACGCCCGGCCGCTACCGCTTCAGCGACTTCGTGCGGGTCGGCGTGCCCTTCACCCTGCTGGTGATGCTGGTCGCGGTGGGGCTGGTGCCCTGGTGCTTCCCCTTCGCCCCCTGAAAACCTGTACAAGACGAACGGCCTGTACAACTTTCGCCCGGCATGCTTTCTTGTACAAGAAATCGACCTTGTACAAGTATGTGGAGGTGCACATGGGCGAACGTCTCAAGCTGGGCATCAGCGCCTGCCTGCTCGGCGAGCGGGTGCGCTACAACGGCGGGCACAAGCGCTCGACGCTGTGTACCGACATCCTCGCCGAGCACTTCGAGCTGGTGCCGGTCTGCCCGGAAATGGCCGCCGGCCTGGGCAGCCCGCGCCCGCCGATCCGCCTGGTCGGCGACCCGCACGCGCCTCGTGCCCTGATACCGCAGGAAGACGACCGCGACCTGACCGCCGCGCTGCAGGCCCAGGCCGTGCGCGCCGCCGCCCTGCCCGGCCTCAGCGGCTTCGTGCTGATGCACAGGTCGCCGTCCTGCGGGCTGCACCGGGTCAAGCTGTACCGCGACAACGGCCATCTCGCCGAGGTCGCCACCCGTGGCGTGTTCGCCGCCGCCCTGCACACCCTGCGCCCGGACCTGCCACTGGAGGACGAAGGCCGCCTGCACGACCCGGTGCTGCGCGAGAACTTCCTCAACCGGGTGTTCGTCCACGGCCGATGGCAGCGCCTGCTGAATGCCGGCCTGACCCGTCAGGGGCTGCTCGACTTCCATGCCCGGCACAAGTACCTGCTGATGGCCACCCACCCGCAGCAGCAGAAGGCGCTCGGCCGGTTGCTCGGCGACCTCGGCCGGCAGGACCTGGACGAACTCGCGCCGCGCTACTTCGACCAGCTCATGGCCGCGCTGGGCCGACACGCCACCCGAGGCACCCACAGCAACGTGCTGCAGCACCTGAGCGGCCATCTCAAACAGCAGCTCGGCGACGACGAGCGCGCCGAACTGCAGCAACTGATCGAGCAGTACCGCAGCGGGGTGATCCCGCTGGTGGTGCCACTGACCCTGCTGCGCCACCACTTCAAGCGCCATCCGGACGCCTACGTGGCCAACCAGGACTACCTGCGTCCCTATCCGGACGTTCTCGCCCTGAGGAACGCGCTATGACCTCGACGCCCCTCGACTACCCGAGCGCCCTGGCCCAGGGCTACCTGCCGATCCGCGAGGTGGCGCGCAACACCGGGGTCAACCCGGTGACCCTGCGCGCCTGGGAACGGCGCTACGGCCTGGTGGTGCCCCTGCGCACGGCCAAGGGCCACCGCCTCTACGCGCCCGAGCAGGTGCAGCGCATCCAGCAGGTGCTGACCTGGCTCAACCGGGGCGTGGCCGTCAGCCAGGTCCGCGAGCTGCTGGACCGCAGCGAGCCGCCCGAGGCGGCGCCCAGCGGGGTGTGGGACGAACTGCGCCAGGCCATGCTGCAAAGCATCGCGCGCCAGGCCGAACGCAGCCTGGACGAAGCCTTCAACCGCGCCCAGTCGCTCTACCCGCCGCCGATCATCTGCCGCCAGTTGCTGCTGCCGCTGCTCGCCGAACTGGACGGGCGCTGGCGCGAGCTGCCCTTCGGCGCGCGCCTGGAACAGGCGTTCTTCCATGCCTGGCTACGCAGCAAGCTCGGCGCCAGGCTGTACCACGACAACCGCCAGCGACAGGGTTCGCCCCTGCTGCTGGCCAGCCAGTCCGAACGGCCCCTGGAGCCCGGCCTGTGGCTGTGCGCCTGGCTGGCCGGCAGCGCCGGCTGCCCGGTGCAGGTGCTGGACCAGGCGGTGCCGGCCAACGAGCTGGTGCAGGCGGTGGACCACATCGCCCCACGCGCCCTGCTGCTGTATTCCAGCCAGGCCCTGGCGACGGCGCTGCGCCACCAGTTGCCGCGCCTGCTCGACGCCTGTGCCGTGCCGTTGCTGCTGGCGGGGCCGGCGGCAGACATCCACGCCGAGGAATTGCGCCCCGTGCATGGCCTGCACCTGGCCGCCGACCCGCTGCTAGTCGAACAGCGGCTGCGCGAACTGGGGCTGCTGGAGGAAACCCCATGCGCCAACTGATGTGGCTGCGCAGCGACCTGCGCGTGGCGGACAACAGCGCGCTGGCCGCCGCCATGGCCACCGGCCCCACCCTCGCCGTGTACCTGATCAGCCCCGGGCAGTGGCACGAACACGACGACGCGCCGTGCAAGGTCGACTTCTGGCTGCGCAACCTGGCCGAGCTGCGCCCGCGCCTGGCGTCGCTCAACGTGCCGTTGCTGATCCGTACCGCGCCGCATTGGCGTGACGCGCCCGGGGTGCTCGCCGAACTGTGCCGCAAGCACGACATCGCCGGGGTTTGGGTCAACGAGGAATACGGCATCAACGAACAGGCCCGCGACCAGGCGGTGGAGCACGAGCTGAGCCGTCACGGCGTGGCCTTCCACCGCTGGCTGGACCAGCTGTTCTTCCGCCCCGGCAGCGTACTGACCAAGTCCGGCGGCTACTTCCAGGTGTTCAGCCAGTTCCGCAAGGTCTGCTACCAGCGCCTGCACACCGCCCTGCCCGCCCTGGTGCCGTTGCCGTCCCGGCAGCAGCCGCTGGATATCGCCAGCGATGCCATCCCCGGTGAGGTCGAGGGCTTCGCAACGCCAGACGCCGAGCTGCGTGAACACTGGCCGTCCGGCGAGGAGGCCGCGCTCGAGCGCCTGGCCCTGTTCGCCGACGAGATGCTGGGCGACTACGAACGGAGCCGCGACCTGCCGGCGGTGGACGGCACCAGCCGCCTCTCGCCCTACCTGGCCACCGGCGTGCTGTCGCAGCGCCAGTGCCTGCACGCCGCGCTGCGCGGCAACCGGGGCGAGTTCGAGACCGGCAACCCCGGCGCCGTCGCCTGGATCAACGAGCTGCTCTGGCGCGAGTTCTACAAGCACATCCTGGTCGGCTACCCGCGCGTCTCGCGGCACCGCGCCTTCCGCCCGGAGACCGAGGCCGTGCCCTGGCGTCACGCGCCGGACGAGCTGGAAGCCTGGCAGCAGGGCCGCACCGGCATCCCCCTGATCGACGCGGCGATGCGCCAACTGCTGGCGACCGGCTGGATGCACAACCGCCTGCGCATGGTGGTGGCGATGTTCCTGACCAAGAACCTGCTGATCGACTGGCGCGAGGGCGAGCGCTGGTTCATGCGCCACCTGATCGACGGCGACTTGGCGGCCAACAACGGCGGCTGGCAGTGGAGCGCTTCCACCGGCACCGACGCGGCGCCCTACTTCCGGATATTCAATCCGCTCAGCCAGTCGCGCAAATTCGACCCGGACGGCCGCTTCATCCGCCGCTGGGTGCCGGAGCTGGCGGCGTTGGACGACCGTGACATCCACGATCCGTCCGCGCGGAGTGACCTGTTCGCGGCGGCCGCATCCGACTATCCGCCGCAAATAGTCGACCTCGGCGCCTCCCGCGAGCGTGCCCTGACGGCATTCCGCGACCTGCCCCGGCGAAGAAACGACCCGGCCTGAAGCCCTGCGCGCCGACCAGCCGGCGCCCACTCAGGCACAAGCTGCCGTACACTGCGCGGCCATGAGCACCATCCCCCACCTGCAGCTCCCCACCGCAGACATCAGTTGCAGCAACTGCGCCGCCTGCTGCTGTCAGCTGGAAGTGATGCTGATCACCGATACCGGCGTACCCCAGCGCTTCATCGACACCGACGACTGGGGCGGCGAGGTGATGCGTCGCCTGGATGACGGCTGGTGCGCGGCGCTGGACCGCGACAGCATGCACTGCACCATCTATGAGGTGCGCCCGCTGATCTGCCGCGAGTTCGAGATGGGCTCGGCCGAATGCCGCGACGAACGCGGCGGTATGCCCGGCATCTACCGCTGACGAACAGGCATGAAAAAGGCTATGTCCCCGTTACGTGTTGGCGGCGCAATCCTGCTTCTGTGGGAGCGGCTGGGCGGCATTCCGATTGGCCGCGAAATTCGCGGATAAATCCGCTCCCACAAGGTGTGCAACAACTAACGGGGACACAGACATGAAAAAGCCGGGCACCCGGCCCGGCTCTTTCAGGACACCCGCATTCAGAAGCTGGTGCGGTAATGCAGGGTATAGGCTTCCACGCCATCGTTCGGCTGCTTGATGCCGGCGTTGGAATAGTGGATGGCACGAATGCCCACTTCCTGACCGGAGAAGCGCACGCCCGCACCAATGCGGTCCTCGAACTGGAAGGAGGAGCCCAGGTCGTTGCTTTCCAGCTTGGTGTTGGCGAAGGCCGCGACGCCGATACCGGCCTCGATGTAGGGCTTCACGCTGTCGCCGGCGAACTCGTAGACGAACACCGGGCTGAACGAAAGGCTGTGGTTGGTGGAGGTCTCGTCACCGTCCCAGTAGGTGTAGCCGGCGTCCCAGTAGCCGGTCAGGCGACCTACGCTGCTCTCCCACCAGCTGTTGTCCCAATCCCATTGGGCGCCCAGCCGGTAGACCATGGTCGAGTCGCCGCTCTGACCCACCGCTGCGGTGAAATCGACGGCTTGAGCGGAAAGGCTGGCCAGGCCGAGGGCTATCACGGTCGCCTGAGCAATTATCTTCTTCATGTAACCTTCCTGTTACCGAGGGGGTGATGAACGCTTTATCGCGCTGGAGTATAGAAAACTTTTGTATCAGAGAAAGATACAGCCGAAATGAAACAGTCACTTCGCCTCAAACAGGGAGCGACCGGACGTCTGCAAGTTCAGACAATAATTTCGGCAGCACCCGCTGCATGGCCGCGACGTCTCCGCTGCACCAGTAGCGGGTCGCCAGCGCCAGACCTTCGGCGCGCAGGCCATGCTGCTCCAGCAGCACTTGCAGACGCCGTGCCACCGCGGCGCCGGTGTCCACCAGGCTGACCGACTCCGGCACCATCGCGCGCAGCAGCGGCTCGATGAAGGGGTAGTGGGTGCAGCCGAGGATCAGGGTGTCGCAGCCCTCGGCCAGCAGCGGCCCGACCCATCCCTGCAGCAGCTCGCTGGTGCGCGGCGCGTCCAGCTCGCCGGCCTCGATCTGCTCGACCAGCCCCGGGCAGGGCTGGGTGATCACCCGCACGTCACTGGCGAAACGGTCCAGCAATGCGGCGAACCTGGCGCTCTTCAGCGTACCGGTGGTCGCCAGCACGCCGACCACGCCGCTGCGGGTCGCGGCCGCCGCCGGCTTCACCGCCGGCTCCATGCCGACGATGGGCAGCTCGGGATAGCGCTCGCGCAGGTCGGCCACGGCCGCCGCGGTGGCCGTGTTGCAGGCCAGCACCAGCGCCTTGGCGCCCTGCCCCAGGAGAAACTCGGCGATCTTCTGGCTACGCTCACGGATGAACTCGGGGCTCTTCTCGCCATAGGGCACGTGGCCGCTGTCGGCGACATACAGCAGCGACTCGGCCGGCAGCAACGCGCGGACCTCGCGCAGCACCGAGAGGCCGCCGACGCCGGAGTCGAACAGCCCGATCGGCGCCTCGCTCACGGCCGCCCTCCGCACACGCTGCACGCCGGATCGCGCCTGACCCGCAGCTCGCGGAAGCGCGTGCCCAGGGCGTCGACCAGCAACAGGCGGCCCACCAGCGACTCGCCGAAACCGGCCAGCAGCTTGAGCGCCTCCAGCGCCTGCAGGCTGCCGACCAGGCCCACCAGCGGGCCGACCACGCCGGCCTCGCTGCAGGTCAGCTCGGCCTCGCTGCCGTGCCCGTACAGACAGTGGTAGCAGGGGCTCGCCGCATCGCGCGGGTCGAACACCGCGAGCTGCCCTTCCAGGCGAATCGCCGCGCCGGACACCAACGGCCGCCCCGCGGCCACGCAGGCGGCATTGACCGCCTCGCGAGTGGTGAAGTTGTCGCAACAATCCAGTACCAGGTCCACCGCCGCCACGGCGGCGGCCAGGGAGTCCTCGTCCAGCGCCACGCGATGGGGCACCAGCGTGACCTGCGGATTGAGCGCGGCGAGCCGGGCTATAGCCGAATCCACCTTGGCGACGCCGACCTGGCTACCGTCGTGGATGACCTGGCGCTGCAGGTTGGTCAGGTCCACCGTGTCGAAGTCGGCCAGGTGCAGCTCGCCGACGCCGGCGGCGGCCAGGTACAGGGCCACCGGCGAGCCGAGGCCACCGAGGCCGACGATCAGCACGCGACTCCGTTTCAGGCGCAGCTGCCCGGCCACGTCGATCTGCGGCAGGAGTATCTGCCGGCTGTAGCGCAGCAGTTCGTCGTCGCTCAGGTTCATGCCGGCCACCGTCCCAGGGAAATGCGTTCGTGGCCGCCCAGGTCGCGGCGGCTCTCCACGGTGAGGAAGCCGGTGTCGCTCAGCAGCGCGCGCACCGCCTCGGCCTGATCATAGCCATGTTCCAGCAGCAGCCAGCCGCCGCCTTCCAGATGCGCGGGCGCCTCGCGGACGATCTGGCGGATGTCGTCCAGGCCATCGGCGCCGGCCACCAGCGCACTCATCGGCTCGAAGCGCACATCGCCCTCGCCCAAATGCCGGTCTTCCGCGGCGATATAGGGCGGGTTGCTGACGATCAGGCCGAAGCGCTCGCCGGCCAGCGCCTCGAACCAGCTGCTCTGGCGGAACTCGGCATTGTCCAGCTTGAGGCGCTGGCGATTGCGCTCGGCCAACGCCACCGCCTCGGCGATGCGGTCCACGCCGATCACCCTCCAGCCACCGCGCTCGCTGGCCAGAGCCAGGGCGATGGCGCCGGTGCCGGTGCCCAGGTCGAGGACGCGCAACGGCGTGGCCGGCGCCAGCTGCAGGGCGGTCTCCACCAGCAGCTCGGTATCGGGGCGGGGAATCAGGGTGTGCGGCGCGACTTCCAGGTCCAGGCTCCAGAAGCCCTGGTGGCCGAGGATGTAGGCCACCGGCTCGCCGGCGCGGCGGCGTTCGAGCATGGTAGAGAAGGCGGCGAGCCGCTCGGCATCAGGCTCGTGCTCGGGCCAGGTGCGCAGGTAGCTGCGCGGCTTGCCGAGGGCGGCGGCTAGCAGCAGCTCGGCATCCAGCCGCGCCGTCGGCGAGTCGGGCAATGCCACGCTATCGAGCAAGGATTGGATGGAGGCCATGCACGAGGTCCTATGCCTGTAGCTCCCTCTCCCCTTGGGAGAGGGCTGGGGTGAGGGTGACACAGGCAACTCGGAGCAACCTGAAATCCCTCACCCCCGGCCCCTCTCCCACAGGAGAAGGGTGCAAATCAATCGCCCAGGGCGGCCAGTTGGTCGGCCTGGTATTCCTGCAGCAGCGGTTCGATCACCTGCTCCACCGCCCCGCCGATCACTTCGTTCAACGAGTACAGGGTCAGGTTGATGCGGTGATCGGTGACCCGCCCCTGGGGGAAGTTGTAGGTGCGGATGCGCTCGGAGCGGTCGCCGGAACCCACCAGCAGCTTGCGCGTGTCGGAGATTTCCTTGTGCGCGGCGGCGTCCTGCTGGTCCTGCAGCTTGGCCGCCAGCCAGGCCATGGCCTTGGCGCGGTTCTTGTGCTGCGAGCGCTCTTCCTGGCACTCGACCACCATGCCGGTGGGAGTGTGGGTGATGCGGATCGCCGAGTCGGTCTTGTTCACGTGCTGGCCGCCGGCGCCAGAAGCACGGTAGGTGTCCACGCGCAGATCGGCCGGGTTGATCTCGATGGCCTGCTGCTCGTCCGGCTCGGGCAGCACGGCAACGGTGCAGGCCGAGGTGTGGATGCGCCCCTGGGACTCGGTCTCGGGCACGCGCTGCACGCGGTGGGCGCCGGACTCGAACTTGAGCTTGGCGTAGACGTTGTCGCCCTCGACGCGGCTGATGACTTCCTTGTAGCCGCCGTGCTCGCCGATGTTCTCGGAGAGGATCTCGACCCGCCAGCCCTGGCGTTCGGCGTAGCGCGAGTACATGCGGAACAGGTCGCCGGAGAAGATCGCCGCCTCGTCGCCGCCGGTGCCGGCGCGGATTTCCAGGAACACGTTGCGGCCGTCGTTGGGGTCCTTGGGCAGCAGCATGCGCTGCAGGCGGTCCTCCAGTTCGACCAGCGCCTCCCTGGCCTGGGCCACTTCCTCCTCGGCCATCTCGCGCAGGTCCGGGTCGCTGTCCTTGAGCAGCGCCTGGGCGCCCTCGAGGTCGTCCTGGGTCTTGCGGAATTCGCGGTAGGCGCCGATCACCGGCTCGACCTCGGCGTACTCCTTGGAGTAGGCGCGGAAGCGGGTCTGGTCGCCGATCACTTCGCCGTCGCCGAGCAGCGCGGTGAGTTCCTCGAAGCGATCGTGGAGGATGTCGAGTTTCTTCAGCAGGGAGGCTTTCATGTCTTGCTCGGGCCCTCGTCGAGGGCAAACAGTTCCTGGGCCACGGCCAGCGCTTCGAAGCGGCCGTCGGCGGAGATTTTCTTCAGCTGCACGCTGGGCGCATGCAGCAGCTTGTTGGTCAGGCCGCGGGCCAGCTGGGCCAGCACGTCCTCGGCGCTGCTGCCGTTGGCGAGCATGCGCTGGGCCTTGGCCAGTTCCTCGTCGCGCAGGCGCTCGGCCTGCTGGCGGTAGGCGCGCAGCACGTCCACCGCGGCCAGTTCGCGCAGGCGCTGCATGAAGTCGTCGGCACCGACGCTGACCAGTTCCTCGGCGGCCTGGGCGGCGCCCTGGCGGCTCTTGAGGTTTTCCTCGATGACCTCGTGCAGGTCGTCCACCGTATAGAGGTAGACATCGTCCAGCTCGCCCACTTCCGGCTCGATGTCGCGCGGCACGGCGATGTCGACCATGAACATGGGCTTGTGCTTGCGCTGCTTGAGCGCACGCTCCACCGCGCCCTTGCCGAGGATCGGCAACTGGCTGGCGGTGGAGCTGATGACGATGTCGCTGTACGCCAGCTCCTGGGGAATGTCGGCCAGCAACACGGCGTGGGCGCCGAACTGCTCGGCCAGCTGGCTGGCACGCTCCAGAGTGCGGTTGGCGACGACGATGCGCTTCACGCCCTGGTCATGCAGGTGACGGGCGACCAGGCTGATGGTCTCGCCGGCGCCGATCAGCAGGGCCTGGCTGCGCTGCAGGTCGGCGAAGATCTGCCGGGCCAGGCTGACCGCGGCGAACGCCACGGACACCGGGTTCTCGCCGATGGCGGTGTCGGTGCGCACCGTCTTGGCGGTGCTGAAGGTGGCCTGGAACAGGCGGCCCAGCAGCGGCCCGACGGTGCCGGCCTCGCGCGCCACGGCGTAGGCCGATTTCATCTGGCCGAGGATCTGCGGCTCGCCGAGCACCATGGAGTCGAGCCCCGAGGCCACCCGCATCATGTGACGCACGGCCTCGTTGTCCTGATGGATGTAGGCGCAGGCGCGCAGCTCGTCGAGGCTGAGGCGGTGATAGTCGGCGAGCCAGCGCAGCACCTCGTCGGCGGACAGCTGGTCCTGCTCCAGATACAGCTCGCTGCGGTTGCAGGTGGAGAGGATCGCCGCCTCGCGGCTGGGCGTGACGCGACACAACTGCTGCAGGGCCTCGACCAGTTGCTCGGGAGTGAAGGCCACGCGCTCGCGGACGTCCACCGAGGCGGTCTTGTGGTTGATGCCGAGGGCGAGGAAGGCCATGCAGGGTCGCTAGGGGAATTCGGGATAGCGGGCGATTGTCCTACGTCACCCAAGGGAGAACAACTATTGCGACAAATTGACCCGATAGCGGCCATGCCCCCGCTCGAAACGACCGGACCGGCCACTCCGCCAGGCCCGGCCAGACGCCCCGGCGAAACCCATGCGGCGCGGTGGGCTTGCCGCCGCCGCTTGTGTCATGATGCAGCCACGCCACGAATCGCACCTTTCCTTATATGAACAAATCCCTCGCGTTGCTGACCGCCTCCCTCCTGCTCGCCGGCTGCCAGAGCCTGGCCCCCTCGCCCGACGGCACCCCGCCGGTGGAGGACGCGGCAGCCAGCAAGGCTCCGGCGGCGCCCAAGCAATACGCCTCGTTCAGCGAGGAAACCCTGTATTCGCTGCTCGCCGCCGAACTGGCCGGCCAGCGCGATCGCTTCGACATCGCCCTCGGCAACTACGTGCAGCAGGCCAACGCCACCCAGGACCCCGGCGTGGCCGAGCGTTCCTTCCGCATCGCCGAGTACCTGGGCGCCGAGCAGGCCGCCCTGGACAGCGCGCTGATCTGGTCGAACAGCGCGCCGGACAGCGTCGACGCCCAGCGCGCTGCCGCCATCCAGCTGGCCCGCGCCGGCCGCTACGACGAATCCATGGCCTACATGGAGAAAGTGCTGCAGGGCCAGGGCGACACCCACTTCGACTTCCTCGCCCTGTCCGCCGCCGAGACCGACCCGGACACCCGCGCCGGCCTGCTGCAGAGCTTCGACCGCCTGCTGCAGAAGTACCCGGAGAACGGCCAGCTGCTGTTCGGCAAGGCACTGCTGCTGCACCAGGACGGCCGCGCCGAGGAAGCCCTCGAGCTGCTCGAAGACCACGCCGCCAGCGAGGAGGAAATCCCCCCGCTGCTGCTGCGCACCCGCCTGCTGCAGAGCCTGGATCGCGGCAAGGAAGCGCTGCCGCTGCTGAAGAGCGGCATCAAGCGCCACCCCGACGACAAGCGCGTACGCCTGGCCTACGCCCGCCAACTGGTCGAACTGGGCCGCCTGGACGACGCCCGGAGCGAGTTCGCCGGCCTGGTCCAGCAGTTCCCCGACGACGACGACCTGCGCTACTCGCTGGCGCTGGTCTCCCTGGAGGCCGAGGCCTGGGACGAGGCCGCCGTCTACCTGGAAGAACTGGTGGCGCGCGATGCCCACGTCGATGCCGCCCATTTCAACCTGGGCCGCCTCTACGAGCAGCGCGGCGATCAGGAGAGCGCGCTGGTCGAATACGGCCTGGTCGGCCCCGGTGACGACTACCTGCCGGCCCAGCTGCGCCAGACGGAGATCCTGTTCGACAGCGATCGCGCCGCCGAAGCCGGCAGCCGCCTGGCCCGCAGCCGCGAGAGCCAGCCCGACTACGCCATCCAGCTGTACCTGATCGAGTCTGAGGCCCTGGCCAACCGCCAGCGCCTGGACGAGGCGTGGAAGGTGATCGGCCACGCCCTGGCGCAGTTCCCGGGCGACACCAACCTGCTCTACACCCGCGCCATGCTGGCCGAGAAACGCGGCGACCTGGACGGCCTGGAGCGCGACCTGCGCGGCATCATCGAGCGTGAACCGGACAACGCCACCGCGCTGAACGCCCTCGGCTACACCCTGGCCGACCGCACCACCCGCTACGAGGAGGCCAGGGAGCTGATCGAGCGGGCCCACGTGCTCAACCCCGGCGACGCCGCCACTCTCGACAGCCTCGGCTGGGTCAACTACCGCCTGGGCAACCTGGACGTGGCCGAGCGCTACCTGCGCGCCGCCCTGCTCAAGTTCCCCGACCACGAGGTCGCCGCCCACCTCGGCGAAGTGCTCTGGGTCCGCGGCAAGCAGCGCGAGGCTCGCGACGTGTGGGCCAAGGCCCTCGAAGCCCAGCCCGACAGCCCCATCCTGCGCTCCACCATCCAGCGCCTGACCGGCTCGGAGAAGCTCTGACCCATGTTTCGCCACGTTCTCGTCTTCAGCCTGATCGCCCTCCTCGCCGGCTGCGCCGGCCTCACCAGCCGCGAGGCCGTGGAGGGCCGGGGCGACCGGCAGCAGTGGCAGGCGCACAAGGCCAGGGTCGCCGCCCTGGACGGCTGGCAGATCAACGGCAAGGTCGGCATCCGCGCGCCCAAGGACTCGGGCAGCGGCACCCTGTTCTGGCTGCAGCGCCAGGACTACTTCGACATCCGCCTGTCCGGCCCGCTGGGCCGGGGCGCCGCGCGCCTGACCGGGCGCGAGGGCAACGTCATGCTGGAAGTGGCCAACCAGGGCCGCTACGAAGCCGAATCGCCCGAGGCCCTGCTGGAAGAACAGCTCGGCTGGCGCCTGCCGGTGTCGCACCTGCTGTGGTGGGTGCGCGGCCTGCCCGCGCCGGGCAGCAAGAGCCGCGTCACCCTCGACGAGAACAGCCACCTGGCACGCCTGGAACAGGACGGCTGGCAGCTGGAATACCTGAGCTACGCCGAGCAGAAAGGCTATCGCCTGCCCGAGCGCATCAAGCTGCATGGCACCGATCTCGACATCACCCTGGTGATCAAGGACTGGCAGCCGCGCCAGCTCGGCCAGTAGCAGCGGCCTCGACCCGCGAACCCACCCCGTAGCCCGGATGCGGTCCGGGCAACGACACCACCGGAAGCGCCCCGGCCCGTATCCGGGCCACGACTGCCCATGACGACCCAAGCCATTCCCGACCACGCCGAACTGATCCTGCCCGCCCCGGCCAAGCTCAACCTGATGCTGCACATCCTCGGCCGCCGCGCCGACGGCTACCACCAGCTGCAGACCCTGTTCCAGCTCCTCGACCACGGCGACGAACTGGGCTTCTCCCGCCGCGAGGATGGCGAGATCGTCTTGCACACCGAGATCGCCGGCGTGCCCCACGACAGCAACCTGATCGTGCGCGCCGCGCGCCGCCTGCAAGAGGAGTCCGGCACTGTCCTCGGCGCCGATATCTGGCTGGACAAGCGCCTGCCCATGGGCGGCGGCATCGGCGGCGGCAGCTCGGACGCGGCCACCACCCTGCTCGGCCTGGACCGCCTGTGGCAACTGGGCTGGGACGAGGATCGCCTGGCCGCCCTGGGCCTGGCCCTGGGCGCCGACGTGCCGGTGTTCGTGCGCGGCCGCGCGGCCTTCGCCGAGGGTGTGGGCGAACGGCTGCAGCCGGTGGAACTGGATGAGCCCTGGTTCCTGGTCGCCATCCCGCAGGTCAGCATCAGCACCGCGGAAGTTTTTGCCGACCCCGAGTTGACACGTGATACCCCCGCCATTACAGTTCGCAGCCTTCCCGAGGGGGGCGGTCGTAACGACTGCCAGCCGGTTGTCGAGAAGCGCTACCCCGAAGTGCGTAACGCTCTGATAACGCTCAACAAATTTGTTGCAGCAAAGATGACCGGAACCGGAGCTTGCGTGTTTGGGAGCTTCCCAAACCAGGCCGATGCTGATAAAGTCTCGCGCCAACTTCCGGCCACCCTGCCGAGCTTCATCGCTCGCGGCTGCAATCGGTCTCCGTTGCATCGCAAGCTAGAAACGGCAACTCGGAAGTGAATGCGGGAACGTCGGTTATCCGATACAGGGGCGTCGCCAAGCGGTAAGGCAGCAGGTTTTGATCCTGCCATGCGTTGGTTCGAATCCAGCCGCCCCTGCCATTAACCTCCCAGCATTCGACAGACTCCACAGGGGCGTCGCCAAGCGGTAAGGCAGCAGGTTTTGATCCTGCCATGCGTTGGTTCGAATCCAGCCGCCCCTGCCATACACTCGAAAGCTGTTCAGAGAGCCAGGCTTTTTGAACAGCTTTTTTCATCGGAACCACACCAGGCAGGTACTGCGCGTGTCCAAGATGATGGTCTTCACGGGGAACTCCAACCCCGACCTGGCTCGTCGCATCGTGCGTCAGCTGCATATCCCCCTGGGCGATGCTTCCGTAGGCAAGTTCTCCGACGGCGAAATCAGCGCCGAGATCAACGAGAACGTGCGCGGCAAGGATGTCTTCATCATCCAGCCGACCTGCGCGCCGACCAACGACAACCTGATGGAACTGGTGGTGATGGCCGACGCCTTCCGCCGTTCCTCGGCGACCCGCATCACCGCCGTCATCCCCTACTTCGGCTACGCCCGCCAGGATCGCCGCCCGCGTTCCGCCCGTGTGGCGATCAGCGCCAAGGTGGTGGCCGACATGCTGACCGTGGTCGGCATCGACCGCGTGCTCACCGTCGACCTGCACGCCGACCAGATCCAGGGCTTCTTCGACGTTCCGGTGGACAACATCTACGGCTCCCCGGTGCTGACCGACGACATCCAGGACCAGCGCTTCGAGAACCTGATGATCGTCTCCCCGGACATCGGCGGCGTGGTCCGCGCCCGCGCCGTGGCCAAGAGCCTGGGCGTCGACCTGGCGATCATCGACAAGCGCCGCGAGAAGGCTAACGTCTCCGAAGTCATGCACATCATCGGCGATGTCGAGGGCCGCACCTGCGTGCTGGTCGACGACATGGTCGATACCGCCGGCACCCTGTGCCACGCCGCCAAGGCCCTGAAGGACCACGGCGCCTCGAAGGTCTACGCCTACGCCACCCACCCGGTGCTGTCCGGTCGCGCCATCGAGAACCTCGAGAATTCCGTGCTGGACGCACTGGTGGTGACCAACACCATCCCGCTGTCCGCCGCGGCCCAGGCCTGCTCGCGCATCCGCCAGCTGGACATGGCCCCCGTCATCGCCGAAGCGGTCCGCCGCATCAGCAACGAAGAATCGATCAGCGCCATGTTCCGCTAAGGAACGGCGCCGACGTAAAGCGCCCCGCCCCGAGCGGGGCTTTTTGCCCTACCGCCCAACGCTGGTCGCAAGCGTGAAGGCGGTTTGGTTATTTTGGAGAAGTGAAATGACTGTTGAATTTGCCCTGAATGCCGAAGTGCGTTCCGACCTGGGGAAAGGTGCGAGCCGCCGCCTGCGTCGTAACGAAAACCTGGTTCCCGCCGTGATCTACGGTGGCGAGAAGCCGGCCCAGTCCATCAGCCTGCTGGCCAAAGACCTGGCCAAGCTGCTGGAAAACGAAGCCGCCTTCAGCCACGTGCTGGCCCTGAACGTCGCCGGCGCCGCCGAAAACGTCGTGATCAAGGCCCTGCAACGCCACCCGTCCAAGGGCTACGTGATGCACGCCGACTTCGTCCGCGTCGTCGCCGGCCAGAAACTGAGCGCCCACGTTCCCCTGCACTTCGTCAACGAAGCCAGCTCCGTCGGCGTGAAGCAGCAAGGCGGCGAAGTGTCCCACACCATCAGCGAAGTCGAAGTTTCCTGCCAGCCGCAAGACCTGCCGGAATTCATCGAAGTCGACCTGGCCAAGGTGGAAGTCGGCCAGATCGTTCACCTGTCCGATCTGAAACTGCCGAAAGGCGTCGAGCTGGTGGCCCTGGCCCACGGCAACGACCTGGCAGTCGCCAACATCCACGCTTCCCGCGTAGCGAAAGACGAGGAAGGCGCAGCCGAGTAATCCACTCAGCTCGCCTTTTAAGGAAGGGCCTCTCCGTGACTGCTGTGCAACTGATCGTCGGCCTGGGTAACCCGGGCCCCGAGTACGACCAGACCCGGCATAACGCAGGGGCCCTTTTCGTTGAGCGCCTGGCCGACAGCCAACGCGTCGGCCTCGCCCTCGACAAGAAGTATTTCGGCCTGGTGGGCAAGTTCAGCCATCAGGGCCGCGACGTCCGTCTGCTCATCCCCACCACCTACATGAACCGCAGCGGCCAGGCCGTGGCGGCGCTGGCGAATTTCTTCCGCATCCCGGTGGACGCCATGCTGGTGGCGCACGACGAACTCGACATGCCTCCCGGCGTCGCCAAGCTCAAGACCGGCGGCGGCCACGGCGGCCACAACGGCCTGCGCGACATCATCGCCCAGTGCGGCAACCAGAACGGCTTCCATCGCCTGCGCCTCGGCATCGGCCACCCCGGCCACGCCAGCCTGGTCTCCGGCTTCGTCCTCGGCCGCGCTCCGCGCAGCGAGCAGGAACTGCTGGACAAGAGCGTCGACAACGCCCTCGGCGTGCTGCCCGAGATGCTCGCCGGCGACTGGACCAAGGCCATGCAGAAACTGCACAGCCAGAAAGCCTGACCCTTTCCAACGAATTCATCTCCGCGAGGGATACACCATGGGATTCAACTGCGGCATCGTCGGCCTGCCCAACGTCGGCAAGTCCACCCTGTTCAACGCCCTCACCAAATCCGGCATCGCCGCGGAGAACTTCCCCTTCTGCACCATCGAGCCGAACAGCGGCATCGTGCCGATGCCGGACAACCGTCTCGACGCCCTGGCCGCCATCGTCAAGCCCGAGCGCGTGCTGCCCACCACCATGGAATTCGTCGACATCGCCGGCCTGGTGGCGGGCGCCTCCAAGGGCGAGGGTCTGGGCAACAAGTTCCTCGCCAACATCCGCGAGACCGACGCCATCGCGCATGTGGTGCGCTGCTTCGAGGATGAGAACGTCATCCACGTCGCCAACAGCGTCGACCCCAAGCGCGACATCGAGATCATCGACCTCGAACTGATCTTCGCCGACCTCGACAGCTGCGAGAAGCAGCTGCAGAAGGTCGCCCGCAATGCCAAGGGCGGCGACAAGGACGCCCTGGCGCAGAAGGCCATCCTCGAGAAGCTCATCCCCCACTTCAGCGCGGGCAAGCCGGCGCGCAGCCTGATGAAGGACATGAGTGTCGAGGAGAAGCAGGTCATCCGCGGCTTCCACCTGCTCACCAGCAAGCCGGTGATGTACATCGCCAACGTCGCCGAGGACGGCTTCGACAACAACCCGCACCTCGACGTGGTTCGCGCCATCGCCGAGGAAGAAGGCGCCATCGTGGTGCCGGTATGCAACAAGATCGAGGCGGAGATCGCCGAGCTCGACGACGGCGAGGAGAAGGACATGTTCCTCGAATCCCTCGGCCTCGAGGAACCGGGCCTGAACCGCGTGATCCGCGCCGGCTACCAGTTGCTCAACCTGCAGACCTACTTCACCGCCGGAGTGAAGGAAGTCCGCGCCTGGACCGTGCGCGTCGGTGCAACCGCCCCGCAGGCCGCCGGCGTGATCCACACCGACTTCGAAAAAGGCTTCATCCGCGCCGAAGTGGTCGCCTATGACGACTTCATCCAGTACAAGGGCGAAGGCGGCGCCAAGGAAGCCGGCAAATGGCGCCTGGAAGGCAAGGAATACATCGTCAAGGACGGCGACGTGATGCATTTCCGCTTCAACGTCTAAACATAAATTCGAACTCTATCGAACCCTGATGGACATAAAACCCCTTGAGGAATGAAGACTCAAGGGGTTTTTCTTTTCCAGCAAGATCCATCAAACCCCTATACGATCCACAAATAGACCGGGTACGCTACCGGGTATAGCTCAAACAAACCCACCACAGAAACCGGGTACAGAGAGGAAGAAGCAGCCATGCCGCTTACCGACACTGAGTGCCGTACCGCCAAGCCCAAGGAAAAGCCCTACAAACTCACAGACGGAAATGGCCTCTACCTGGAGGTGAAGCCCAACGGGGTTAAGGCGTGGCGCTATCGGTTCGAGCTGAGCGACGGCAGCGTCAGGAAAGAAAGCGTGTTCGCCATTGGGGACTATGTGATCGCCCCCAAAGGAGAAACGCCCGAGCAGTCCGATGAGCGCCGAAGAGGGCGCCGTTTCACCCTTTCAGAAGCCCGTGATGAACGTGTAAAAGCACGTTCACTGGTCGTACAAGGCATCAACCCTGCGCACCATCGCCAACAAGAGCGGGTGAAACGCGACCATGAGAGAGCCATCACGTTTGAAGCAGTCGCCAAAGAGTGGCTGTCTCTAAAGGACTGGGAGGAGATCACAAAATCCAAACGACTCAAGATGCTGGAACGAGTCGTCTTTCCGAAAATCGGCAATCTGCCGATCAAATCCATTACCCCCGCCCACATCCTTGAAGTGCTCAGAGGGGCGGTACAAGACAATGGCCCATCTGTTGCGGCTGAGGCCAAGCGGAGCATGTCTGGCGTTTTCGAACTGGCCATCTCCACGCTACGCGCCAGCAGTGACCCCGTTCATCCCGTACGCAAAGCACTGCCAGCCAATAAGACCCAGCACAAGCGCCCACTTTCAACGAATGAAATTGGCCAAATCCTGCGAGATGTTGAATTCCATGGCGGGCGCCATGAAACTCTCTGTGCCTTCCACCTTATGTGGCTGACGCTGTGCCGCCCGAATGAAGCCGTAGAAGCACAGTGGGCAGAGTTCGACTTGGACAAGGCCCTTTGGCGCATTCCCGCCGAACGGATGAAAAAGCGCAAAGAACATACGGTTCCACTACCCAGGCAAGCGGTAGAAATGCTAAGAGGCCTTCAGCCCATTACCGGCAAATATGCCCATGTGTTCCCACATCGAGACGTACGCACCCGACCAATGGTTTCGGCGTCATTCCGCCAGATGCTCAACGTCCTAGGCTGGGGCGGCAAGTACAGCCCGCATGCCACGCGAACGACCGGCAGCACCAGACTTAATGAAATGGGCTTCTCCGCAGACTGGATTGAAAGACAGCTCGCACATACTGAGCAGAACGCAGTCAGACGCACCTACAACCATGCGGAGTATCTGAGTGATCGGGCCGGGATGATGCAGCAGTGGGCTGACATGCTGGACTCTTGGAGGGCAAGCGAAACCGCATTAACGCACGCAAATGCCCCATGATGTCTTGGTGGAGTGAGCACATTCAAGAATCTGCCACAGGTAACTTGTCAGTAGCAGCTGTCACGGAAAATCGAGACAGAAAGGTCGCTCCGATACGCTGATTAGTGCCAACTTCCGCAAAGCAGCCAGTAGCAACAGGCAAAAACCGGCCGATTCTGTTGAAAAACTCCCTCGGCGATTTTCTTCGCCGAAAGTGCACGGCTGAGGCTGAAATCTGAATCGTTGCGCTGGTCGAGTTGCTCTGGATTTCGCGTAGAAGCGCTCGATTTGTACATTTTTCCGGCTACGAGCAAGCAGCTCTGTCGCACATCGAGTTTTTCAACAGAATCGGCCAGAAGCAGACACTCAGGAGTAGTCGAGCCTTGCGGCATGAGCACTATTGACACGCCGCCAGCCCCGCTGGGGAGTGAAAGGCCTGACGGGGAATGCCGCAGTGTCTCAGGCCACCACCCTTCAAAGGGGAAACCAGGAGCGTTCGAATACGAACACTCCGAGTGAGCTGCTCCTTAGCGAGCAAGGAACAAAGTCGGTGATCAATGGTTACCTGGGCGATCGGGGCCTGTCGCTGCGTCAGGGCACCATCGTCGATGCCACGCTGATCCATGCGCCGAGTTCGACCAAGAACAAGGACGGTAAGCGTGACCCGGAAATGCACCAGACCAAGAAGGGCAATCAGTATTACTTCGGCATGAAGGCCCACATCGGCGCGGATGCCGAGTCTGGCCTGGTGCACAGCGTGGTAGGGACGGCAGCCAACGTTGCTGACGTTACCCAGGTCGACAAACTGCTGCATGGAAAGGAAAACATGGTCGGCGCC
The DNA here is from genome assembly GCF_029840585.1 of Pseudomonas sp. GD03875. Classification (NCBI taxonomy): domain Bacteria; kingdom Pseudomonadati; phylum Pseudomonadota; class Gammaproteobacteria; order Pseudomonadales; family Pseudomonadaceae; genus Pseudomonas; species Pseudomonas sp. GD03875. Next base: position 17,110 of record NZ_JAOCCV010000017.1, on the reverse strand, counting down.
GACGCGGGCTACACCGGCGTAGAGAAACGCCCGGAACATGAAGGCCGGGAGGTGATCTGGCAGATTGCGGCCCGCCGCAGTACGTACAAGAAGCTGAGTAAGCGCAGTGCACTGTACAAAGCCAAGCGCAAGATCGAGAAATCCAAGGCCCAGGTGCGCGCCAAAGTCGAGCACCCGTTCCGGGTGATCAAGCGCCAATTCGGCTACGTGAAGACACGCTTCCGTGGCCTGGCGAAGAACACCGCGCAGTTGGTGACACTGTTCGCGCTGTCGAACCTGTGGATGGCGCGCCGACATTTGCTGACGAATGCAGGAGAGGTGCGTCTGTAATGCGGGAAATGGCCGGCGCGAGGTGCTCGCGCCGGCTATAAATCCGGAAAGAGGGGGATGATTTGATCGTTTTTTAGCCGAATCACCGTTTTGAAATCGGCAAGGGCAGGAGTCAGCCAGAAATACCCGACTACTTCAGACCATCCCTAGCGGATCAATCCACTCAACAGGGTTCGGCGCGTACTGATAGTTATTGCCCCCTCCTAGTAACCCGATCGGGTCCTGAGTTACAAATCGACCACAGTCCGGATCATAGTACCTAAACCGGTTGTAGTGCAGCCCTGTTTCCTGATCGTAGTACTGCCCCTGGAATCTCAGGTTCTGCTCTACAGGGTTTTCCTGTTCCTCCCAGCGTTGGATCTGGACATGCCCTTGGGTAGCGGCGATCAGCCTTCTGGGCCTCTCGATCTTCGCCGTGTTGCCCCATGCCTTGTAAGTGGCAGCCCAGACGATGCAGCCGTCGCGGTCCGTCAACTCCCTCGGCGTACCGAGATGGTCAGTGTGGTAGTAGAGGATTTCTACCGAATTCTTGTTGGGACTTTTCGGCTGCTCTAACTGACGGATCGTTGCGGCAACGCTATATAGCAACTTCGCAATGGCCGCCTGCCATTACTCTAGGTGTCGCGATTGAGAGCTAGATATTCCAGAGACAACTTTTATTCTTCTGATTACGAAACTTAGCTGCGAGCCATTGTCAGTGGCACGAAGCCCTATGTGCCTCGCAGGTATAAACCTACCTATCCAAAGACTAACTCATCAAAACATTATCGCAATAAAAATTCAACTCATAACTACGCACCGCACACCAGCTGCATTATTTAAAAATCACCTCACAACTTCAAGTTGCGATAACTTTAAAGCAATCTGCGCAACAGTTACACCATCTCCATCACAGAACTCAACTTCATAAACATCCTCCCAGCCCGAAAAAACAAAAACTATCACCCCAATGCTGCCACTAAAAATCCCCTCCGAAGGCATATCTTCCAGCAGACGCACGACCGTATTAATTTCTAGAGGCATAGAAGTCACTTCACAAAAATTGTTGTCAACTCTGGAGTATTTGAACCAGGCTTATAAATCCACCCACTTCTAACGACTCCACTTCCATTCGGCCCCGTAACAGGAATATCGACAGTAAAACGGGCGCCATATTGATCTACTTTCCCCGGAATCGGTGTATTTTTCATTACTCCTTCTTGGAGCTGCTTCAGCAACAGGTCCGAATTTTCCTTCGTAAACCCAAGCGCCGACTCAAAGACACGAGCCTTGTTGCCACCTACTGGATGATCTGGATTCAATGCATAGTCCGTTAGCTTACGCGGATCAATGACTGCTCGATTGGCACCTACAAGTGAATGCGCTCCTTCGACAACCTCCAAGCCGTCTCCTGGACATCTGCAAAGTCCCAATGGGTCAACCCACACCATCGGGTTGGGAGCATACTGATAACTATTGAATCCGCCCTTCAGACCAATCGGATCCTGACTTACAAACCGCCCATAATCTGGATCGTAATGCCTGAATCGGTTGTAATGCAGCCCTGTTTCCTGATCGTAATACTGCCCCTGGAATCTTAGGTTCTGCTTGATGAGTCCATCCTGCTCTTCCCACCCCTGAACTTGGACATTGCCTTGAGTATTGGAGACGAGGCGCCCAGGCCGCTCAGTCTTCGCCGTGTTGCCCCACGCTTTGTAAGTTGCTGACCAGACAATATGTCCCGAGGCGTCCGTCAGCTCTCTCGGCGTACCTAGATGGTCAGTGTGGTAGTAGAGGACTTCTACCGGGCTCTTGTCAGAACTTGCCGGCTGCTCCAATTGCCGGATCGTGGACGCGACCTTACGCGGAAGCTTCTCAACCGTCGCTTCCCACTGCTCGGGGTACCGCTCCTTGAGAGCCTGATACTCTGGTGGCAATCCTTGCGTTTCTGACAGCACCGCCTTGCTGCGTACCATCGCCAGCGGCACAAAGCTGTGTGGCGTGTAGATATAGAGTTGCTGCCTGTCGCCCTGTCGCTCCAGCAGCAGGCGGTTGCCGTCCCAGCCGTAGTGAGTCGTCTCGTCATCCAACCAAGGGCGACTACGTTTCTCGTTGTGTGGATCGAGCCGGTATTTGGTGATGCGTCGCCCGAAAGGATCGTAGTCGTAGCCCCAGTGTTCGGTATGGGTGAAGCGCCCTTGCCGGCGAGTGACAGTTACCCGGCTCAGCTGATGCTCGGCATCCCACTGGAACTGTCGTTCGGTATGTGAACCGGACTTCTTCTCGATGCAGTTGCCCCAGGCGTCGTAGGCGTAACGGTGTTCTTCCCACACTCGCAGACGGTTGGGTTTGTTCTCGCCCCAGGTACTGGGGTCGGCCTGGACCTCTGCCGGTGTAAGCAGCGGATTGAAGATTGCTCGTTATTTAGAAGCACAATCTATCCAAATCTAAAACTCATACTCATGAGCTTTGTCCTTGATGCCTCAACAACACTAAAATTCAATAAATGCATCGTTGACCAAGTAGTAATTTATGGCCTTCAGTAACTCATCTATAGAAGGATCAACCAACTGCTCCGAGGCATTAATTACCACATCTTCAACATCTTCAGCGCTAATACGCGAGAACCAGCCGCTTACCAAAAGTTTTTCTCTCTCCTGCTTTTCTGCCTCCGGAGTAAGATTGATGTCAGCAACATAGAAAATAACGTCAGAATCCGAATAAAGCATGTCACTTTTCGAGTACAACCACCCAGAGAATTTCTCTGGATTTTCCAGCACATCTTTAAATTTAACCAAATTCATTTCTCAACCTCCAAGAAATTACGGACATCCGCTTTGTAGCTGTTTAAAGCCACCTTGTTGATTCGGGTGAAGCGTCTCCTGAACAGGCCCAGGCGCCCTATGCTGTGGCCGTGGAATCAACTCCAATTTCGTAGGATGTACAGCTGTTGTCTTTCGCCCTGCCACTCCAGCAGCAGGCGGTTACCGTCCCAGCTATAGTGGGTGGTTTCCTCGTCCAGCCAGGTACGGCTGCGCTTTTCGTTGTGAGGATCGAGCCGGCACTTTGCGATGCGCATTACAAACGATCAGCAGCCCCAGCCTTACAGGCAAACGTAACCAGCAAGAGTTGATAACTAAGCTTTGTCAAACAAAAACATCCCCACTGGCGCAATGTTCTGAAGTTAACTCTCGGCAGTATCTCCAAATGGATAGTTAACCCTCATATTCTTTCCTGTATCGGCAGTGATCTCTGGCAAAGACTCTACTTTAGAAAAAAATACTTTATACCCCGCCTCAATTAGCTCTTCTGAGCTACAGGATCTGAAACCGATAATGGAAACCCTGTAATTTCCTGGACTTATGCCTAGCTCAACCCAGCCAGACGTTTGCCCCCTCCAGTCCATCAATGCATCTAGGTCAGCTACAAATGCTTTCTCCATAACCTTCAATGCATAATTCGAGTTCGCAACCACATCATCCATCCCCAAATTCTTCGGCGGATCACCAACCTCGATATTCAGGATATAAGTTGCAGCATCAATGGCTAAAATAGGAACAAAAGCCCCTTCGCGAAGAACATCATCACCAATATCCAGCTCAGTATATCTTTTTAGTAAATTAACGCCTTGCCTTGCCCCTTCATCTACCTTTTGCACTGTTATGGGATCAAAAAATACAAGGCCATTATAATCTACATCTATTTTTATCCGCACCTTTGTTTATGCCAACTCCGCTTTAAGCCATTCCATCAATTTCTCATATGCTTGTGCAGGCGTGACATCACGAGCCAACACTTGGCCTGCGCATGGTATTTTAATACTTTCTAGACCTTCTCGGGCATCCCACAAGCTAGCCAAAAGGCTCATTTCTTCGATACGGTGAACTGCTCAAGCCTTTCCACCAATAGCCACTTAGGCCGGGGGAGGCTCTCATCACCATATCCACGACCTACAACATGGAGGCAGACTCTGCGACTGACTAATGCCTGCCAGAATCATCGTGCCGCATCTCACCAGCCACATAGGCCAAGAAGCTCTCCAGATTATTGAAAAACTTGTAGTCCGACCCAAAATAGCGCCAAACCTCCGGCTCACCATCCCCCTCTTCAGGCCAAACAAGATAGGTCTCCTCCGGCTCGTAAGGGTTGTAGCCAAAAATAGCAACCCGCGACTTGGGCACAGAAGCAGGAGGAAATTCCTCCCAATTTTCAATCCGTAGGTCAACCCATTCCATAAGTACTGAATCACTCTTGAAGTTTTTTATATCCTCCAATCCAAGCCAATCTTGATCCAAATGGGCGTTAACCCAACGAGCCACATATGCAAATCTCGCACGCAGCATGGGGCTCAATAGTCTTGCGCATTTATCATCTAGCGTCTGAATCAGACGCTCATGATCCTCATTCGGATGCAAAATCTGCTCGCCATGATCCGGATCTGCATCATTTCGCTCTTGGATCTTCTTTAGTAGCGTCGCTATATGTCCTGACATCAAAATTACCCAAACTCTGTTAGCGCCTCACAGCGCCTACGCAATCCAGTCATTTACAATCAGAGCAATGGTCATTTATAAGTTTTCAACTTATTGAGCAATATAGATGCCGGTCGGCGTAGCATGATAGCCTGCTCACAAACAGGCCATAACTCGTGACTTCAAATCATTAATTGAGGCGATCCAAGCCTTGCGATCATCATCGCTACCCCAACCTTCTAAGGTTTCCGATGGCTCTTGAAGGATTCTATCAATAGCCCTGAGAGATTTTCCCAGCAAGGCGCTATCAAAATCGGCTGTACAGTCATCCTCCAGCCAGTCATCGATCATATCGCGGATTCCGCCTATCCCAGGCTGTGGATTGCCTGCAGCATGGGCAACCACTTCGGCGGCGGCCAGAGCGGCTTCCGCCTGATCACTCTCCAGATAGTCATCGCCAATAGCGAGAACACCATCCAGCGTTTGCTCTACAAGAGAAAAATCTTCGTAGTCCGACAATTGGGATAGCCAGTTACAGGCCATGTCATTCCCCAAAATATCCGTACTCCAAGTTCCCATTATTAGCTACCTTCCCCCCCCCTAACGCGAGGCGGCCGCTCATGATAAACGCCATGCGCCCTGAACCACGCCCACATTTCCTTGCCACTCTCCCACTGATAGGGCTCAAGCCGCCAAGACTGCCGAATCATCTCTATCAACATGTAGTTATTAAGAATTACATCTCCACTAGGATAACTTTTCTTTATCTTTTTATATTCAGCATCTGAAATACCTTCCCTTCCTGGCACACGCACCACAATCCAGCGCATACGCCCGCAATCAGGCGTCCAGTCCATGTCGTATCTTATCACCTGATTTCCATTCATTATCTCATAACCACGAAGCTCTTGTAGATCAGGTTTAAAATCAGGGTCACGATGAACAACCGCCCCCCCCCACTCCCGACTTAGAATAGATACACGACTAACATTCTGAATTTCGACCAGCCTTGGAGAACTTATTATTTCATCATTAAACTCTAGCGATACCCCTTGGTAGTTGAAAATCTCAACCAAACAGCACATTCCTGTAACTTCAAATAGCACCCTGGCAAAGGCATAAATTCCATCACCAACTGGGAAGCCCAAAACATCACCCACCACCACATCTTTAGCTTTAATTTTCATATATAATCTACCCACAAGGGTTTAGGTCACTAGGCGCTGCATTTCTAATAAAATCTTGAGCATCCTGATATCCCTCCATGAAGGCTGCATGCCTATCTTTGTTTCGACGATCGCCTGGATTATCCTTATTAAATCCAATTTTCTTATTTCCAATATTGTCTGGACCGCAAGGGCACCCCCACTTTCCGGTCAGCGTATTGTGATGTTCAATAAGTGCTTGCTCGTAGCCACGCGCATCACCGTAGGTCGGTACTTCGGTAATTCGCCTCAGATTATCGTCTTCTGGCAACCTACCACTTTTCTTATGCTGCCCTTCGCGAGCTTCAGAATTATTAGTTTGCCCTACATACCCAACAACGCCATTTTCTTTATCGCAAATTGCATAGACCACATAACCTTTACCATTGTTCGTATCTGTATGCTTGATAAAAGCAAGCCCCCAAGGGTCAATCCACTCCACTGGATTAGGGGCATACTGATAATTATTGACGCCTCCCAATAGCCCAATTGGGTCTTGGCTCACAAATCGTCCGCAGTCTGGATCGTAGTACCTGAACCGGTTGTAGTGCAGCCCGGTTTCCTGATCGTAGTACTGCCCCTGGTACCTCAGGTTCTGCTCTACAGGGTTTTCCTGTTCCTCCCAGCATTGGATCTGGACATTGCCTTGGGTGTCGGCGATCAGTCGTCCGGGCTGCTCGATCTTGGCGGTATTACCCCATGCCTTGTACGTCGCCGACCAGACGATGTGGCCATTCTTGTCGGTCAGCTCCCTCGGCGTGCCCAAGTGATCGGCATGGTAGTAAAGGATGTTTACCGGGCTCTTATCGGGACTGGCCGGTTGCTCCAGCTGCCGGATCGCAGCCGCTACCTTGCGCGGCAGCTTGTCGAGTGTCGCGCCCCACTGTTCGGGATACTGTTCCTTGAGCGCCTGATATTCCGGTGGCAATCCTTGCGTTTCTTTCTGCACGCAGTCACTGCGCACCATCGCCAGCGGCACGAAGCTGCGCGGCTCGTAGATATAGAGCTGCTGCCTGTCGCCCTGCTGTTCCAGTAGCAGACGGTTACCATCCCAGCCGTAGTGCGTAGTCTCATCATCCAGCCAGGGACGGCTGCGTTTCTCGTTGTGTGGATCGAGCCGATACTTCGCGATACGTCGTCCGAATGGGTCGTAGTCATAGCCCCAGTGCTCGGTATGGGTGAAGCGCCCTTGTCGGCGGGTAACGCTAACGCGACTCAGTTGGTGTTCGGCATCCCACTGGAACTGTCGCTCGGTGTGCGGACCGGACTTCTTCTCGATGCAGTTGCCCCAGGCATCGTAGGCATGTTGGGTTTGTTATCGCCCCAGGTGCTGGGGTCAGACTGGGCCTCTGCCGGTGTGAGCAGCGGGTTGAAGTCGGGGTTGTCCAGGTTGGCCTTGTACATAGGCCGACCACTCCTCCTCGCTCCAGGTGGTCTGCTTGAGTCGTGTCTCTTGCCGCTGGGCTTCCTCGGGCCGGGTCGAAGGCGAACTTCGCTGACATGCGGCGCTGAGCATAAGAAGCACTTGACACTATTGCACTGTAGCTAACATACGTCTATGCAAGGTCTGATCAAAAGTGTCAGCGCAAATTATTAACCCGAATTTTATAATGGCAAAAAACTATTCGACAAGAGACATCAAGAGCCTGAGCTTATTTAGAATTCTAATTTTTTAGAAAGCGATAGGCCTGCCACCAAGCCAATATCCAAAAGCCATGATCATATGAGAGAAAGCGCAAACTTAGATCAAACCGATAATAACGCGCCCCTGCAGTCATGAAAATGAAAACACATCACTCTTTTGGAAGTCTTAATTTACCAAGAAAATCATCAAAGCTCTCTGAAATCAAAAAAATATTACTATGATATGTTTGAACGTCCTCATCTGACGCCTCATTTTCATGATCCCAGAAAAATATTGCCCCGAAATTATCTCCACCCACACCAAGGATAATCTTATTACCAAAAACATCGGAGCCTATAGGAATAAATTTAGATGGGACTCTATTTTCGTACAGACTTAAATTATATTTAAGAGATGAGACAGTTAAGGGCGTCTCCAAACCAAACAATTCCTTAACAACAGAAGAATCACGCTCTTTATTGATATCAAATACAGCAGGATCTGGAACACCCCCATCATATTTATAAATGAATTCACGATAATCATCCGGCAATTTAATGCCAAGAGATCTTTCAAAGTCGTCAATTGATTCCGGCGTAGCTCCAGGGAATTTATTAAACGCCAAGATCATTTGCCTGGCTGTTCTTTTGTCGTAAGAAAAACCTTTCTTTCGCCATGCGTCTAATTGTGCTTCGCTGCATCCAAGAGGCTTTATTTTGATCGTCATGTTGTACTCCATAGTTATCCGCATTTAGAGGCTGCGACACCACCTGAATGCTTGACTGCATCGTGAATATCTGTGGGAATAAGTTGCATATATCCAGAGTCCTGATGGTGATGCCATGTATACCCACTAGGAGTCGACGGAAGGCCCGCCGCTTTATTTGCACGTGCAGAATCCACATCGCGACTAGAGCCCAGCTCAATTCGAACATTATACTTTGAGTACCGCAAAAAATCTGGAAAACCAAACATGTTAAATGGAACGCCATGAGGATATTTATTTACAAGCCCAGGATATTTCTCAAGAATGCTTGGATTAAGCTCGCTTAAGGGCATTGTCTTTCCAGCCCAAGCGCAATTAATTGGCATACGTCCATTTACTTTCCGAGGATGAGCGCCAGAATGAGTGGCATATCCTCCCCCTGGCCTAGGCTTTAGTCCTCTTGGGTCTGTCCATATAGTTGGATTGGGTGCATACTGATAAACATTTTCTCCACCCTCAATTCCAATCGGATCCTGACTAATAAACCGCCCACAGTCCGGATCGTAGTACCTGAACCGGTTGTAGTGCAGCCCTGTTTCTTGATCGTAATATTGCCCCTGGAACCTCAGGTTCTGCTCTACAGGTTTTTCTTGCGCCTCCCAACGTTGGATCTGAACGTTGCCTTGGGTATCCGCGATCAGCCGTCCAGGCCGATCGATCTTCGCCGTATCGCCCCATGCCTTGTACATCGCCGACCAGACGATGTGGCCATCCTTATCGGTCAGCTCCCTCGGCGAGCCCAGGTGATCAGTATGGTAGTAAAGGATGTCTACCGGGCTCTTATCGGGACTGGCCGGCTGCTCCAGCAGCCGGATCGTGGCCGCAATCTTGCGCGGCATCTTGTTGAGCGTCACCTCCCATTCCTCAGGATACTGCTCCTTCAGAACTTGATATTCCGGCGACAGGCTTTGTGGTTGTTCCGTTTTTGTGGCGTCGCTGCGTACCATCGCCAACAGCACAAAACTACGCGGCTGATAGATATAAAGCTGCTGCCTGTCGCCCTGCCGCTCCAGCAGCAGGCGGTTACCGTCCCATCCATAGTGAGTGGTTTCGTCGTCCAACCAGGGACGACTGCGCTTTTCGTTGTGTGGATCGAGCCGGTACTTGGCGATGCGTCGTCCGAACGGATCGTAGTCGTAACCCCAGTGTTCGGTATGGGTGAAACGCCCCTGCCGACGGGTGACGGCAACCCGGCTCAGCTGATGCTCTGCATCCCACTGGAAATGCCGCTCGGTATGCGGGCCGGACTTCTTCTCGATGCAGTTGCCCCAGACCTCTTAGGCATAGCGGGTTGAGCTGTTGTGGCGGTCTTCGCGGCCAGATCGTACTGGTAGCGCCAGACGATGCACCGAACCAAGGAGCGATTCTGCTCACCTCAACATTCTTAATAGGAATGCTGGAACGTTAACCTGGACGTGAGCCAAGGTACTTTAAGGCAGCAGGATACTCATCCAAAAACTCATCTGACTTGATAAAATTTAAAAATATCTGCTTTATTTCTTCTGGGGATTTCATTGCGCAGCTTAACAAGAGATCAAAATCTCCATATTCCAACTCGATTCCGACCAAGGTAATGGCCCATTGCTTTTCTGGTGCTCTGGAAATTAAAGCGCCCAATTCCTGCAGTAATACTGGATAGAAAATGGCCCGACTTGTATTCTCCAGTATGTTTCTTGTACGCTCCATCAGCCCAAAGTCATCGGCATCAGAGAATGTCCTGATAAGTTCTGTTGCGACCTCCGGACTTAAGTTATTTTCTGCTATATCTAGGAGCGAAAGGTACTCGTCACATTTTTCTTCGCTGGCAAAATCTTTACAAGCATGCAAGCGCTCTCGCCACTCCTTAAAAGAAAATTCTGCTGTCATTTTTGCCTCACTTATTCAATAGCCCACGACACTTTGCATAAGCAAGCATCTCTCGAATTGCTTCGTTATATTTTCTAGGATCCCCAATGGAGCGAGCTATGCGGCGTACATCAAGGATCTCAAGTGCCATCGCACCTCGATAGTTTCCTGATTCAATCATTGTGGCTAGCCCATCACGATACTGTTGCGCTGCTGTAGAGTTTTTATAGCTCGATGTTGCGGCATGGTCTGAAGGGTCCATAGCAATTGCTGGTCCATGACGATAGCCTACATAACCCTCTTGTGACTTTGTTACTGCATCAGCAGGCATATGGTGACCCTCGATGCCTGGTCTAGATACGCCCCCCTTTGAACCTCCTCGATATGGCCCGCTTCCTTCAGAATTGCCCTTTTTCAAACAGTCACATGGACATCGAATCAATCCAAGCGGATCGACCCATCGTATGGGATTAGGCGCATATTGATAATTATTGACCCCGCCCAATAACCCAATCGGATCCTGACTCAAAAATCGCCCACAATCTGGATCGTAGTACCTGAATCGGTTGTAGTGCAGCCCTGTCTCCTGATCGTAGTATTGCCCCTGGAATCTCAAGTTCTGCTCGACTGGATTTTCCTGCCCACTCCAACGCTGGGCAAGCGTGCTGCCATCGGGCGTGGCAACTAGACGGGCGGGCCGCTCGACTTTGGCGATGTTGCCCCACGCCTTGTAAGTCGCCGACCAAACGATATGGCCATCCTTGTCGGTCAACTCCCTTGGAGTACCTAGGGGATCAATGTGGTAGTAGAGAATTTCTACTGGGCTCTTACTGGAGTTCTCCGGCTGTTCCAGTTGTCGAATCGTAGCCGCTATCTTGCGTGGCAGTTTGTCGAGCGTCACGCCCCACTGCTCGGGATACTGTTCCTTGAGCGCCTGATATTCCGGTGGCAATCCTTGCGTTTCTTTCTGCACGCAGTCACTGCGCACCATCGCCAGCGGCACGAAGCTCCCCGGCTCGTAGACATAGAGCTGCTGCCTACCACCCTGCCGCTCCAGCAGCAGGCGGTTACCGTCCCAACCGTAGTGGGTGGTCTCGTTATCCAACCAGGGACGGCTGCGCTTTTCGTTGTGTGGATCCACCCGGTACTTGGCAATGCGTCGTCCAAACGGATCGTAGTCGTAGCCCCAGTGTTCGGTATGGGTGAAGCGCCCTTGTCGGCGAGTGACGGTGACCCGGCTCAACTGGTGCTCGGCATCCCACTGGAAATGCCGCTCGGTATGCGGGCCGGACTTCTTCTCGATGCAGTTGCCCCAGGCGTCGTAGGCGTAGCGGTGTTCTTCCCACACTCGCAGGCGGTTGGGTTTGTTTTCGCCCCAGGTACTGGGATCGGCTTGGGCTTCGGCGGGAGTGAGCAGCGGGTTGAAATCGGGGTTGTCCAGGTTGGCCTGTACGTAGGCTGACCATTCCTCCTCGCTCCAGGTGGTCTGCTTGAGCCGTTCCTCTTGCTGCTGGGCCTCTTCGGGCTGCATCAGGTTGTGGGCCGGGTCGAAGGCGAACACTTCGCTGGCCTGGGGTGCCTGGGCGCTGAGCAGGCGCCCCAGCGCGTCGTAGCCGTAGCGGGTCGAGCCGTTGCGGCGATCGTCGATGCCCAGCAGTTGCCCAGCCAGGTCGTATTGGTAGCGACGGGCGATGCGCTGGCCCTGGCTCGGCTCGCTTGTATCGAGCCCTGGGCCAACCTGGGGATTGGTGGCCTGCCGCTGCAGGCTGGCCTGGCTGCGCAGCAGGCGCCCCAGTGGGTCGAGTTCGAAGTGCGTATACAAGGCGCCCTGGGTACGGCCCGTTTCGCGGTGCAGGGCGTCACGCTCGAAGTCGCAGATCACCTCGAAGTCGAGGTTGATCTGGTGTACGTGACCGCTGCCGTAGCTCAGGGTGTTGAGCTGGCGGCCATCGGGCAGTGTGGTGGTTTCCCGGTTGCCCAGCAGGTCGTAGGCGTGGCTCAGTTCGCTACGTAGCCCGCCCCGGCTGTAGAGCACTTCGCGGGCCAGTTGGCCGGCCTGGTTGTAGAACAGCTCCACCCGGGCCTGGCGATTGCGGGCGCGGACCAGTTGACCGGCGGCATCGTAGTGGTAGCGGCTGTGAGCCAACTGGGGTTTATCGTCCGTCCCCGGCTTGTAGCTGAACTTGTCCAGCAGACGGCCCATGGCGTCCCGCTGGTAGCGGGTGCGTAGCAGTGCCCCTGTGCCTCTACCGAGATGAGCACTGCTCACCGGCACGCCATCGACACTTTCCAGCAGTTGCCCGGTGGCATCGTAGCGATAGTCGATGCGGCGCCCATCGAAGCCCTGCTCGGCCACCAGCCGATCCAGAGCATCCCAGGCGAAGCGGTAGATGGCGTTGTTCTCGTTGTGCAGCCGGATCAGCCGGCCATGCACGTCGTATTCGTAGCGCAGACTGTGGCCGAGGGCGTCGATGCGCTGCAGCGGCCGGCCTTCGGTATCCAGCTGATAGCGCGTCACCCGCCCCAGCGGGTCATGGTGGGCGATGAGGCGGCCCAGCGGGTCGTAGGCGAAGCGTTCGATGGCGCCGTCGGCGTGGCGGATGCTGTTCAGCCGGTCGCGGCGGTTGATGCGCGCGTAGCCGTACTGGGTGTTGTGACCCAGGGCATCAGTGACGCTGGCCAGACGTCCGAGGATGTCATAGCTGTACAGAGTGCGGTTGCCAGAGCAGTCGGTATAGGCCAGCAGGCGCCCCTGGGCATCATGCTCCAGATACTTGCGACCACCGCGCGCATCGATGATGGTCGAGGGCAGGCCACGCCCGTCCAACTGGTACTCGGTAACCGCGCCGTTGGGCTCGGTAACAGCGATCAGGTTGCCACGCTCGTCGTAGCGGTATTGGGTGATGCGCCCCAAGGGGTCGCTGATAGACATTGGCTTGCGCCAGTGTTCGTGCCAGCGTATCTGGTAGCGTCCCCCATCGGGGTGAGTAACACTGAGCAGGTTGCCACGTGTATCGTGCTGGTATCGGGTAATCCTGCCAACAGGATCAATATGAGCGATCAGGTTGCCATAGACGTCCCGCTCGTAACGGGTTTCGCCACCCGCAGCATCGATCAGGCCGATCAGTTTCTTGTCCTTGTCGTACAGGTACTGCTCTTCTCGTCCACTGGCGTCGGTGACACGCGTGCAACCTGCAACTTCGTCGTAGTCGAAGACCCAGGACTCACCCTGCGCTGTTGAGTTACGCAGCACACGCCCCTTCGGACTGAGCTGATCCCACTCGTAGCGTGACACCAGCCCCCCGGGCTCTGCGTGCTCAACCATCATGTGGTTGAGCCAGGCGAAGGTGCGGCCGAGCTGGCCGTCGCCATCGCGAACCTCAATCAGATCGCCTTCGGTACTGTAGCGATACTCGACCAGCCACTGTTGCTGCTCGCGCGGGTAATGACCTCTTCCATCGGGCTCGCCAAGCAGCTCCACCACATGGGTCAGGCGTGGCTCAGCGCGGGTTCGGTCGAAGATGAAGCCGACGCGCCGACCGCTGCTAGTGTCGAGGTGGCGTGGCAGACCATCGTCGCTGTAGTGCAGGCGCAGGTGGTTGTGGTTGGGGTCGATCATTCCCAGCAGGTAGAGGGTCTGGGCCTGCGGCGGCAGGTTGCCACGTGCATCCGACGTGCGTTCGGGCAGCGGCTCTTCACCTCGCGCGGCCCGGTTGGCCAGGAGCTGTCGCCAAGCCTCGGTTTCGCGCAGCTCTCGCCGCGCCTCCTGTTCCTCTACCTCGCGCAGGCAGGCCTGGTCGAGAGGGCCCAAGCCGAAGATCAGGCGCAGGCCATCCGGCCCGATCAACTCGTACTGGTTGCGCTGGTTGCGCTGCAGGGTGATGTGCTCGTATTTGGAGAAGAACCGTTCGCCCACCGTCAGCAGGGGGAAGTGGATACGGCGCCCCTGCATATCGATAAAGTCGGTACGACTCTCCTGAGGCTCCAGGCGAAAGGCGATAGGCAGGCTCCACCCCTGCCCCAGCCAGCTTACATTTGCGTTGCTGGAGACATAGGTGCGCTGCCAGACCAAGGGCAGCGGAGCATCGAGTACGAAGTCGAGATCGTCCGGACCTTCCAGTAGCTTGATACCGCGGATGACATTGACTGGTTTGCCTTTGAGGTTGCAGCTAAAACAATCGGGTTTGCCGTCGGCCTCCTTGGTAATTCCATCGTTTTTAGGTTCGCCGTTGCCATCACCGCCCTCTTCACCCTCATCCTTACTCTTGTCTGGCTTTCCGGCTGCAGGCGGTTGCTCCTCCTCTTTCTTCTTATCCGGGCTCTCGTTCTTGTCGGGTGCATTACCCTGCCGGCGCCTGCTGGCCCTGTCTTTCAGTCGCTCATACAGATCACCAATGCGGTCACCGGTCTTACCCAGGACCTGTCCCACTTTGCTCGCAGCACCACCCGCTCCCCGCGTGGCGACCACTATCACCGCCGTTTCGGCCGCATGTACCTTGGCCTCGCCGACCGCCGTTCCCAGTTGCTCAGCCATGGGCGTGGGATCCGCCAGCATTTCGGCCAGCGCACCACGCACCGCACAATCCGCCTCGTCCAGCAACTCGCGCAGCCAGTCCTTGAGGATGGCCTTGAGGTCCTCGAAGGTGAGGTCGCTCAATCCCGCGATGGCCTCGATGGCATCCGTCGTCATCTCGACGGCGCCTTCATAGGCGTCGTTGATACCGGCCTTCGCATCGCGCGCCATCGTTGAGATGTCGTTGGATGTCACGTAGTCCCAGGCACCTTTCGCACCATCTGCGATGGCGATGCCGGCGTTTTTTATCGACTCTACGTACCCACCCAGCTTTTCCTTGGCCAGTTCTGCCCCGGCTCGCTCACGCGCCGCGATATAAGTCGGGATGAATTTCAGTGGTGCCGCCATGAACTCGTTGGCCATGCGCTCGGCCAGAGCCTCCAGCAGCCCTCCGAACTCCGCCGAGCACTCCACGTTGGGCCCCGGCAGCACGCCGCAGTTGATCGCCCCCGGACAAGGGCTGATGGCGGGGCCGCTGATCACTCCCATGTGCCCGTGGCTGGTGGAGAAACCTCCCTCCACCGGGTTGTCGGGCAGGAATTCGACCGGCTTGAAGAACTTGCCGCTATCGATAGCGATGGAGCGTTCGAGGAACAGGTTGGCGCTGTTGCCGTAGGTGCGCTCGGCGACCAGTTCGGCGATGGCGAAGCTGACCGCGGGCACGCTCGGCACCATGCGGCTGCCGAAAGGGGTCGCGGCCAGTTCGGGGGAAACGACGGCGGCGAAGTGCTTGGCGGTGCGCTCGGCCTTGATCGGATCACCCATGGCGCACCTCCTTGTCGACCAGGGTGGTAGAGGCACAGTAGAGGTTGATGCGTTTTATCCGCTCATCCTGGGCCACGATGGCGTGGAAGCGCAGGGTCATCCTGCTGGCGTCGAGGTCGAGCAGCACCGTGTCCAGCGACATGACCTGGGAAACCCGCGAGCCGTCCTCGTAGCTGCACACGGCCGCTGCGTCGTACGGCGGGATGGTCAGTTCCAGGGGCGCGCCGGGACGGATACCCGCGAGGCGGATGCGGTCACCGGCCTTGAGGTAGCCGGCCGGGCGCTGGTCGGCGTGGGCTGTGTTCCAGTAGCGCAGGTCCATGTCGAGGGGAATGTTCGGCGCCACTTCCTGCTGCCACTGCTCGTCGTAGGTGCCGGCATGCTGCAGGCGCTCCGGAACGTAGGCCGGCAGCGGTCCGAAGCCGCCCGGGCGCACCGGGCGGCCGAATTCCCGCAGCGGTGCGTCCCAGGCTTCGATCTGGGCGGCCCGGTAGCGTTGCGCCCTGTCCGTCTGGCGAACGTCGATGAAGCCGCAGCCGACGGGGTTGTCGGGGAAGTATTCGCCTTCCTCGTAATGCGGCTTGTCGCCGATGCAGCCGCCGAAGGCGTTTTCGTAGAGCAGCGCGACGCCGTCGGTGGGCTCCGGCTCGCTAAGCGTCCAGCCGCTCAAGGCGCCGTACTGCCAGTGGCGAGGACCGAAGAAACGCAGGCGCTTTTCCAGCTCGCCGATCTGCAGCGAGGCGTACCACATCGGCAGGGGCCGCTCTTCCGGCGGGCGGACGGTGCCCAGGATCAGCACGTCCGTGCTCGGCTTGAACGGAATCAGGTCGCTCGGGTAGAGCAGGCTGGAACGCTCGGGCTGGTCGCGCCAGGTGTCGTGCAGGTAGAGCGGAGGTTGGCGCTCCAGCGCTTCGAGCCTGCTGTCGGCGTCCCAGGCCAGGGTCACCTTGGTGGAGAGACAGTGATAGCGATTGCCGTGATAGAAGCGATGCTCGAATCCCTGCGCCGGGAACGAGGACTGGCTGACAATGATCGTCATGGCGTCCTTGCCTTAGTTGAGGTCGATCTTCTTGGCGTCTACGTCGACCAGTTCCGTTCCGTTGACCGCGATGTTCAGCCCTTCGATCGTGATGGTGCCGTTGTCCTCCAGGACGATCTTGGATTTGCCGACCTGCAGCAGGATGCTCTTCTCGTCCATGACGACGGTGCTGTTGCCACCGGCGGTCAGGGTGTAGACGTCCCCTACCGATGCGCTGTGGTTCTTGAGGATGGTGTCGGTACGGCTCATGCCCACGTTGGTCACCATCATCATGCCGACGTTGAGGTTGTAGGCCGCGCCGATGTTCACCATCTTGCCCAGCCCCACGTTCTGCATGTACGCCAGGCTGATCGTCTCGGTCTTGTTCATCCCCACGTTGATCGACCAGTTCTTGCCGATCCGGTCCGTCTCGTTCTTGTCCACCTTCTTCGTGCGGTTCTTGTGGATCGTCACCTTCTCGTTGCCATCCACCGTCTCCGTACGGTTCTGGTGGATGTCGATGGTTTCGTTGC
>NZ_JAOCCV010000016.1:0-111896 GCF_029840585.1 Pseudomonas sp. GD03875 | reverse complement strand
CCCGCCAGACATAACCATCTACAACGACTCAAGGAACCGCATGCAATGAACCACCTGTACCGCACCAGCGCCACGGCGCTGCTCGCCACCGTCCTCGCCTTCGGCCTGGGCGGCTGTGGCGAGAAGGAGGAAACCCGGCAGTCGCTGGAGCCGGTGGCCTTCCACGCCAGCGACGAATGCCACGTTTGCGGCATGGTCATCGCCGACTTTCCCGGACCCAAGGGCCAGGCCGTGGCGAAGAACGGGGTGAAGAAGTTCTGCTCCACCGCCGAAATGCTCGGCTGGTGGCTGCAGCCGGAGAACCGGCACCTCGACGCCAGGCTGTACGTGCACGACATGGGGCGCAGCGTCTGGGAACACCCGGACGACGAGCACCTGATCGACGCCACCGGCGCCTACTACGTGATCGGCACCTCGCTCAAGGGCGCCATGGGCGCGTCGCTGGCCAGCTTCGCCAGCGAGCAGCAGGCGCAGCAACTGGCCGCCGAGCATGGCGGCCGCGTGCTGCGCTTCGCGGAGATCGACCAGGCGCTGCTGCAGGAGGCGGCGAACCAGCAACATGGCGGCGCCCCGGCGCATGGCCACGGTCACGCGGGTCACTGACCCGCCGTTCACCCAACGAGGTACGTGAAATGATGGGTCTCAGCGTCTGGAAAATCCTGATCATCGCCCTGCTGGTCGCCATGCTGTTCGGCACCAGCCGCCTGCGCAACCTGGGCTCGGACCTGGGCAGCGCGATCAGCGGCTTCCGCAAGTCGATGCGTGAGGGAGAGGAAGATACGAAGCGGATGAAGTAGGAGCGCACCCCCCACCCCTTGTGGGAGCGGCCTTGGCCGCGATGCTTTTCTGCTGGTCCTATTCGCGGCCAAGGCCGCTCCCACAATTGAAACTCTTGCTGGCTTGCCCGCGAACAAGCCCCCCTCTGTGCTATACCGAAACACCCACTTTCCCCTGAGGCAAAGGAATGCCCGCCGAATCCCACCGCCTGCGCCTTGGCCGCCATTCGGAGCCCGGCCGCCCCTACCTGCTGACCACCACCACGCATCGGCGCCAACCATTCTTCAGCGACTTCCATCTGGGCCGCCTGCTCGTAACGGAATTACGCGCCGCCAACGATGACGGTTGGGTCACTTCGCTGGCCTGGGTGGTGATGCCCGATCACCTGCACTGGCTGGTCGAACTGCACGACCGCCCGCTGGACAGACTCATGCGGCGGATCAAGAACAACAGCTCGCGACACATCAACCGGAGCATCGGATGCTCGGGTGTGCTGTGGCAGCAGGGCTTTCATGATCGGGCTTTGCGCCGGGAGGAAGACCTTCGAACAGTTGCCCGCTACATCATTGCCAATCCATTGAGGGCGGGCCTGGTAGAGCGTATCGGCGATTACCCGCTTTGGGATGCCTGTTGGCTCTGAGGCCATCGGCTGGAAGAGCATCGCGGACAAGTCCGCTCCCACAGGGAGTGTGCTCATGACTTGTGGGAGCGGCCTTGGCCGCGAACAGGCAATCACTCACGTACCAGACGAAACCCCAGATTGCTCGGCGGCACCCCCACCGAGCAGGCGCCACTGACGGGATCGCGGACGAAATCGGACAGGCCGCTTGGATGCTGCCCGGCGGCGACGCGGATGCCGCAGAACTCGCCCTGGCCGACGCAGCTGTCGGTCCATTCCCAGACGTTGCCGGCCACGTCGAGCAAACCGTTGTCGTTGCGGCCCTGGCTGCCGAATGCCAGCGGACGCGGGTCCAGCGGCTTGCGCCGGGACTCGCGGTCGTATTCCGCCAGCCAGCGTTGCGCCGGATTGCGGGCATCGTCGAAGACCTGGGGCGGCTCGTCCTCGAAGGCCTCGCCGGCCGCCAGCACCCACTCGGCATAGCGCGGCAGGCGATGCGCCACGCCCGTGCGCCGGGTCATCCACTGGGCGTAGGCGCTGGCGTCCAGCCAGCTGATGCCCACCGCCGGCAGGTCAACCGCCGCGGCCTCGCGCAACGCGCCGTCCAAGGGCATGCAGGCCTGCGCCGCGACGCACGCCGCGTACTCCGCCTGGCTGACCTGGCGGCGCATGATCGCGAAGCCGTCGCTGCGTTCCTCGATGGCGGCGCCGCTGGCGTCGACGGCCTGGTAATGGGCGGTGCCGGCGGCGATCCGCACCCATTCGCCCTCGTCGATGTCGGGGGCCGGCATACAGCCACCGAGCACCAGCAACCCGCCTGCCAGCAGCGCTCTCATCGCCATCGCCCCTACTGGGAAGTGATCGGGCCGGGGGCCTTGATCTGCTTCATCAGGTCGTCGTTCCACTCCCCCTCGACCTTGACGTGGCCGGCGGCGCCCAGCTCCATCGCCTCGATCAGGTTGTGGTTGACGTAGGCGTACACCCCGGGCTGCTTGAAGGTGTACAGCGCCGCGCCCGCCGAGCCGCCACGGATGAACCAGGTCTCCAGGTTCTTCTCCGGCGCGTTGGCGAACTTGCCGGTCTCCCAGACCCAGTCGCCGTGGCCGCCGATCAGGTGCGGACGGGTGTCGCGGTTGGCCTGAGAGTGGATGAACAGCACGGTCTCGCCGACCTTGGCGGTCATCGCGTTCTCGCCGGTCAGCGAACCCACCTTGCCGTTGAACACCACGTGGGTCGGGGTCAGGGTGCGCATCACGTCGCGGGTGTCGGCGTAGCTGGAGGCGAGGTCCGGGTAGTCCTTGTACTTGCCGTCGGCGTCCTTCGGGATGTACAGGTCGAACTCGCCGATGGTGTAGGCGCGGTCGTAGTGCAGCGGCTTGCCGTCCGGGTCCTTCAGGCCTTCGCGCGGCAGCACCATCAGGGTGCCGCTCATGCCGGCGACCACGTGCCAGGCGACCATGCCTTCCGGCGCGCAGTGGTAGACGAAGGTGCCGCTGCGGTCGGCCTTGAAGCGCAGCACCGCTTCCTCGCCCGGGGCCACCTGGGTAAGCTTGGCGCCGCCGAGGGCGCCGGTGGCGGCGTGGAAGTCGATGTTGTGCGGCATGGCGTTGGTGGCGGGGTTGACCAGGGTCAGCTCCACGTAGTCGCCCTCGTGCACCACCATGGTCGGGCCGGGCATGGAGCCGTCGAAGGTCATCGCCTGCAGGGTGGTGCCCTGGTTGTCGATCACCACCTTCTTCTCCTGGATGACCATGCGGAACTGCACGACCTTGGGCTTGCTGGTGGTGGCCTGCTCGTGGGCATGCACCTGCGGCGGCGCGATCAGATCGACCTTGATCCGCTGCAGGCCGTCGGTGGTGTCCGCGAGCAGCGAGGTGCTGGAGAAGCAGAGGGCGATGGCACTGGCGATCAGCAGGGGTTTGAAAGCTTTCATGGCGTCTTCCCTTTTTAGGTTGGCTGACACCATTGCAGGGCATCGCGACGCCGACTTCTTTGTCCTGGGACAAAGAAGGGGTGGGCAGCGACAACATACCGCACCGGTGCAGGCGAGCGGCGCGCTACGATCAGCTCATCCGCCGCATTGCCCCAATCTGGTGCCCTATGCCACCCGAGCTCGAGCTGATAGCACGCCTGCCTCTGTTCTCGCCACTGAGCGACAGCGAGCTCAGGGAAGCGCTGGCGCACGCGCAGGAATGCCACTTCCTCAAGGGCGAATTCGTCTTCCAGCAGGACGAGCCCGCCCGGCATTTCTTCTTCCTGCTCGGCGGCCACCTGCAGATCTCCCAGCTGACCCCGGCCGGCGAGCGCGTGGTGGTGCGCTACGTGTGCAGCGGCGAGCTGTTCGGCATCGCCCGGGCCATGGCGATGAGCCATTTCCCGGCGTCCGCCGTCGCCGTGGAGGACAGCTGCGCGCTGCGCTGGCCCTCGGCCCAGTGGGAGCCGCTGAGCCGGGTCTGCACGCACCTGACCGAGCACGTGGTGCAGGCCGTCGGCAAGCGCCTGCAGGATGCCCACCAGCGCATCCGCGAGCTGTCCACCGAGCGTGTCGAGCAGCGCCTGACGCATGCCCTGCTACGCTTGGCGCAGCAGTTCGGGCGCAGCACGGCAACCGGCGTCAGCATCGATTTCCCGCTGTCGCGACAGAACCTCGCGGAGATGACCGGCACCACCCTGCACACCGTCAGCCGCCTGCTCAGCGCCTGGAAGGAACGCGGACTGCTCGAACTGGGGCGCCAGCACGTGGCGCTGCTCGACCTGGACGGCATCGCCCGCTACGCCGAACCACCGGAGACCGACCATGCTCGATAACACCATCCCGACCCGGATGATCGCCACCTCGGGCGGCCAGGACCCGACCATGGGGCTGCACCGCGTGCACCACCAGATCCTGCGCAGCCACCACCTGTTCGAGCCGATGTCCGACGAACAGCTGGACGAACTGCTCGCCGACAGCCAGCTGCTCAACCTGGACAGGGGCGACATCCTCTTCATGCAGGGCGAGCCGGCGCACGCGTTCTTCTTCGTCATCGCCGGCGCGGTGAAGATCTACCGCCTGACACCGGACGGCCAGGAGAAGGTGTTCGAGGTCATCGGCGAGCGGCAGACCTTCGCCGAAGCGATGATGCTGATGGACACCCCCGACTACGTGGCCTCGGCCCAGGCGCTCGGCCCGGTGCAGCTGTACCGCTTCTCCAACACCACCTACATGCGCCTGCTGCAGGGCAACTCGCGGCTGACCTTCGCCCTGCTCGGCAAGCTGTGCATCCGCCTGCACCAGCGCATCAACGAGATCGAGACGCTGTCGCTGAAGAACGCCACCCACCGCGTGGTGCGCTACCTGCTCACCCAGCTGGCGCGCAGCCAGAGCGAAGAACCGGAACTGGAGCTGCCGATGGCCCGGCAGCTGATCGCCGGGCACCTGTCGATCCAGCCGGAAACCTTCTCGCGGATCATCCGCCGCCTGATCGACGAAGGCATCATCACCCAGCAGGCGAAGGTCATCCGCATCCTCGATCGCCAGCGCCTCGAGCAGTTCGAGTAGCGCCATGGCCACGCGCACCTGCCTGTACTGCCAGCGCTCGCAGCCGGAGCAGGCGGTCGCCTGCGACGGTTGCGGCATGCCCCTGCCCACCGACCGTCCCCAGCAGCGCCGGCAGCGGCGCTTCCTCTGGTTCTGCATTGCGCTCTCGGTGTTCTGCCTGGCGATGATGCTGTGGCTGCCGCGCAGCCTGTAAGCCGCGGCGGCCTACCTGTCCTGAGCTATTCGATCTCGAACAGACCGTCGCGGATATGCGCGCCGGACAGGCGCTGGCGGATGTCGTCGTCGATGCGCGCATCCTCTGGCGGGTAGAGCATCACCTGGCGATAGGCGTTGACCCGGTTGATCTCCTCGCCGAGGTAGTGCCAGACCACCCGGGTGCAGGCCGGGGTGCGCCGGTCGCCGCTGGAAACGCCGGTCTTCAGGCCGTTGAGGCGAGTGATGCGGCTCTTGAAGCTGGGGATGAGGATGGTCTGACTCATCTCGTTGCCGGTGAGCGACTCGTAGTCGATGAGGAACAGCCGGTCCTGCAGGTAGAAGGCCGCGCCCAGATAGCGGCAGCGCACCCAGTCCTCGGCGTCGCCGCCCCGCGCGCGTTCCTGCCTCTCCTGGCGCTCGAACACGTAGTTGCCGCGTTCCTCGCGCAGGTGCACCAGCGACAGCAGCACCTGGCCCGGTACCGACATGCAGTTGGAATACTCGAAGTAGTAGCCGCAGTAGCGCGCCAGCGAACTGGAGTGCTCGCGCAGCGGGGCGAACAGCTCCAGCAGGGGATCACTGGCGGCTTGCGCTTGGGCGCGGTCGGCGCGCACGCCGAGCAGCCGGGCGAACTGCTCCGGCGGCAGCATCAGCTCGTAGTCCTCGACGCCGAAGAAGTCGCAGATGCGCTTGAGGTTGTAGGGCGTGGGGCGGCTCTGGCCGCCGAGGTACTTGTTGAACTGGGCCCGGTTGATCGCCAGCTTGCGGCATACCTCCGCGATGGACCGGTAGTGGCTGCAGAGCAGCTTGAGGTTGTTGCCGAGGGCTTGCGACACGGGCCTCTCCTGATGATGCGCGCGGCGCGAGTCTAGCACCGACGCCGATCAGCCAAGCGGGGCGAACACCGACCAGCCGATCCGCGCGCTGAGGGCCTCCAGGGTCGCCATGCCGGCCAGGGAATTGCCGGCGGCGTTCAGCTCCGGCGACCACACGCACAGGCTGAAACGCCCCGGCACCACCGCGACGATGCCGCCACCGACACCGCTCTTGCCCGGCAGGCCGACCCGGTAGGCGAAATTGCCGGCTTCGTCGTACAGGCCGCTGGTCGCCATGATGGCGTTGACCTGCTGGGTCTGCCGGGCCGTCAGCACCCGCTCGCCGCTGCGCGGGCAGATGCCCTGGTTGGCCAGGAAGGCGCAGGCGCGGGCCAGGTCCACGCAGTTCATGGCCAGGGCGCAATGGTGGAAGTAGCTGCGCAGCACCGTTTCGACCTCGTTGTGGAAATTGCCGAAGGCCTGCATCAGGTAGGCCGCCGCGGCGTTGCGCGCACGGTGCTGGTATTCCGACTCGGCGACCCGCTCGTCCGACACCAGCAGCGGGTTGCCGGACAGGCGGCGCACGAGGTCACGCATGGACAGTGTCGGCGCGGCGAAGCGCGACTGGTTGATGTCGCAGATCACCAGGGCGCCGGCGTTGATGAACGGGTTGCGCGGGCGGCCACGCTCGAACTCCAGTTGCACCAGCGAGTTGAACGGCTGGCCGGATGGCTCGTGCCCCAGGCGTAGCCAGATGTCTTCGCCGCAACGCTGAATGGCCTGCACCAGGCTGAACACCTTGGAAATGCTCTGGATCGAGAACGCTTCGGCGGCATCGCCGGCCTGCCACAGACTGCCATCCACGCCCTGCACGGCGATGCCCAGGCGATCGGCCGGCACCTCGGCCAGCGCGGGGATGTAGTCGGCCAGCTCGCCCTGGCCCAGCAGCGGGCGCACCTGGTCCAGGATTTCGTTCAGCAGTGCCTGCATGCTCGGCTTCTCCGTAGGCGGGTGCCGACATAGACGCGCGCTTGCGGCGCATCATCACAGTTGTGTCGGGCCAGCTCGAAACACGCATGACAGACGGCTCCGCGCCCGTGCGGGTGAGCGCCCGATTGTGACGCTAGAGACGCTTTTTGAGCGTCAACTCGCGCCATATCGCCACAGTCCGCGAAATTGCCCGGGGTGGACGCCGGGTCGACCATGCCCGTCCACGGCAGTGCCGTGTTCTTCCGTCCAGTCGAACAATAAGAATCGAGGTCCTCGCCATGCTGGAAATGCTCAACGATTTCCTGTCCGGAAAACTGCTGATCGTGCTGATCGTGGGTCTGGGCAGCTACTTCACCCTCCGCTCGCGCTTCGTCCAGTTCCGCCACTTCGGCCACATGTTCAGCGTGTTCAAGGACTCGATCCGTGGCAGCGCCGGCCAGTTGAGTTCGTTCCAGGCCCTGATGCTGAGCCTCGCCGGCCGCGTCGGCGCCGGCAACATCGCCGGTGTGGGCGTCGCCGTGACCCTCGGCGGCCCGGGCGCGGTGTTCTGGATGTGGGTGACCGCCCTGGTCGGCATGTCCAGCAGCTTCTTCGAGTGCACCCTGGCCCAGGCCTACAAGCGCGCCGACGGCGACGGCCTGTACCGCGGCGGCCCGGCCTACTACATCCAGCACGGCCTGAAGCTGCGCTGGATGGCGCTGACCTTCGCCGTGCTCCTGCTGGTCACCTACGGCTTCGCCTTCAACGGCCTGCAGTCCTTCACCGTGACCCACTCGCTGGAGAACGCCTTCGGCTTCCCGGTGCAGTACACCGGCCTGGCCCTGGCCGTGCTGCTGGGCCTGGTGTTCATCGGCGGGATCAAGCGCATCGCCGCCGTCTCCGACCTGCTGGTACCGGTCAAAACCCTGGCCTACATCGCCGTGACCCTCTACGTGATCGTCAGCCAGATCGAGCTGGTGCCGGACATGCTGGTGACCATCGTCAAGAGCGCCTTCGGCCTGGAGCCGGCCTTCGCCGGCCTGCTCGGCAGCGCCATCGTGATGGGCGTCAAGCGCGGCGTGTTCGCCAACGAGGCGGGCCTCGGCAGCGCCCCGAACGTGGCCGCCGTGGCCGCCGTGAAACACCCGGTCGCGCAGGGCGTGGTCCAGGCGTTCAGTGTGTTCCTCGACACCTTCGTGATCTGCACCTGCACCGCCCTGCTGATCCTGCTGTCCGGCTTCTACACCCCGGGCTTCGAGGGCGACGGCATCGTCCTCACCCAGAACTCGCTGGCCGCCGTGGTCGGCGACTGGGGCCGGATCTTCGTCAGCGTGGCACTGAGCCTGTTCGTGTTCACCTGCATCCTCTACAACTACTACCTCGGCGAGAACGCCCTGCAGTTCCTCGTCGGCCGCGGCCGCACCCCGCTGCTGGTGTATCGCGGCCTGGTGCTGGCGCTGATCTTCTGGGGCTCGATGCAGAACCTGGGCACCGTGTTCGCCTTCGCCGACATCACCATGACCTGCCTGGCCTTCGTCAACCTGGCCGCCCTGGCCATGCTGATCAAGGTCGGCCTGCGCCTGATGCGCGACTACGACCGCCAGCGCGCCGCCGGCATCGCCACCCCGGTGTTCGATCCGAAGGACTTCGCCGACCTGGACCTCGACCCCGTCGCCTGGCCGGCCAACCCGCAGCCGGCCAGCGCCGACGAGCACGTCGCCCTGAGCCACAGCCTGCACCAGCGCTGAGTCATCCGGTGTAATAAAAAGGGGGCGCGCAGCCCCCTTTTTGTTTGCCCCGCCTCGACGCCCACGCCGTTACACTCGGGCTATCCAGACCCGTCCCGCTACTGTTGGAATAAGCGCATGACTCCTTCGCAGAACCTGCTGGTGCTCTACACCGGCGGCACCATCGGCATGGAAATGAGCGAGTCGGGCCTCGCCCCGGCGTCCGGCTTCGAGGCACGGCTGAAGGCCGAACAGGCCCTGCACCCGGAGCGTCCCGCGCCGGCCTGGCGCTTCCGCGAGCTGTCGCCGCCCATCGACAGCGCCAACATGCGCCAGGCCAACTGGCTGGCGATGCGCGATGCCATCGTCCAGGCGGTGGACGAGGAAGGCTTCGACGCCGTGCTGCTGCTGCATGGCACCGACACCCTGGCCTACAGCGCCGCGGCGCTGAGCTTCCTGCTGCTGGGCATCCAGGTGCCAATCGTGCTGACCGGCTCCATGCTCCCGGCCGGCGCCGCCGGCAGCGACGCCTGGCCCAACCTGTTCGGCGCCCTGGTCGCGCTCGACCAGGGCTGCCTGCCGGGCGTGCACCTGTATTTCGACGGCCACCTGCTGCACGGCGCCCGCGCCAGCAAGATGAAGAGCGAGGCCTTCGACGCCTTCGTCACCATGGCCAGGCCACGCCACGGCGTGCACGAAGAGACGCTCCCCGCCGCCCTGCACTACCGCCAGCCGCGCCGCGAAGTGACGCTGGCCGTGCAACCGCTGTTCCCCGGGCTCACCGCCACCCAGTTGCAAGCCGCCCTGGCGAACGGCGTCGAAGCCCTGCTGCTGGAATGCTACGGAAGCGGCACCGGTCCCTCGGACGACCCGGCGATACTCGCCGCCCTGCGCGAGGCCCGCGAACGAGGCGTGGTACTGGCCGCCATCAGCCAGTGCCCGCTGGGCCACATGGACTTCGAGGTCTACGCCGCCGGCAGCGCCCTCGCCGAGGCCGGCCTGGTCAGCGGCGGCGGCATGACCCGTGAGGCCGCGCTGGGCAAGCTGTTCACCCTGCTCGGCGCCGGCCTGCCCCGATCAGAGGTCGAGAGGCTGTTCGCTCATGATCTTTGTGGGGAAATGGCGGACTGAGGCTCGACGGCATCGGTGAGTGGCGCCTCCGCGGGAGCGGCGGGTGTCTCCAAAGGTACGAAGCGGCGGGACATGAAAGGACGCTCGACCCAGGTGTAGGTCAGGCTGGACAGCAGGAGAACGAAAGGCAGCACGATCAGTAGAAGGCTGCCTTCCCTGAAATCGGTATTCACCACAAGCAGCCAGATGATCGGCCAGTGCCACAGATAGATGCTGTAGCAGCGCTGCCCCAGGAATACGCTCAGCTTCCAGCTGAACGCTCGCTGGACGAAACCGCTGCGGGGCGACACCAGCAGGATCACCATGACAGCAGACAGCACCACCGCCGCACTCTGCTGCCAGTAGAAGTAAGCGATCTCCCGCGGTGTGCCGACATACAGCAGTACCCCCAGGGTCAGCACGCCCAGGGTCAGCAGCGTATGGGCCGCCGTGCCACGACTCCAGTCGCGCAGAGAGGGGTAGATCACCGCCAGTATGCCGCCGATGGCGAACGCATCCATACGGGTATCCAGGGCGTAGTAGAGTCGCGACCATGAGGCGCCCTCGGCGATCAGGTAGTAGCGCCAGGCCATGCATACCAGCGCCAGCGATACCAGAACGGTCACCGTCTGCGGCACGGTGAGGCGCAACTTGAGTGCGGCAAGGAAGATCAGCGGCCACAGCAGGTAGAACTGCTCCTCGATCCCCAACGACCATGTCTGGCCGAACAGCGTCGGATAGATGTAGCCATTCAGCTTGGTCCAGTTCGAGTAGTAGAGCAGTGTCGCCAGCGCATCCTTCAGTGAAGGGAGAGGGTCGTCGACCAGTGCGCAGGCAATCACCGTGCAGCTTATGACGACAAGCAACAAAGCAGGATAGAGACGCATCAAACGGCGCCTCCAGAAGCGCACGAGACTTATGCGCCCTTTCTTCCTGATGCTTCGCCAGAGGATGGACGTGATCAGGAAGCCGGAAATGACGAAGAACAGCTCCATCAGGATCATGGCGCCGGGAAACCAGGCCATGTTCACGTGCGCAACCAGAACTCCGATGGCCACCCATCCGCGCGCGCCGTCCAGCGCCGGATAATAGGCGGCCCTCGCCCTGTTCAAGACATGCTGGCTCATTGGTTTTTATCCTTGTCGCCATTTCATGTACCGGCCATCCGGCCAGGTGACGCCAGAAAATATCCGCAGGGCGGCTCGCCGTCGAGACTAATTCGTCAGTTTTATGATGCGGCACCCCGTATCGCCCCCCTCCCGGAGAGGGGATAGGTCCCAGGCGAAGAGATAGGTCGGGTACAGGGCGCTATCACAGACCACCCGGAAGTCGTCCTTTCGTATCGGCAACACCCGGGTCACGTTATGGCGGGTGCCGCTCCATGTCACGCCGGCCCGGTGCAACTCGTCGAAAAAAAACGGCTCGACTCCGGTATAACCAAAGGAAACACGCGTTCCCTCCGGCAGTTCGCCTATCCAGTGACGAATACGCTCGATTTCGGCAGGCGCCAGAAGGGAACGTGTGACCAGTTCTGTCCGCGGCCAGAGGGCAGCGAAGTACTCGCGCTTGCCATAGCCGTGCGCCAGCAGAATCAGCGACAGGACGGCAGTCAATAGCAAGCCGCATAACCGCAGCCACCTCCGATCCTCCCCTGCAAGAGTGGCCAGCACGCTCAGTACCAGCAGCCAGTCCGCCAGGACGAAGGCGAAGTCGTACCACATGCTCTGGCCATTCAGCGCCAGTGCCATGAAGGCCGCGCCGTAGAGCGAGAGCATCACACTTGTACCGAAGCGGCGAGAGTGCAGGAGCTGTCCACCCGCGAGCAACAGCGCCAGGCCCAGCTTCATCCATCCGGAGCGCCCACCCATGGGTTCGCCCAGGCTCTTGAAGGCGAACTGGAACTTCATGTCCTCGATGAAGCCCGCCAGATTGCCAGCCACCATCAGGCCGTAGCCGACCAGGGCTGCGACTGCCAGCACCAGCGCCAGCAGGTCCGTGGCGTGCAGGGTCAGCGTCTGCCGACGCAGGATGGTCCAGAGCACCAACACTGCGTAGGGCAACAGCATGTACACCGCATTGAAATGCACCGTGGCACTGACCAGCACCAGCGCCAGCCCGAGGCCGGGGCGCCCCTTGAGCAGAGCCAGCAGGGATGCCAGGAACAGCGCCGTATACAGCGCCTCCATCCGGGCGATGTTGCTGGCCGCCAGGGTATAGGGCGACAGGAACGCCAGCAGAGTGGCGGCCAGCGCCAGCCACAGGTATCTGCCAGGCAGCCCCAGCTGCCGAAGCAGCGCCAGGGCCAGCGCGGCGCTGGACAGATAGCACAGGGTCGACACCCAGCGCGCGGTATCGAAGCTGTAACCGAACACCTCGAACACACCCGCCAGCAGCAGCATGTAGCCGGGCGGCATCCACATCACCACCCGCTCGGCATTCAGCGCATCGACGAAGAAAGTGCCGTCGGTACTCAGCGCGTAGGCCTGAGCGATGAAGGCCGTCTCGTCGCGCCAGGGCACCGGGAACTCGAAGGGCATGCACAGCCGCACGACCAGCGCGGCCGACAGCAATACGACGAAAGCCAGCCAGAACGGTCCCGCACGACGCACGGCGGCAATGGCAGCCGACAGCGCCATCCGGCCGTTCACTCCGGCTTGCGGGCGATGATGGCCTGGCTCTTGGGCATCGCCTTGTCCAGCGCTTGCTTGATGCGCGGGCCGTCGGGCATGGACAGCAGCATGTTCCAGGTCTGCGTCCAGGTCTGCAGCAACGGGTGCCAGGGCGGACTCAGGTCCTGCTTGCAGGCCCAGAAGAAGAACCACCAGATCGACCAGTAGAAGCCGTAGCTGGTGCGCCGCTCGATGATCAGGCCCGACTCCACCACCAGGCGCTCGAACTGGTCGCGGTCGAAGACCCGGATATGGTTGGGCGCCTCGAAGTAGCTGGGCGGCGCCAGCTCACGCTGAACGCCCTCGCCCACCGGGTCCGGCACCGTCAACAGAAACTGGCTGCCCGGCTTGGCCACGCGCACGATCTCGCGCATGAAGGCCTGCGGGTCCTCGACGTGTTCGAGCACCTCCATGGCGATGACCTTGTTGACCCGGCCATCCTCCAGCGGGATCGGCTTGGCATCGGTCACCAGGGGCATCACCGCGCGCGCATTGGAGTCCTTGAGCATGGCGCTGACCGCCTCCACCTTGCCCGCGTCGATATCGGCGAAGATCACCTCGGCACCGCGCGTCGCGCAGAAATGAGCGAACGGCCCGTCGCCACAACCGATATCGAGGATCGAGTCCTCGGGGTCGATGCGAAAGCCCTCGAACAGCTCGCCGGTCTCGTGGCGGAACCATCCGCTCAGATAGGTATCCGTCAGCGTGGAGTCGTCCCGCTCGACCGTTTCCGCCACGGCGACCGGTTCGGCGGCAGGGGCCGGCTCCTGCTCGGGAGCAGACACGGAGGTTGGCGCAGGATCATCGCCTCGAAAAAGCCGCTTCAAGCCAGCCAGCATGTCATTCTCCTTGCATGTGATGGAGCCCTCAGACGGACAGCTCGCGCCGGCGCCTGTCCGCATCGGTATCGGCGTCGCTCGGTTCCTGCCGGGCGAATCGGGCAGCGATTCGCGCGCCGCGCCGACGCAACGGCGTTTCCACCAGGCGATAGTTCAGCTCACTGAGCAGCAGGATCAACAGGCCGGCCGTCAGGACGTAGGGATAGAAGAAGGTCTCGTCCACCGTCTGCCCCGGCGCCAGCCATCTCCAGATTTGCCGGGTCAGGGAGAAGGCCGGGATGTGGATCAGATAGATCGCATAGGAGCGCGAGCCCAACCAGGCGAATATCTCCCGCAGCGGCGAGAACAGGAACAGGTCATCGTTATAGGACGCCACCCAGACCAGCAATATGCTGAGCAAGGCCACCAGGCTCATGCGGTGCGACGCGATCTTCAGCACGTCCGAGCCCAGCAGGCCCATGAACAGGACGACGACCAGCAAGAGCAGGGTTCCTTTCGCAGGTAACCGCTGGAGGAAGACGGGCCGCGCCAGGGCATAGGTCGGATGGCGGCTCCAGATCGCCAGCAGCACGCCGAGCAGCAGGCCATCGCAGCGGAACACCATCATGGTCAGGGTACGCTCGGTCACCAGTTGCCAGGCCACGATCAGCAACAGGACCGGCACCAGCCAGCGGCGCAGCAGCAAGACCACCAGGGGCAGCAGCAGGTAGAACTGCTCCTCCAGCGACAGGGTCCAGTAGACGAAGCTCGCACCGTACTCGCTGCGGCCGAACGTCTCCAGAAAACGCAGGTTGGCGACCTGCAGCACCCCGGCTACCGTCGCCTCTATGTTGGCCCGGACGCTGCCGAACAATCCCGACTCCTGGAACACCACGGCGGCGACCAGAATCAGGGCCAACCACAACCAGGCCGATGGCAGGAGGCGCCAGGCGCGACGCAACCAGAACGCCAGGGTGATGCGGAAGGCGTCGATGCCGTCGCGGCTGGCCTGCAATTGCGGCAGCAGGCTGCGCGCGATCACGAAGCCGGAAATGGCGAAGAACAGATCGACGCCCACCCAGCCGCCGAAGTACACCGTCAGCCGCTCCAGACCTGGCGAGCTCCAGGGCAGCAGATTGTCCCTGGTGTGATGCACCACCACGGCCATCACGGCCACGGCGCGCAGGATTTCGATGTCGAGGATGCGTTCCCTGCTCATTTGGCGTCGACTTCAGGCGATGGGCTTGCGCGCAATGATGATCTGGCTTCTCGGCAGCGCCTCGTCCAGCGCCTTGCGCATGGGCGCGGCCTCGGGAAGGCTGATCAGGCGCCCCCATACCGAGGTCCAGGCATCCAGCAACGGGAAGTAGGGTGGCTGGGCGGCATCATGGGATACCTGCTCCGGCGTGCCGTCCACCGCCTTCTTGCAGATCCAGTACATGCACAGCCACAGGTTCCAGAAGAAGCCGTAGCTGGAGCGCTCCACGACTTCCAGGCCGGCCTCGGTGACCAGCCGCACCAGTTCGTCGCGCTCAAAAATGTGGATGTGGTTCGGCTTCTGGAAATACTCCGGCGGAGCGAAGGGAATCTGCATCCTTTCGGTCACGGCATCAGGCACCGAGATCAGGTACAGCGCGCCCGGCCGGCCGATGCGCGCCAGCTCGCCGAGCACGGAGGCGGGATCGTCGACGTGCTCGAGCATCTCCATGGAAACCACGCGCGAGGCGTAGTTGCTTTCCAGAGGCAGCGGAGAACAGTTGGTGACGATGCCCTCGCTGGCCCGCGCAGGGGTCTCGCGGACACGCTCGGAGAGCTGCTCGATATTGCGCTCGTTGACGTCGCAGTAGATCACGTGGGCGCCTCGCCTGGCGCAGAACAGCGTGGCGCCGCCGGCACCGCACCCCACATCCACGACGATGTCGTCGGCAGCGATCGGAAAGCCGCGGAACAGCTCGTCGCTATCGTTCTGATACCAGCCGGCGTTGACCGCATCGATCAACCCGACGTTGCGGGAGTCCAGGAAATCGGGCTCCAGCGTCTTCTGTTCCCACTGTTCCAGCGTGGGCATTCGCAGCCATTCGGGGATCATACTGGCTCCTTGGTCATCATCTGTTCCAGTAGGGTGGTGAGCCGCGGGCGCGCCGTTGCCAGCGAACAATGCTCACGCATTCGTTCTATGGCGTTCCGAACCATCTGCCGATATCGCTCGGGATCATCCCGGTAGCAGCGATACGCGGCCTCGAAGGCCTCGCAGAGCGACGACCAGTCCACCTGCTGGCGCAGGGTCCGGTAGGCCACCCGGGGATCGTGCGGCCAGGCGGTCGCATCGGCCCAGCTGTCAACGAGGAAGCCCACGCTTTCGTCCATATAGTCGGCCAGGGCCGAATGGCGAGGGGCCACCGCCGGCTTGCCGCAGGACAGGTACTCCATCAAAGGCAGACACTGGCCCTCGCCGTAGGAGGCGTTGACCACGAAATGGGTGGCGCGCAGCAGGTCGGCGTAGGCCTCGTCGCTCAGGTAGCCGTGCATGATCACGACCCGGCAACGGAACGTCTCCAGGCGCGGCAGCACCATCAGGATGCCCTGGATGGCGTCTTCGTAGCGATGATGGCCCAGCTTGAACACCAGCGTCGCGTTCGGCTCATCCTTGAACACGGTGCAGAACGCGGTAAGCATGTCGACCCAGTTCTTGCGCCCGTCGTGGGGGTTGAACAGGCTGGTGAACACCACACCACCCAGTTCGACTCTGCGCTTGCCGGCATGCCAGGGATCACCGATCAACACGTCGACGAGCGGCCGCAACAGCGACGGCAGGCTCGGAGCCAGCACCTGCCGGCACCAGGCCACCAGATGACGCTGGTTGATCGCCTTCACACTCTGGTGCTTGCGGCGATAACCCCTGCCCTCGTCGATGGGTATCAACCCGCGCGACTCCGCCACAGCGCGGATCATGTCTTCTTCGCTCGGCAGCCAGCGGGACAGCTTGGGATCATGGGTATCGAACACCACGCCCCGCTCGATGCAGATACGCGTGCGGGCCTTGCCAGGCGCGGCCGAGAGCTGCGCACGCATCGCGTCCAGACGATCCCACAACGGCGCGGGGATCGAGACCACCGGGAAGTCCTCGCCCATCAGCTCGCGCACCACCCGCACGCTCTGCTGCGAGTGGACGATGGCCGCGCCGCAATGCTGCAGGCTCAGGCGCCAGTCGTTCTCGGGACGGTCTTCCCACCAGGTCTCGCCGGGCATGCTGCTGAATTCCCAGGCGAACACCGGAATGGTCGGGCAGGCGAGATCGCGACGGGTCAGATGAGGCGGAGAGAAGCTGAGGAAGACGCAATCCTCCCCCCGCTCGACCGCCGCGTGATAGAGCGCGTCGACTTCTCGCGCCGGATCGGCGACCACCACCACCTCGCCCAGGCTGTGCAGCAGGGGCATGAACTCGCGCAGCACGAAGTAGTAGCTGTACTCCGGCTCGCCGAAGTTGTGCACCACCGTCTCGGCGTTCATCGCCGAATACACCAGAAACTTCATGCGCTCGCTCCCAGCCGCTCTTCGGCAGCCGGGACACCAGCCAGCGGCGTCAGGAACGCCTGGAGCTGATCCGCCACCACCGGCACGTCGGAGAAGTCGCGTAGGCGCTGCCAGGCTCGCAGCGACATGTGCCGGTAACCCTCGGCATCCTCGCGCGCCAGACGGTAGCAGGCACGGTAGCCTTCCATCAGTGACTGCCAGTTCAGCCGGTGGCGCCGGGTACGCATGATTCCGCAGGGGTCGTGCGCCCAGCAGGCCAGTTCGACGGAGGTCTGCACCACGCGGGCCACGTCATCATCCACGTAATCGAGCATCGCGGTGTGCCGCGGCGCCAGGGCCGGCTTGCCGCTGGCCATGAACTCCATCAGCGGCAGGCACAGCCCTTCGCCCGTCGAGGCATTCACATAGAAGTCGCTGACGGACACCAACTCGCGATACTGGCGGTCGTCGAGAAAGCCGTGCAGGACCAGCACGCGGCACTGGAACGGCGCCAGGCGCGACAGCAGGGTGAGGAGAATGATCCGGTAGTACTCCAGATCGTGGTGGGTCATCTTCAGGATCAGCGTGGCGTCCGGCGTATCGCGGAACGCCCAGCAGAACGCGGTGACGATGTCGATCCAGTTCTTGCGGCCGTCCCGGGGGTTGAGCACGGTGCAGAACACCACGCCGGACAGCTCGAAACGGCACGCTTGCACCGGCAGCACGCCAACTTCGCTGGGTGGCGGCTGCTCGCCCACCGGCAGCGCTGCCTTGCGGGCCTCATGACGCTTGCGCAGCTCATCGCGCCAGGAGCGATAGAGGATGCGCGTACGCTCCAGGCGCCCCACCACCGGCTTCTTCTCCGCAGTTGCCGGCTGGAAGGCGTCGGGGCGCGCCATGTGCTGTACCAACCCGTCGGCGGAAAGCCCCAGGATGGGACTGTCGATGGCGTAGCCGGTGAATTCGAACACACGCCCTTCCCGGCAGGATCGCCAGCCTTCTTCGGGCATCAGGTCCTGAAAGCGCGTCCATACCGGCGCCGGAATGGCTACCACCGGGTAATCCGGCCCCATGAACTTGCGCACGGCCTCGGCCGATTCGCGGCTGCAGGCGATGGCGCCGGCGATGCGTTGCAGCACGTAGCGCCAGTCGTTGCGCGGCTCGCCCTCCCAGGGCTGGTCCGGCACGTTTTCGAACTCCCAGGCGAACAGGCATACCGTCGGGCACAGCAGGCCCACCGGCGTCTGCTGCGGCGGGCTGACGCTGAGAAAGATGACGGCTTCGCCGTCGGCGCTGTACTGGCGGTACAACTCGTCGACTTGGTCGACCGATTCGACCGGGATGACGCTGGCGATACGCTCCAGGGCCGGGAGAAATTCCTTGAGCAGGAAGAAGTAGCTGTATTCCGGCTTGCCCAGGGATGCCTCGATGCTGGACTGGGTGATTTTCGAACTGACGAGAATGATCATGGATTTCGCTTGTAAGGCCGCAGTGCCGCTAGCAAGACGCACATTGTAATCTTCGTTGGCAGCCGACTGCGGGGCGGAGGCATCGGCCTCAGGAAATGGAGACTCGCCTGCGATGTCGGCGTGCATAGCAGCAGCATTTGCCAATCGTTGCAAGCTATGCGGTACGACAACTGCGAGTGACCTCCCGGTCAGTCACAAACGGATGCCTGTCTGGAGCGCGTCACCGGCCTCGGCCCTGTGCAACTCCTTGAGTTTCACGTAGTTCGCCGCGCTGTAGGCGAAGAAGGCACGCTCCTTGTCGGTCAGCGGTCGGGCCTGTTTCACCGGGCTGCCGACGTACAGATAGCCGCTCTGCAGCACCTTGCCCGGCGGCACCAGGCTGCCGGCGCCGATCACCACCTCGTCCTCGACCACCGCGCCGTCCATCACGATGCTGCCCATGCCGACCAGGATGCGGCTGCCGAGCGTGCAGCCGTGCAGGGTGACGTTGTGACCGACGGTCACGTCTTCGCCGACTATCAGCGGGTAGCCGTCCGGATTGAACGGGCCGGCGTGGGTGATGTGCAGCACGCTGCCGTCCTGCACGCTGGTGCGCGCGCCGATGCGGATGCGGTGCATGTCGCCACGCACCACGGCCATCGGCCAGACCGAAGCATCCTCGCCCAGTTCCACGTCGCCGAGGACCACGGCGCTGGCGTCGACGAACGCCCGTGCGCCCAGTTGCGGGACTTTGCCCTGGTAGCTGCGAATCGCCACGATAGTCTCCTTCAGGCTGCGGTTTGCCGGGATTGTAATTAACATTCGGATCATTCCGGTTGTGAAAGGTCGCTCGCGGCCCCATAACCTCTCTTCGAATCCGCGTCCAAAGGTGCCTTGCCGTGACCGCAGCCAACCCCCTCCTGCAGGACTTCGACCTGCCACCCTACTCGCTGATCAAGCCCGAACACGTCGAGCCGGCCGTCGACCAGATTCTCGCCGACAGCCGCGCGGCCATCGCCGAGCTGCTCAAGACTCAGGCCGGCAGCCCGAACTGGGACGGTCTGGTGCTCGCCCTGGACGAGCTGGGTGCGCGCCTCGGCCGTGCCTGGAGCCCGGTCAGCCACCTCAATGCGGTATGCAACAACGCCGAGCTGCGCAACGCCTACGAGGCCTGCCTGCCCAAGCTGTCCGAATACTGGACCGAGATGGGCCAGAACAAGCCGCTGTTCGAGGCCTACGACGCGCTGGCCAAGAGCCCGGCCGCCGCAGGCTTCGACGTGGCGCAGAAGACCATCCTCGAACACGCCCTGCGCGACTTCCGCCTGAGCGGCATCGACCTGCCGCCGGAGCAGCAGAAGCGCTACGGCGAGATCCAGATGAAGCTCTCCGAGCTGGGCAGCCGCTTCTCCAACCAGCTGCTCGACGCCACCCAGGCCTGGACCAAGCACATTACCGATGAGGCGGCCCTGGCCGGCCTCACCGACTCGGCCAAGGCGCAGATGGCCCAGGCGGCGCAGGCCAAGGAGCTGGACGGCTGGCTGATCACCCTGGAATTCCCCAGCTACTACGCGGTGATGACCTACGCCGACGACCGCGCTCTGCGCGAAGAGGTCTACACCGCCTACTGCACCCGCGCCTCCGACCAGGGCCCGAACGCCGGGCAGAACGACAACGGCCCGGTAATGGAGCAGATCCTCGACCTGCGCCAGGAACTGGCCCGCCTGCTCGGCTTCGCCCACTACAGCGAGCTGTCCCTGGCCAGCAAGATGGCCGAGAGCACCGACCAGGTGCTGCACTTCCTGCGCGACCTGGCCGTGCGCAGCAAGCCCTTCGCCGCCCGCGACCTGGACGAGCTCAAGGCCTTCGCCGCCGAGCAGGGCGTCAGCGACCTGCAGAGCTGGGACGTCGGCTACTACAGCGAGAAGCTGCGCCAGCAGCGCTACAGCATCTCCCAGGAGGAAGTGCGCGCCTGGTTCCCGATCGACAAGGTGCTGTCCGGCCTGTTCACCATCGTGCAGAAGCTCTACGGCATCGAGATCGCCGAACTGAAGGACTTCGACACCTGGCACCCGGACGTTCGCCTGTTCGAA
The DNA here is from genome assembly GCF_029840585.1 of Pseudomonas sp. GD03875. Classification (NCBI taxonomy): domain Bacteria; kingdom Pseudomonadati; phylum Pseudomonadota; class Gammaproteobacteria; order Pseudomonadales; family Pseudomonadaceae; genus Pseudomonas; species Pseudomonas sp. GD03875. The sequence goes on along the minus strand of NZ_JAOCCV010000016.1, from coordinate 91,605 downwards.
ATCCGCGAGAACGGCCAGCACGTCGGCCGCTTCTTCTTCGACCTCTACGCCCGCGCCAACAAGCGCGGCGGCGCCTGGATGGACGGCGCCCGCGACAAGCGCAAATCGGCGCAAGGTGAACTGATCAGCCCGGTAGCCAACCTGGTGTGCAACTTCACCCCTGCCGTCGGCGGCAAGCCGGCGCTGCTGACCCACGACGAAGTCACCACCCTGTTCCACGAATTCGGCCACGGCCTGCACCACCTGCTGACCCGGGTCGAGCACGCCGGCGCCTCCGGCATCAACGGCGTGGCCTGGGATGCGGTCGAGCTGCCGAGCCAGTTCATGGAGAACTGGTGCTGGGAGCCCGAGGGCCTGGCGCTGATCTCCGGCCACTACGAGACCGGCGAGCCGCTGCCCCAGGCGCTGCTGGACAAGATGCTGGCGGCGAAGAACTTCCAGTCCGGCCTGATGATGGTGCGCCAGCTGGAGTTCAGCCTGTTCGACTTCGAATTGCACGCCACCCACGGCGACGGCCGCAGCGTGCTCGAAGTGCTGGAGGGCGTGCGCGACGAGGTGGCGGTGATCCGTCCGCCGGCCTTCAACCGCTTCGCCAACAGCTTCGCGCACATCTTCGCCGGCGGTTACGCGGCCGGTTACTACAGCTACAAGTGGGCGGAAGTGCTGTCCGCCGACGCCTTCTCCAGGTTCGAGGAGGAAGGCGTACTCAACCCGGCCACCGGCCGCGCCTTCCGCGAGGCGATCCTGGCCCGCGGCGGCTCCCAGGAGCCGATGGTGCTGTTCGTCGACTTCCGCGGCCGCGAGCCCTCCATCGACGCCCTGCTGCGCCACCTCGGCCTGAGCCGGGAGGCGGCATGAGCGAGCCGAAAAAGCGCTTCATCGCCGGCGCCGTATGCCCGGCGTGCAGCGCCATGGACACCATCAAGATGTGGGACGAGGAAGGCACGCCGCACCGCGAATGCGTGGCCTGCGGCTATGCCGACACCCTCAACGCCCAGGGCCAGTCGGTGCCGAAGGAACTCGGCACCCGGGTCAACCAGGCCGCGCCCAAGCCGGCAACGAACAAGGGACAGACTGTGCAGTTCTTCCCCAATCCCAAGTTGAAGAAACACTGACGGTCCTTCCGGCCAGCACCAGCATCGACGTATCACAGGGAAGTGAACATGAGCAGAGACGGGAACACCGCGGCCCCCTCCCGCACCGCGGGTGGCAAGCACTTCTCGCACATCGACACGCTCAGGGCGGTCGCGATTCTCTTCGTGCTGCTGGCCCACCTGCCGGTCGATGAACGCATCTGGCCGACCAGCCTGCCTCGCCACATCGACCTGTGGAGCGGCGTGGACCTGTTCTTCGCCATCTCCGGATTCCTCATCACCCGCTCCCTGGCAGGCTTCATGCGCGCCCGCGCCCAGGACCGGAACTGGTGGCCGGAGCTGAGGACCTTCTGGATCAGGCGGGCCTTTCGCCTGCTGCCGGCGGCGTGGCTCTGGCTGCTGCTGCCGCTCCTGCTGTCGCTGCTCATCGGCCCGGCGCTGCTGTACCCGTCGACTTCCGGCATGGCCAACGACGCCCTGGCCGCCCTGCTCCAGGTCGCCAACCTCCATTCGGCCGGCTGCTGGGCCAGCGAGGCATGGCGCCAGCATTGCGGCAGCGGCCTCGGCGTCAGCCACTACTGGAGCCTGTCGCTCGAAGAGCAGTTCTACCTGCTGCTGCCCATCGTCTTGCTACTGCTCCCCCGAAGACTTCTGGTTCCGGCCGTTCTCCTGCTGATAGTCACGCTCGCTCCCTGGGACCGCCCCTTGTTCAGCGCCGGCTGGTTCTTCCGGGTGGACGGCCTGCTGTGGGGCGTGGTGCTCGGGATGCTCAGCCTCTATTCCCGAGACACCTTCCAGCTGCCTGGCAAGCTGGCCCGATATGGCCTGGGAAGCGCCCTGACGCTCGCCCTCATCCTGATGCTCGGCTGGTTGCCCACGCTCGGCGCCGAGGCCATCCCCGGCATCTCCACCGCCGCCGCACTGGCGCTGACCAGCGCCGCACTCGTCTGGCTGGCGGCCTGCAACGCCGGTATCGGCCCGGGGCCCGTGCTGGACTGGGTGAGTTCGCGCTCCTACGCACTCTATCTGGCCCACTTCCCGCTCTACGGCGCGATCCGTGCGCTGCTCTTGCCCGAGCCCCTGCTGTTGCGGGATTGGCTGGAGGTCGGCCTGTTCACCCTATGCGCCGTGCTGGTCGTCGGCCTCGCCGCGGAACTGACCTACCGTCTGGTGGAAACACCCTGCCGCCGCTACGGCAGACGGCTGGCCCGCACCCCTCCCGACGCGGAAACCACACTGCCGGCCGATTACCTCGAACCGGCGAGATAGCCTCAGTGCGCCTGCCTGCGGAAGAACTCGCCAGGCGTCGCGCCGAACTGCTGGCGGAAGGCGGCGATGAAGGCCGACAGGGAGTCGTAGCCGCAGGCCAGGGCCACGTCGGTGACCCGCTCGCCGCGCTCCAGCGGGGCCAGGGCGTCGAGCAGGCGCTGCCGCTGGCGCCACAGGCGGAAGCTCAGGCCGGTGTCGCGCAGGAACAGCCGGCTCAGGGTCCGCTCGGACACGCCCAGGCGCGCGCTCCACTCACCCAATCCCAGGTGCTGGTGGTCCGGGTCGGCCAGGCCGGCGCACACGGCGCGCAGGCGTTCGTCGCGCGGTAACGGCAGGGACAGGTCGACCGGCGGCGCGACGCGCAGCTGATCCAGCAGCACGGCGGCCAGGCGACCGGGCGCCCCGGCCTCGTCATATTCCGCCGGCAGGGCGCTGAAGCCGTCGATCAGCTCGCGCAGCAGCGGGCTGACCGCCAGCACCCGGCAATCCTCCGGGCCCCAGGGCACCACGTCGCAAACGATATACAGGCTGCGCATCTCGGTGCCGGGCGAGCTGAACACCCGGTGCTCGACGCCGGCCGGCACCCACACGGCCCGTTGCGGCGGGGCGAGGAAGCGGGCGCTGGCGGTCTGCACTTCCAGCACCCCGGCGATGGCATAGGACAGCTGCACCCAGGGGTGGCTGTGGACGAAGGTCAGCGCCCGGTTGGGCAGCGACTCGACCCGCCCGTATAGCGGCCGGGGCAGGCTGCGCAGGCCGGGCACCTCGCGCTGCACCACATCGTCTTGTCCGTTCGGCGACACTGGCTGGCTCTTTGGCGTTAGTCGGCAATGTTGCGGTCACGATAAGTTGACTCTCCCTGCCATCGCAAGCCGAGTCCGCCATGCTGCGCCGCTTTCTTCCCGATCCGTTCACCCAGGCCCTGCTCGCCGTGGTCCTGGCCGCCAGCCTGCTGCCGGCCCGCGGCCAGGTGGCCCTGGCCTTCGACTGGATCACCAACCTGGCCATCGCCCTGCTGTTCTTCCTCCACGGCGCCAAGCTGTCGCGCCAGGCGATCATCGCCGGCGCCGGGCACTGGCGGCTGCACCTGCTGGTGTTCGCCTGCACCTTCGTCGCCTTTCCCCTGCTCGGCCTGGCGCTGCGGCCGCTGCTGACGCCGCTGGTCGGCCCCGAGCTGTACCTCGGCATGCTCTACCTGTGCGCCCTGCCCGCCACAGTGCAATCGGCCATCGCCTTCACCTCGCTGGCGCGCGGCAACGTGCCGGCGGCGATCTGCAGCGCCGCGGCGTCCAGCCTGTTCGGCATCTTCCTCACCCCGCTGCTGGTGGCGCTGCTGATGGATGTGCACGGCGACGGCGGCTCGACCCTCGATGCCATCGGCAAGATCACCGTGCAGTTGCTGATCCCGTTCGTCGCCGGCCAGATCGCGCGGCGCTGGATCGGCACCTGGGTCGAACGCAACCGGCAATGGCTGCGCTTCGTCGACCAGGGTTCGATCCTGCTGGTGGTCTACGTGGCCTTCAGCGCCGCGGTGGTCGAAGGGCTCTGGCACCAGGTGCCGCTGCCGGCCCTGGCCGGCCTGGTGGTGGCCTGCTGCGTGCTGCTGGCCCTGGCGCTGCTCGTCTCCCTCGGCGCGGCCCGGCTGTTTGGCTTCGATCTGGAAGACCGCATCACCATCCTGTTCTGCGGCTCGAAGAAGAGCCTCGCCACCGGCGTGCCGATGGCCCAGGTGCTGTTCGCCGGCAGCAGCCTCGGCCTGCTGATCCTGCCGCTGATGCTGTTCCACCAGATCCAGCTGATGGTCTGCGCCGTGCTGGCCCAGCGCTACGCCCGGCGGCCGGAGTCGGTCGCCGAACTGATGGGCCGGGTCGACCCCTAGCCCGCCGGGCGCCTCTGCGCTACCGTGCCGGCGGCTATCGAGGAGTCAGGGACGATGAAGGGATATTCATGGCAGGGCCTGGGCGGCGCGATGCTGCTCGCGGCCTCGCTGGGCGCAGCCGTCGCCGAAGATTTCGGCCCGTCGATCTACGCTGGCATGAACGCGCGCTTCGACCCCGCCGAGGAGGCGCGCTACCGCCAGCCCGAGGCGGAACTGCGCCTGCTGCTGGCATACCAGGGCGCGAACACCAGGACCAACCACTTTTGCCTGCTGGGCTATCGCTGGCCCCACGGCCTCGAATTCGTCTCGGTGCACTGGCGCGAGGGGCGGATGATCCTGCGCTGGCACGGCGGTACGGACTGGGCCGAAGACCTCCTGGCGTCGGTGGTGAGCCAAGGCATCGATCTGGAAACCGGCGTGATCGACGCCGACGATGTCGGTGGCAGCACCTTCCTGGTCACCAAGCGCGGCGCCGAGGGCACGCTCGAAGACTGCCGCCGCCACGGCCGCGAATACGTGATCGGGCCCTTCACGCCTCCGCCGCCGGTCGAAGAGGAGTAACCGCCGCTGGCGTACGGGGGCAAATCCGAATACTGTTCATATATACAGCATTCGGAGCGTTTTCCATGTCCGTCACCTTGCCGCCCCGTGGCCGCGGCACCGCCAGCAACCCGCACAACCGTTTCGCTCCCACCCGCAGCGAGAACGAGGACGACGGCTGGTTCCAGGACGAAACGCCGCCCTGCCGCGCCACCGAGGTGCGCGTCGAGCGGGCCAAGACGGTGATCACCCGCAACCAGTCGCCTGACGTCGGCTTCGACCGCTCGGTGAACCCCTACCGCGGCTGCGAGCACGGCTGCATCTACTGCTTCGCCCGGCCGACCCACGCCTACTGGGACCTGTCGCCGGGCATCGACTTCGAGACCCGGCTGATCGCCAAGACCAACCTGGCCGAGCGCCTGGAAGAGGAGCTGAGCAGGCCCGGCTACACCCCGCAGCCGCTGGCCCTGGGCATCAATACCGACGCCTACCAGCCGATCGAGCGCGAGCAGCGCCTGACCCGCCAGGCCCTAGAAATCCTGCTGCGCTTCCGCCACCCGCTGCACATCGTCACCAAGAGTTCGCTGATCCTGCGCGACCTCGACCTGCTGCAGGAGCTGGCCAGCCGCAGGCTGGTCAGCGTGGCCTTCAGCCTGACCAGCCTGGACGACGAGCTGAAACGCATCATGGAGCCACGCACCGCCTCGCCCGGCGCCCGCCTGCGCGCCATGCGCCGCCTGCACGAGGCCGGCGTACCGGTGACCGCGCTGGTGGCGCCGATCATCCCGATGATCAACGACATGGAAATGGAGCGCATCCTCGAAGCGGCCCGCGACGCCGGCGCCCGTTCGGCCGGCTACGTGCTGCTGCGCCTGCCGCTGGAGATCGCCGAGCTGTTCGAGGAATGGCTGCGCAGCCACTTCCCCGAGCGGGCCGAGCACGTGATGAGCCTGGTGCGCCAGTCGCGTGGCGGCAAGAACTACGACGGCCGCTTCGGCAGCCGCATGCGCGGCGAAGGCGCCTTCGCCGACCTGCTGGCACAGCGCTTCGCCCTGGCGCGCAAGCGCCTGGGCCTGAACCACCGGGACGGCTTCGACCTGGACTGCAGCCAGTTCGCCCCGCCGGGCCGGCAGATGGCTCTGCTGTAAATGAAATGTGACTCACCGGAGCTGGCAACTGTCCGCATGCCAGGTCGATAATCCGCCGCGCGCGCCAGCGCGACGGTCCAGCACGAGGTGAGACGCCATGCCCTACAAGCACAACGCCATTCCCCTGCAGGCGCGCACCGCGCCAGAAAGCGCCGACGAGGCGCTGGGCGCCATCGTCGGAGGCTTCAAGCGCTTCCGCAACGAAGTCTTCCCGCAGCAGGAAGAATTGTTCAAGGCACTCGCCAGCGCGCAGAACCCGCGCGCCATGTTCATCACCTGCGCCGACTCGCGCATTGTCCCCGAGCTGATCACCCAGAGCGCGCCGGGCGACCTGTTCGTCACCCGCAACGTCGGCAACGTGGTGCCGGCCTACGGGCAGATGATGGGCGGGGTCTCCACCGCCATCGAGTACGCGGTGCTGGCCCTGGGCGTGCAGCACATCATCGTCTGCGGCCACTCCGACTGCGGCGCGATGAAGGCGGTGCTGGCGCCCGAGACCCTGGAGAGCATGCCGACGGTGAAGGCCTGGCTGCGCCACAGCGAAGTGGCGCTGCGGGTGGTCGAGGCAAACTGCGGCTGCGACGGTCATGACACCCTGGGCATCCTCACCGAGGAGAACGTGGTGGCCCAGCTCAATCACCTGTGCACCCACCCCTCGGTGGCGGCGCGGGTAGCCAGCGGTCAACTGTTCATCCACGGCTGGGTCTACGACATCGAGACCAGCGCGATCCGCGCCTACGACGCCGAGAGCGGCCGCTTCCTGCCGCTGGATGGCGACGTGGTGCCGATGGCCACGCCCAAGGCGCGCTACCAGGCGCAATGAAACGAAAAGGCCCGCGGATGCGGGCCTTTTACTGTGGGCCGGTAGCCCGGACGCAGTCCGGGACCAGCGGCGGCGAAGTCAGGCGCTGACCGGCAGGCCCAGCTCCACGCCCAACTGGCGCGACAGGCACGGCCAGTTCTGCCAGGCCGCCACGGTCTGCGGGTTGCTCAGGCGGGCGCGGTATTCCTGCACCGAATCCTGGTGGAACACCTGCTCGTCCAGCATCTCCTCGACCGCGTGATGCACCGCTTCGTCCAGCTGGTTGGCGAACGGCTCGCCGATCAGCTGGTGGGCGATCACGTTGGCGACGGTGGTATCCAGCGGGATCAGCGGCTGCCCCAGGTGGGCGATGTAGCGGTCGTTCACCTCCTCGACCAGGCGATGGGCTAGGTAGGCCTCGTCCAGCAGTGCGTCCAGGCCCTGGTGGCCTTCCATGATGCTCGGCGGGCTGAGGAAGAACTGTTCGGCCAGCTTCAGCACCGGTTTCACCTGCGCCTCGATGCCGGCCTCGCGGGCGACGGCATTGGCCGCATCGAGCACATCCGGCACCTGCTCCACATAGGCGGCGACGAAGCGTTCGAGCACACCCCGGGCATCGCGCTCGGGCAACTGGATGATCGGATGCAGCCGGTCGAAGCGGCCTTCGAGCTGGCGGGCCAGGTCACCGCTGCTGGCTTCATGAGAGAGGGCGCGCTGGATCTGTTCGCGCAGGGCGGGGGTATTCATGACGGCTCCGGATGGACATGAGATAGAAACGAAAACTCACCTTAGCTGGCGACGGGCCGGGACTAAGAACGGATTGTCATAATTATTTCATGGTTAGTAGCTGGAGCTATAAATCGCTCCGCCCGGTGCCGCTTCGCTGGACGCCATCCCGCAGCCGGCGCGGCCTGGACAAAAATCGGGCGTTATTTTTCTGGCTGCGTTGTGATGTCGCACTCCCTGTCTATACTCGAACTCGCAAGGCGTGAACCTGATGGAACCGGACGGGCTTCGGCACGGAGAGGTTTCGACAAGTGATAAGCCAGCAGTATCGGCAGTCGATCCCTTAGCCGCAGGCTTAGCCGGCGGGATAACAAGAACAACGAGGGGAACCCGCAATGATGCGACATCCACGAGTCTGGATGGGCCTCCTGCTGTGGTTGACATTTGGCTCGGCGCACGCCGAGTGGGCAGTGAACATGCTGCCGGGTGTCACCGAGGTCAGCCGTTCAGTCTTCGATCTGCACATGATCATCTTCTGGATCTGCGTCGTGATCGGCGTGGTGGTGTTCGGCGTGATGTTCTGGTCGATGCTGATCCACCGCCGCTCCACCGGCCAGCAACCCGCGCACTTCCACGAGAGCACGACGGTGGAAATCCTCTGGACCATCGTGCCCCTCGTCATCCTGGTGGTCATGGCCGTGCCCGCCACCAAGACCCTGATCGACATCTACGACACGTCCGAGTCCGAACTGGACATCCAGGTCACCGGCTACCAGTGGAAGTGGCACTACAAGTACCTGGGCCAGGACGTGGAGTTCTTCAGCAACCTGGCCACCCCGTCCGACCAAATCTACAACCGGGCGAACAAGGACGAGCACTACCTGCTGGAGGTCGACGAGCCGCTGGTGGTGCCGGTGGGCACCAAGGTGCGCTTCCTGATCACCGCCGCCGACGTGATCCACTCCTGGTGGGTGCCGGCCCTGGCGGTGAAGAAGGACGCCATCCCCGGCTTCATCAACGAATCCTGGACGCGCATCGAGGAGCCCGGCATCTACCGTGGCCAGTGCACCGAGCTGTGCGGCAAGGACCACGGCTTCATGCCCGTGGTGGTCGAGGCCAAGAGCAAGGAAGACTTCGCCGCGTGGCTGGCCACCCGCAAGGAAGAGGCCGCCAAACTCAAGGAGCTGACCAGCAAGGAATGGACCCGCGAAGAGCTGATGGCCCGTGGCGAGAAGGCCTACCAGACCAACTGCGCCTCCTGCCACCAGGCCAACGGCGAGGGCCTGCCGCCCATGTTCCCGGCGCTGAAGGGCTCGAAGATCGCCACCGGCCCGGTCCAGGACCACATCCACATCGTGGTCGAGGGCAAGCCGGGCACCGCCATGGCCGCGTTCGGCAAGCAGCTGTCGGAAGTCGACCTCGCCGCCATCATCACCTACGAGCGCAACGCCTGGGGCAACGCCGTGAACGACATGGTTACGCCGAAGGACATCCTCGCGTTCAAACAGGCTCAGGAGTAAGGACATGAGTGCAGTGATCGATCATAACGGTCATGCCGGACATGACCATCACCACGGCCCGGCCAAGGGGCTGATGCGCTGGGTGCTGACCACCAACCACAAGGACATCGGCAGTATGTACCTGTGGTTCAGCTTCGCCATGTTCCTGCTGGGCGGGTCCATGGCCATGGTGATCCGCGCCGAGCTGTTCCAGCCCGGCCTGCAGATCGTCGAGCCGGCGTTCTTCAACCAGATGACCACCATGCACGGCCTGATCATGGTGTTCGGCGCGGTGATGCCGGCCTTCGTCGGCCTGGCCAACTGGATGATCCCGCTGATGGTCGGGGCGCCCGACATGGCCCTGCCGCGGATGAACAACTTCAGCTTCTGGCTGCTGCCGGCGGCCTTCGGCCTGCTGGTGTCGACCCTGTTCATGGAGGGCGGCGGGCCGAACTTCGGCTGGACCTTCTACGCGCCGCTATCGACTACCTACGCGCCGGAATCGGTGACCTTCTTCATCTTCGCCATCCACCTGATGGGCATCAGCTCGATCATGGGCGCGATCAACGTGATCGCCACCATCCTCAACCTGCGCGCCCCCGGCATGACCCTGATGAAGATGCCGCTGTTCGTCTGGACCTGGCTGATCACCGCCTTCCTGCTGATCGCGGTGATGCCGGTGCTGGCCGGGGTGGTGACCATGATGCTGATGGACATCCACTTCGGCACCAGCTTCTTCAGCGCGGCCGGCGGCGGCGACCCGGTGCTGTTCCAGCACGTGTTCTGGTTCTTCGGCCACCCCGAGGTGTACATCATGATCCTGCCGGCGTTCGGCGCCGTCAGCTCGATCATCCCCGCCTTCGCCCGCAAGCCGCTGTTCGGCTACACCTCGATGGTCTACGCCACCGGCGCCATCGCCTTCCTCTCGTTCATCGTCTGGGCCCACCACATGTTCACCGTCGGCATCCCGCTGACCGGCGAACTGTTCTTCATGTACGCCACCATGCTGATCGCCGTGCCCACCGGGGTGAAGGTGTTCAACTGGGTGAGCACCATGTGGCGCGGCTCGATGACCTTCGAGGCGCCGATGCTGTTCGCCGTCGCCTTCGTCATCCTGTTCACCATCGGCGGCTTCTCCGGGCTGATGCTGGCCATCGCCCCGGCGGACTTCCAGTACCACGACACCTACTTCGTGGTGGCGCACTTCCACTACGTGCTGGTGCCGGGCGCGATCTTCGGCATCTTCGCCTCGGCCTACTACTGGCTGCCCAAGTGGACCGGCCACATGTACGACGAGACCCTGGCCAAGCTGCACTTCTGGATGAGCTTCATCGGCATGAACCTGGCGTTCTTCCCGATGCACTTCGTCGGCCTGGCCGGCATGCCGCGGCGGATTCCGGACTACAACCTGCAGTTTGCCGACTTCAACATGATCTCGTCGATCGGCGCCTTCACCTTCGGCGCCACCCAGTTCCTCTTCCTGTTCATCGTCATCAAGTGCATCCGCGGCGGCAAACCCGCCCCGGCCAAGCCCTGGGACGGCGCCGACGGGCTGGAGTGGAGCGTGCCCTCGCCGGCGCCCTACCACACCTTCAGCACGCCGCCGGAAGTGAAGTAGGAGGCACGCGGTCGTGAGCGAAGCCCTGGACAACCGTCGCCTGGTCACTCGCCTGCTGCTGGTGGTGGCCTGCATGTTCGCCTTCGGCTTCGCCCTGGTGCCGATCTACGACGTGATGTGCCAGGCCTTCGGCATCAACGGCAAGACCGCCGGGGCCTACCAGGGCGAACAGTCGGTGGACGAGCAGCGCCAGGTACGGGTGCAGTTCCTCGCCACCAACGCCGCCGGCATGTCCTGGGAATTCCATCCGACCACGGACGAGCTGACGGTGTCGGCCGGCTCGAGCAACGAGATGGTGTTCATCGCCCACAACCCCACCAGCAGTCCGATGACCGCCCAGGCCATTCCCAGCGTGGCGCCGTCGAAGGCCGCCGCCTTCTTCCACAAGACCGAGTGCTTCTGTTTCACCCAGCAGGTGCTGCAGCCGGGCGAGCGCATCGAGATGCCGGTGCGCTTCATCGTCGACCGGGATCTGCCGAAGGACGTGAAGCACCTGACCCTGGCCTACACCCTGTTCGATATCACTGCGCGCAAACCGCCCGTCGCGCAGGCGACTCTTGCCCAGACAGCCCCTACCGGGGCGGCTCCATAAGGAGAACAAGAAAATGTCGAGTCACGAGAACTACTACGTTCCCGCCCAGAGCAAGTGGCCGATCATCGCCACCATCGGCATGCTCACCACCGTCTACGGTATCGGCAGCTGGTTCAACGACCTCAAGGCCGACCGCGCGGAATCCAACGGCCCGCTGATCTTCTTCGTCGGCGGCCTGATCCTCGCCTACATGTTGTTCGGCTGGTTCGGCAACGTCGTCAAGGAAAGCCGCGGCGGCCTCTACAGCGCGCAGATGGACCGCTCGTTCCGCTGGGGCATGAGCTGGTTCATCTTCTCCGAGGTGATGTTCTTCGCCGCCTTCTTCGGCGCGCTGTTCTACATCCGCATGTGGGCCGGCCCCTGGCTCGGCGGCGAGGGCGACAAGGGCGTCACCAACATGCTGTGGCCGAACTTTGAATACACCTGGCCGCTGCTGAACAACCCCGATCCCAAGCTGTTCCCGGGGCCGACCGAAGTGATCAGCCCGTGGCACCTGCCGCTGATCAACACCATCCTGCTGATCACCTCCAGCTTCACCGTCACCTTCGCCCACCACGCCCTGAAGAAGGACAAGCGCGGCCCGCTGAAGATGTGGCTGGCACTGACCGTGCTGCTCGGCGTGGTCTTCGTCGTGCTGCAGGCCTACGAATACTACGAGGCCTACACCGAACTGGGCCTGACCCTCGGCTCGGGCATCTACGGCGCGACCTTCTTCATGCTCACCGGCTTCCATGGTGCGCACGTGACCATGGGCGCGCTGATCCTGACGGTGATGCTGGTGCGCATCATGAAGGGCCACTTCGACTCGGAGAAACACTTCGGCTTCGAGGCCGCCAGCTGGTACTGGCACTTCGTCGACGTGGTCTGGATCGGCCTGTTCATCTTCGTCTACGTGCTTTGAAGCCAGTCGCTACCAGGTGACGTGGGAGACCAGTTGGCCGCTGTAGAAGCCCCAGGCGATGAGCGCCAGGGTGACCGAGGCGAGGATCACGCGGAGCGTCAGGGCGTTGACCAGGCGCGAGCCGCGGCCCTCGTCCCTGACCAGGAAGAACAGGCCACTGAACAGGCTGGCCAGGGTGGCCAGCAGCAGGAGGATGATCGCGGCCTTGAGCATGCGTGACTCCGGAAATGGGGGAAGACGGTGTGCAGTTCCAGTATAGCCAGCCGCATTCCAGCCCCGGGCACAGGGGCATGAACGGTTTCCGTCCGGGGTTGCTGCCCAGCATCGTGGTCGCGCTGCTGTTGCCGCTGCTGGTCGGCCTGGGCTTCTGGCAACTCGCCCGCGCCGGGGAGAAGCGCCTGCTGCTCGCCGACTTCGCCGCCCGCGAGCACGCCGAACCCATGGGCGTCACCGACCTCGAACCGCGCGCCGACCTCGCCCACCTGCGCATCCGCCTGCACGGCCAGTTCGACGAACGCCACAGCCTGCTGCTGGACAACCGCCAGCGTGGCGGCCAGGTCGGCATCGAGCTGCTGCAACCCTTCTACGACCAGGCCTCCGGCCTCTGGCTGCTGGTCAACCGCGGCTGGCTGCCCTGGCCGGACCGGCGCACGCCGCCGCGCTTCGACACCCCCGAGCAGCCACTGGACCTGGTGGCGCGGGTCTACGTGCCGGTCGGCAAGACCTTCCAGCTGCAGGACGACCCGGCTGGCGGCGCCTGGCCGCGCCTGGTCACTGCCGTCGAGCCGGAACGCCTGTGGCGCCAGCTCGGGCGCGGCGGCATGGCCTACGAAGTGCGCCTCGAACCCGGCCCGGCCGCCTACCAGGCCGAATGGCCACTGGTGGCCATGGCCCCGGAAAAACACACCGGCTACGCCGTGCAATGGTTCGCCATGGCCGTCGCCCTGGTCGGCCTCTACCTCTATCTCGGCATCCACACAGCGCGCCAGACCGCGCGGGAGAAACAGCATGAGCCCAGCCATGAATCCGGCCCTTTCCACTCCTGAAGCGCCCAGGGCGCGCGGGCGCCTGCAGCTGATCCTGCTGCTGCTGGTGGCGGTCGGCCCGATGATCCTGGCCACCGCCATGTACCAGTGGCGCTTCTGGGTGCCGGAAGGGCGCAACTACCACGGCGCCCTGGTCGGCGACGGCACCCAAGTCGCCGACATCGGCGTGCCGGGCGCGAGCGAGGAACGCTGGCAACTGCTGGTCACCGCCCCCGGCGACTGCGCCGAGAACTGCCGCCAGCTGGTCTATGCCGCCCGGCAGATCCACATCGGCCTCAATCGCGACGCCACCCGCGCCGTCCACGGCCTGGCGGTGAGCCGGCCGCTGGCCGCCGACTACGACGAGCAACTCAAGCGCGAATACCCCCAGCTGGGCCGCTACCACCTCGACAACCTGCGCTACGACAAGGCGGTGCCGGCCGGCCAGGGCGCCCTGCTGTGGATCGTCGATCCCAAGGGCAACCTGGTGCTGCGCTACGACGCCACCAGCAAGGGCAAGGACATCCTCAACGATCTGCGGCTGCTGCTGAAGCTGTCGCAGATCGGCTGAGAACCGCCCATGATCGGCTGCGCGTCGGCCAGCCCGCGTTGGAAGCGGGCTCGGCATGCTCATTTACCGCTTCTGAGCTGCGTTGCTTCGCCCGCCTCCGCCTTGCCTGGCTCCAGAGACGGTACTGAGATGGTCGTCATTCCCGCGCAAGCGGGAATCCAGAAGCTCCGCGACACTTGGGCTCCCGCTTGCGCGGGAGTGACGAGGACTTTTTCAGCGTCCCTGGCTCGCAGGATCATGAGCAGATGCTGGCACCCCCTATAAGAACAAGAGAGGCCCCGGATGAGTGACCGCAAGACCCTGCCCGGCTACCGCCTAGCCCTGTTCGCCACCCTGCTGACGGTGGTGGTGGTACTGCTCGGCGCCTACACCCGCCTGACCCACGCCGGGCTCGGCTGCCCGGACTGGCCGGGCTGCTACGGCTTCCTCGGCGTGCCGATGAGCGAGCACAAGCAGGCCCTGGCCGAGGCGCGCTTCCCCGAGGCGCCGGTGGAGGTGGAAAAGGGCTGGAACGAGATGGTCCACCGCTACTTCGCCGGCACCCTCGGCCTGGTCATCCTCGGCCTCGCCGTGCAGGCGCTGCGCCGCCGCGACGAACCCGGCAGGCCGCTGAAGCTGCCCCTGCTGCTGCTCGGCGTGGTGGTCGCCCAGGCCGCCTTCGGCATGTGGACGGTGACCCTGCAGCTGTGGCCCCAGGTGGTCACCGCGCACCTGCTCGGCGGCTTCACCACCCTGGCGCTGCTGTTCCTGCTGACCCTGCGCCTGTCCGGCCGGCTGCCGGTGCTGGCAAACGTATCGGCGCGCCTGCGCCTGCTCGCCGTCGCGGCGCTGTGCCTGGCCGTCGGGCAGATCGCCCTGGGCGGCTGGGTCAGCTCCAACTACGCGGCGGTCGCCTGCGTCGACCTGCCGACCTGCCACGGCGAATGGTGGCCGGCGATGGACTTCGCCAACGGCTTCCACCTGACCCAGCACATCGGCCCCAACTACCTGGGCGGCCAGCTCGACAGCGACGCCCGCACCGCCATCCACATGACCCACCGCCTAGGCGCGGTGGCGCTCAGCCTGGTCCTCCTGCTGCTGGCCTGGCGCCTGCGCGCCGCCGGCCTCGGCCGCCTGGCCGGCCTGCTGCTGCTGGCCCTGGCCGTGCAGGTCAGCCTCGGCGTGAGCAACGTGCTGCTGCACCTGCCGCTGGCCGTGGCGGTGGCGCACAACGGCGGCGGCGCCGCGCTGCTGCTGGTGCTGGTGCTGATCAACTACCGACTGCGTACCCCTGCGGGAGCGGCCTTGGCCGCGATGGCCCGGCCTTCACGGCCAAGGCGGGATGCCGCCCAACCGCTTCCCCAGCATAACTAGAAAGGAGAAACGCCATGGCTACAGTGCTGCGAGCCCACTCCGAACACGCCACCTGGCGCGACTACCTGGAGCTGACCAAGCCCAGGGTGGTCCTGCTGATGCTGATCACCTCGCTGGTCGGCATGTTCCTCGCCACCCGCGCCGGCGTGCCGTGGACCGTGCTGGTGTTCGGCAACCTCGGCATCGGCCTGTGCGCCGGCGCCGCGGCGGCGGTGAACCACGTGGTCGACCGACGCATCGACTCGATCATGGCACGCACCCACAAGCGCCCGGTCACCGCCGGGCGCGTCTCGGTGCCGGCGGCGCTGGGCTTCGCCCTGCTCCTGGCCGTGGTCGGGCAGGGCCTGCTGCTGGCCTTCACCAACGAGCTGACCGCCTGGCTGACCCTGGCCTCGCTGCTCGGCTACGCGGTGCTCTACACCGGCTTCCTCAAGCGCGCCACACCGCAGAACATCGTGATCGGCGGCCTGGCCGGCGCCGCGCCGCCGCTGCTCGGCTGGGTCGCCACCACCGGCCACCTCAGCGCCGAGCCGCTGCTGCTGGTGCTGATCATCTTCGCCTGGACGCCGCCGCACTTCTGGGCCCTGGCCATCCACCGCAAGGAGGAGTACGCGAAAGCCGACATCCCCATGCTGCCGGTGACCCACGGCGAGCACTACACCAAGGTGCACATCCTGCTGTACACCGCCGTGATGTTCGCCGTGACCCTGCTGCCCTACGCCATCCACATGAGCGGTCCGCTCTACCTCGCGGCCGCGCTGGTGCTCGGCGGGCGCTTCATGTTCTGGGCCTGGGTGCTGTACCGTGACAGCCGGCCGCACGCCGCGATCAACACCTTCAAGTACAGTATCTGGTACCTGTTCCTGCTGTTCATCGCCCTGCTGGCGGACCACTACCTGTTGCTCAACCTCTGAGCGGCCCGCGCGATACCGGCGGGCACGCCACGCTGCCCGCCGAACCGAAGAGAGATTCCATGAGCCGTACCCAGAAGACCGTCCTTGTCCTCGCCGCCGTCGTCGCCCTGGTGGTGGGCCTCACCGTCAACAAGGTGCTCAACAGCAAGGGCGACGGCACCGACAAGGTGGCGCTGCTCGACGCCGGCATCGTCCTGCTGCCACAGAGCCGCAGCCTGCCGGACCTGACCCTGACCAACCAGGAAGGCCAGGCGGTGACGGCGAACCAGCTCGAGGGCAAATGGAGCCTGCTGTTCTTCGGCTACACCTTCTGCCCGGACATCTGCCCGGCCACCCTGGCGCAGATGCGCCAGCTGCAGGGCATGCTGCCGGCCGAGGCCAAGGAGCGCCTGCGCGTGGTGCTGGTGACGGTGGACCCGCACCGCGACACCCCGGAGCAGTTGAAGAAGTACCTCGCCTACTTCGACCCGGGCTTCCAGGGCCTGACCGGCAGCCAGGAGGACATCCAGAAGCTGGCCAGCGCGGTGAGCATTCCCTTCATCCCGGCCGACACCAGCAAGGAAAACTACACCGTCGACCACAGCGGCAACCTGGTGATCATCGGCCCGGACGGCAGCCAGCGCGGCTTCATCCGCGCGCCGGTGAACGTCGACAAGCTGGCCGCCCAGCTGCCGGGGTTGCTCGGATCAAGGTAGGGCGGGTGCAACCCGCGTAATCCCCGGTGGCGCGGGTTGCACCCGCCCTACGGGGAAGCCGAAACGAAAAAAAGCCCGCTCAAGAGCGGGCTTTTTGTTGGCTACGTCCTCGTACGGCCACAGCATGTAGGGTGCGCCGTGCGCACCAGCAAGCCCGTACATGGCTCCGGTGCGCACAGCCCCCTCACGAGAGCCAGCGACTGGCAGGCAATCAGAACGCCGGCACCACGGCGCCCTTGTACTTGTCCTCGATGAACTTCTTCACTTCCGGGGTGTGCAGGGCCGCTGCCAGTTTCTGCAGGGCGGGGCTGTCCTTCTTCGCGGCGGTGGTCACCAGGATGTTCACGTACGGCGAGTCGGCGCCTTCGATCACCAGGGCGTCCTTGGTCGGGTTCAGGCCGGCTTCCAGGGCGTAGTTGGTGTTGATCAGAGCCAGGTCGACCTGACCCAGCACGCGCGGCAGGGTGGCCGCTTCCAGCTCACGCACCTTGATGGACTTCGGGTTCTCGGCGATGTCCTTGACGGTGGCGGTGATGCCGGCGCCTTCCTTCAGCTTGATCACGCCGGCCTTCTGCAGCAGCAGCAGGGCACGACCGCCGTTGGTGGCGTCGTTGGGAATCACCACCTGGGCGCCTTCGCTCAGCTCGTCGAGCTTCTTGATCTTGCTGGAGTAGGCGCCGAAGGGCTCGACGTGCACGCCGGCGATGCTCACCAGCTGGGTGCCACGGGAGGCGTTGAACTCGTCCAGGTACGGCTGGTGCTGGAAGAAGTTGGCGTCCAGGCGGCCTTCGGCGACCTGCACGTTGGGCTGCACGTAGTCGGTGAAGACCTTGACCTTGAGGTCGACGCCTTCCTTGGCCAGGGCCGGCTTGACGAATTCGAGAAGCTCCGCGTGCGGCACGGCGGTGGCGGCGACGCTGATCGAGTCGGCGGCCTGGGCGGCGGCGGAAGTGAGGGCCGCGGCGGCGGCCAGGGCAGTCAGCAGTTTCTTCATGTTCAACTCCTTGTGGGACGTGGCGCGGGGTCCGGCGGGTGGCCGGTCGCCCGCTGTTCTAGGTGGATTTACTTGCGTGAGAAATGGATGACCAGCCTGTCGCCGACCATCTGCAGCACCTGCACCAGCACCAGCAGCAGGATGACGGTCACCGCCATCACATCCGGCTGGTAGCGCTGGTAGCCGTAGCGCACGGCCAGGTCGCCCAGGCCGCCGCCGCCTATCAGGCCGCTCATGGCGGTATAGGAGACCAGGGTGATGGCGGTGACGGTGGTGGCCGCGATCAGCCCCGGCAGGGCCTCCGGCAGCAGCGCGCGGAAGATGATCTGCAGGGTGCTGGCGCCCATCGCCTGGGTCGCCTCGATGATGCCCCGGTCTACTTCGCGCAGGGCGGTCTCCACCAGGCGCGCGAAGAACGGCGTGGCGCCCACCACCAGCGGCGGGATGGCGCCGGCCACGCCCAGCGAGGTGCCGGTGATCAGCACGGTCAGCGGGATCATCAGGATCAGCAGGATCACGAACGGCACCGAGCGCAGGATGTTCACCACCAGCGACAGCACGGCGTACAGCGCGCGCTGCTCTAACATCTGGCGCGGGCCGGTGAGGAACAGCAGCACGCCCAGCGGCAGGCCGAGCAGCACGGTGAACAGGGTGGCGCCACCGAGCATGTTGAGGGTGTCGAGGCTGGCGTAGCCGATTTCCTGCCAATCGACGTTGGGCAGCAGTTGCTCGAGCATCAGCGCAGTACCTCCAGATGCACGTCGGCGGCCCGGAAGCGGCCGATGGCGCTCTCCACGTCGCCGCCGGTCAGGGCCAGGGTGAGCTGGCCGTAGGGGGTGTCCTTGATGCGGTCGATGCGCCCGGCAAGGATGCTGTAGTCGACGCCCGTCTCGCGGGCCACGGTGCCGAGCAGCGGCGCGTAGGTGGCCTCACCCTGGAAGGTCAGGCGCAGGATGCGGCCGCTGACGTTGGCGAAGTCGTCGCGCTGCTCGCTCTCGTCGATGTGCTCGTCCTCCAGCACGAAGCGGCGGGTGGTGCCGTGCTGCGGGTGGAGGAACACCCGGGCCACCGGGCCCTGCTCGACGATGCGGCCGTCGTCCATCACCGCCACCTGGTCGCAGACCCGGCGGATCACGTCCATCTCGTGGGTGATCAGCACGATGGTCAGGCCCAGCTCGCGGTTGATCTCGGCCAGCAGCTGCAGCACCTGGGCGGTGGTCTGCGGGTCCAGCGCGCTGGTGGCCTCGTCGCACAGCAGAATCTTCGGCCGGGTGGCCAGGGCGCGGGCGATGCCGACCCGCTGCTTCTGGCCGCCGGAGAGTTGCGCGGGGTACTTGTCGGCATGGCCGCTGAGGCCGACCCGGGCCAGCAGCTCGTCCACGCGCTGGCGGATTTCCGCGCGGCCCAGTTCGCCGGCCAGTTCCAGCGGCATGGCGACGTTGGCCGCCACGGTCTTGGACGACAGCAGGTTGAAGTGCTGGAAGATCATCCCGACCTGGCGGCGGAAGCGGCGCAGGCCGTCGGCGTCGAGGGCGGTGATGTCCTCGCCGTCGATCACGATGCGCCCGCCGGAGGGTTCCTCCAGGCGGTTGATCAGGCGCAGCAGGGTGCTCTTGCCGGCGCCGGAATGGCCGATCAGGCCGAACACCTGGCCCTGCTCGATGCGCAGATCGGTGGACTGCAGGGCGGGAATGTCCCGCCCGGAGACCCGATAGGTCTTCTGGACGTGGTGGAACTCGATCACTGAGCGAACCTTGTGGGTACGTGGGAATGCTGGTCGCGATCCGGTGAGGTGCGACGACTCCCCTCTAGCCTAGGCGGTTAGCCGAAAGCCGCGCATTCTAGCCGTTTTGTTTATGCGCTCTTAGTCTTTGTTGGCCTGGGTTTCCTTCATAAAGGCATAAGCCGCAGGGCGGATGCGACCCGCCCTGCGGCGCTTCCATGGCCTCAGCCGTTGCGCTGCGGGCTGAGCACCAGGCGCGGTTCCTGGTCGGGCTTGTACACCGGCGACAGGCGCGGCGCGAAGCCCGGGTCGAGCTTCTTGATCCGCGCCGAGAGCAGCGCGGCGACGAAGGGATAGTCCTTGGCCTCGCGCACTTCCAGGCTCACCGCGCAGCCGAAGGCCACCACGTCGGCGGCGACCCGGTCGAGCAGATCGCGCAGCGCCTCGCGGTCGCCGGCATCGAGCATCGGCAGCGGCACGATGCTGCTGGGCGCGGCGGGGTCGATCAGTTGGGCGCGCGGCGCCACCGGCTCGGCGATCTTGGCCGCAGCCACCGGCGGCGGCGGTGCCACAGGCTCCGGGCGCTTGGCGGCGGCCTGCTGGGCGCGCGCCTCACGCTCGGCGGCGGCCTTCTCTTCCGCCAGTTGCTGCTGGCGGGCCCGTTCGGCTTCCTTCCTGGCGAGGGCAGCCTCGGCTTCGCGCAGGCGGCGTTCGGTTTCCTGGCGGCGCGCTTCGGCGTCCGCCGACTCGCTGACCTTCGGCTGGGCCGGCTGCGCCTTGGCCGCAACCTGGGGGGCCGGGCTCGCCACGGAGGCGGCCTGGCTGTACTGCTGTTTCAGTGCCGGCGAGGCCGCGCCCAGGTGGCGCTCGCCCTTGGCCAGGGTGGCGCTGGCGGCCGCCGTGTCGCCGGCCTGCAATTGCTGGCGACTGCGTTGCAGGTAGGCATTCGCCAGTTCGCGCTGGTACTGGCCCAGGCGCACGTCGTTGCCGGGGGCCCGCTGACGCAGGGCTTCCAGCTTGGCTTCCGCGGCCTGCAGGTCGCCCTGGGAGATCTGCGCGGAGACCTGGTTGAACTCCTTCACCAGCTCGTCCACCGTCCAGTATTCGGCATGGGCTTCGCCCAACAGCAAGCCGAGGCCGAGCGCGGCGATATAGCGATACGCTCTGTTGTTCATCATGTGACCCATGGGTT
This sequence comes from Pseudomonas sp. GD03875, assembly GCF_029840585.1. Taxonomy (NCBI): domain Bacteria; kingdom Pseudomonadati; phylum Pseudomonadota; class Gammaproteobacteria; order Pseudomonadales; family Pseudomonadaceae; genus Pseudomonas; species Pseudomonas sp. GD03875. Next base: position 71,070 of record NZ_JAOCCV010000016.1, on the reverse strand, counting down.
CCGCTTGGTTTTGATCTGAGCAAAAAACGCTCAATGCTACCGGGCCTGGCGGGGCAGAGCAAAGCCAATCAGGAAAATCGCGGCGGCGCAGACCACGATGGAGGGTCCGGCGGGCGTGTCCTGGAACCAGGAAAGGCTCAAGCCCGCGGCTACCGCGAGCATACCCAGGAAGCTGGCACCGATCGCCATCTGTTCCGGGGTGCGCGCGTGGCGCTGGGCGGCGGCCGCCGGGATGATCAGCAGCGAGGTGATCAGCAGCACGCCGACGATCTTCATGGCCACCGCGATGACCACGGCGATCAGCAGCATCAGCGCCAAGCGCAGGCCGGCCACCGGCAGGCCCTCGACCCGCGCCAGCTCCTCGTGCACGGTGATCGCCAGCAAGCGGCGCCACAGCGGTAGCAGCAGGGCCAGGACCAGGGCGCAGCCGCCGAGGATCCACGCCAGGTCGTTGGCGCTCACTGCCAGCAGGTCGCCGAACAGGTAGCCCATCAGGTCGATGCGCACCTCGTCCATGAAGCTGAGGACCACCAGGCCCAGCGACAGGGTGGTCGGCGCCAGGATGCCCAGCAGGGTGTCCGAGGCCAGCGCCTGGCGCTGCTGCAGGGTCACCAGCAGCACGGCCAGCAGCAGACAGCCGGCGGTCACCGCCAGGGTCGGGCTGAGGTCGAGCAGGAAGCCCAGGGCCACACCGAGCAGGGCGGCGTGAGACAGGGTGTCGCCGAAATAGGCCATGCGCCGCCACACCACGAAGGAACCGAGCGGGCCGGCCACCAGGGCCAGGGCCAGGCCGGCGAGCAGCGCGTTGAGCAGGAAATCGGGCATCAGTGCTTGCATCCGGGACCGTGCACATGGGCCGGACCATGGATGGTCAGGCCAGCGCCTTCGACCACCTCGCCGTGCAGGTCGTGGCTATGGTCGTGATGGTGGTGGTAGACGGCCAGGCTCTTGGCGTCCTGGCCGAACATCTCGAAGAACACCGGGTCGTTGCTGACCTGTTCCGGGTGGCCCGAGCAGCACACGTGGCGGTTGAGGCAGACCACCTGGTCGGTGGTGCTCATCACCAGGTGCAGGTCGTGGGAGACCATCAGCACGCCGCAGCCGTAGCGGTCGCGCAGGCGGGTGATCAGGCGGTACAGCTCCGCCTGGCCGGTCACGTCGACGCCCTGGACCGGCTCGTCGAGCACCAGCAGCTCCGGCTGGCGCAGCAGGGCGCGGGCCAGAAGCACGCGCTGCAGCTCGCCGCCGGAAATGCTCTGCAGCGGGCTGTCGAGCACTTGCCCGGCGCCCACCTCGTCCAGCGCCGCGATGGCCGCGGCGCGGTCGACACCTGGCACCAGGCGCAGGAAGCGCAGCACCGACAGCGGCAGGGTCGGGTCCACGTGCAACTTCTGCGGCATGTAGCCGACGCGCAAGCGCGGCTTGCGCTGCACGCTGCCGCGATCCGGCCGGAGCAGGCCGAGCACGGTGCGCACCAGCGTGGTCTTGCCGGCGCCGTTAGGGCCGATCAGGGTGACGATCTCGCCGGGGCGCACGGTCAGCTGCACGTCCTGCAGCACCGACTGGCCGGCGAAGCCGACGCCCACGCCGTCGAGGCGGATCAGCGCATCGCTCATCACGCGCCCTGGCAGCCGGCGCAGAGGCCGACCACTTCGACGGTCTGGCTCTCCACGGCGAAACCCACCTGGCTGGCGCCGGCGACGATGGCCGCGCTGATGGCGGGCTGCTCCAGCTCGATGGCCGTGTGGCAGGTACGGCAGATGAGGAACTGGCCCTGGTGCAGCTCGCCCGGGTGGACGCAGCCGATGAAGGCGTTGAGCGAGGCAATGCGGTGCACCAGCCCGTTTTCCAGCAGGAAGTCGAGGGCGCGGTAGACGGTCGGCGGCGCGGCGCGGCGGCCGTCCTCGTCGCTGAGCACGCCGAGAATGTCGTAGGCCCCGAGCGGCTTGTGGCTGGCCCAGACCAGCTCCAGCACGCGCTTGCGCAGCGCGGTCAGGCGCGTGCCCTGGCGGGCGCACAGCGTCTCGGCCTCGGCGAGGGCGTCGGCCACGCAGCGGGAATGATCGTGTGGCAGGCAGGCCAGCGGCGTGTTGTCGGTCAGCGGCTTGAACATGACGAGGGACGTCCGGGTGAAGAGACGTTATTCTATTACTCTTTTGCCTCAGAGTCTTGCCGTCGTGTCGCGCCTGTTCGCCGTTATCGCCCTGTTCCTGCTCAGCCTGGCCGCCCAGGCCGAAGTGCGGGTCCTCACCAGTATCAAGCCGCTGCAACTGATCGCCGCCGCCGTGCAGGGCGAGACCGGCCGGCCCGAGGTGCTGCTGCCGCCCGGCGCCTCGCCGCACCACTTCGCCCTGCGCCCTTCCGATGTGCGCCGCGTGCAAGGCGCCGACCTGCTGTACTGGATCGGCCCGGACATGGAGAGCTTCCTGCCGCGCGTGCTGGATGGCCGTGGCAAACCCAGCGTGGCCGTGCAGTCCCTGCCGGGGCTGACCCTGCGCCACTTCGGTGAAGGCGCTGGCAGCGAAGACGAGCATCACCACCACGATGCCGACGAGCACGACCACGATCACCGGCCCGGCAGCCTGGACGCGCACCTCTGGCTGCTGCCCGCCAACGCTAGGGTGATCGCCGCGAAGATGGCCGCCGACCTGGCCGCCGCCGACCCTACCAATGCCGCGCGCTACCAAGCCAACCTGGCCGCCTTCGAGCAGCGCCTGGACGCCCTGGACGGCGAGTTGAAGACCCGCCTGGCGCCGCTGGCCGAAAAACCCTTCTTCGTCTTCCACCAGGCGTTCGACTACTTCGAGGCCGCCTACGGCCTGCAGCACGCCGGGGTGTTCACCGCCGCCAGCGAGGTCCAGCCGGGCGCCCGCCACGTGGCGGCGATGCGCGAGCGTTTGGCGGCGGCCGGCCCGTCCTGCGTGTTCAGCGAACCGCCGCTGCGCCCGCGCCTGGCCGAGACCCTGTCCGCCGGCCTGCCGGTGAAGCTGGCGGAGCTGGACACCCTGGGCGCCGGCGCGAAGAGCTACGAACAGCTGCTGGGCGAACTGGCTGGCCAGCTCGCCGGCTGCCTGGAAGGGCTATAGGGCGCACGCCGGTGCGCGTGGCCTAGGCGGCCCCGCGCTACAGGGCGAAGGGTAGCGGCAACGCCACCCGCTGACGACGGGCCAGGCGGCGCTGGAACTCGGCGGGGTCCTTGACCAGCACGTCGCGGTCCTGGAAGCGGCGCGCGGCGATCAGCCGGGACAGCCAGAAGCGCAGGCAGGCGACCCGCAGCATCGCCGGCCACAGCTCGGCCTCGGCGCGGGTGAACGGGCGCAGCGCGGCGTAGGCGCCCAGCAGGGCGCGGGCCAGCGCCGGGTCCAGATCGTCGTCGGCACCGGAGCACCAGTCGTTGAGGGTGATCGCCAGGTCGTAGAGCATCGGCCCCGAGCAGGCGTTGTAGAAGTCGATCACGCCGGCCAGGTGGTTGCCGTCGAACAGGGCGTTGTCGCGGAACAGGTCGGCGTGCAGGTTGGCGCGCGGCAGGGCGAGGATGTCCGCCTTCAGCTCGGCCACTTCGTTGAGGCTGTCGCGCAGCAGCGGCAGCTGCTCATCGTGCAGCTCCAGGGCCAGCACCGTGCCCTCTTCGAGCATCCAGTCCAGGCCCCGGTCGCTGCGCCGTTCGAGGATGTCGTCGCGGGTCGCCACGTGCAGGCGCGCCAGCCAGCCGCCGATCTCCGCGCAGTGGTGGGCGTTGGGCGAGGCAACATGGCGGCCGGCCAGCCGTGGCTGCAGGATGGCCGGCTTCCCGGCCAGTTCGCGCAGCGCCTCGCCGCTCGCGGTCGGCACCGCGTAGGGCACCGGCAGGCCGGCCCGGTGCAGGCGTTCGAGCAGGGCGACGAAGAACGGCATGTCCGCCCGCGGGCCGCGCTCGACCAGGGTCAGGACGAATTCGCCACCCTCCAGGCTGACGAAGAAGTTGCTGTTCTCGGTGCCCGCGGCGATGCCCTGGAAGTCCTTCAGGCGGCCGAGGCCGTAGGGCTCCAGGAAGACTTCCAGTTCATGGCGTTCGAGAGGCGTGAAGACCGACATGGCGGGAGGTCCGTAGTGCGGGCGCGGCGGCCGGGGCCGCCACGCGGGTTACCACTTGAAGATTTCCCAGGCGGGAATGAGCATGTCCGGCTGGTCGGAACGGACGAAGTTGCCCTCGCTGCCATCGGCACGCACCAGGAAGTACGGCTTGCCGTTCTTCGGCGTGACCTTGATGGCGTAGAGGAAGCCGTTCTGGCGGTATTCGGTGATGGTCTTGTCGCCGTCCTGGCGGATGGTGACGTCCGGATCGCCGGTGACCGCGTCCTCGGCCATCGCCCCCAGCGTGCTCGCGGCCAGCACGGCGGCCAGCATCAGGCGGTTGAATGCGCGCATGATAACCTTGTCCTTTTCTCGTCAATGGTCGGTCCATTCTAGCGCCGGCCCCATGGAAAAGGTTGATCCCTCGCATGTCTAACGCCCCCTTGGTCCTGGTCGACGGTTCCTCCTACCTGTACCGCGCCTTCCACGCCCTGCCCCCGCTGGCCACCTCCAAGGGCCAGCAGACCGGCGCGGTGAAGGGCGTGCTGAACATGCTCAAGAGCCTGCGCAAGCAGTATCCGGACAGCCCCTTCGCGGTGGTGTTCGACGCCAAGGGCGGTACCTTCCGCGACGAGATCTTCGCCGAGTACAAGGCCAACCGCCCGCCGATGCCGGAAGACCTGCGCGGCCAGGTCGAGCCGCTGCACGCCAGCGTGCGCGCCCTCGGCTACCCGCTGCTGTGCGTGGACGGGGTGGAGGCCGACGACGTGATCGGCACCCTCGCCCGCCAGTGCGCGGCGCTCGGGCGCGACGTGGTGATCTCCACCGGCGACAAGGACATGGCCCAGCTGGTGTGCCCGCACGTCACCCTGGTCAACACCATGACCGGCAGCGTGTACGACATCGAGGGCGTGAAGGCCAAGTTCGGCGTCGGCCCCGAGCTGATCATCGACTACCTGGCCCTGATGGGCGACAAGGTGGACAACATCCCCGGCGTGCCGGGCGTCGGCGAGAAGACCGCGCTGGGCCTGCTGGTGGGCGTCGGTGGCGGCCTGGAGGTGCTCTACGCCAACCTGGACAAGGTGCCCGAGCTGCCCATCCGCGGCGCCAAGACGCTGCCGGCCAAGCTCGAGGAACACCGCGAGATGGCGTTCCTGTCCTACCTGCTGGCCACGATCAAGACCGACGTCGAGCTGGACGTCCGGGTCGAGGACCTCTACCCCGGCGAGCCGGACCGCGAGGCCCTGCTGCGGCTCTACACCGAGCTGGAGTTCAAGAGCTGGCAGGACGAGCTGATGCGCGAGAAGGCCAAGAACCCGCCGGCGCCTCCGATCAGCGGCGGCCTGTTCGACGAAGGTCCGCTGAGCGAGGAGCCGGAGGTAGCCTCCTGCTACGAGACGGTGCTGGAACAGGCGCAGTTCGACGCCTGGCTGAAGAAGCTGGAACAGGCCGAGCTGATCGCCTTCGACACCGAGACCACTAGCCTCGATGCCCAGCAGGCCCAGGTGGTCGGCGTGTCCTTCGCGGTCACCGCCGGCGAGGCGGCCTACGTGCCGCTGGCCCACTCCTACATGGGCGTGCCCGAGCAGCTCGACCGCGACGCCGTGCTGCGCGCGCTCAAGCCGATCCTCGAGGACCCAGCCAAGGCCAAGGTGGGGCAGCACGCCAAGTACGACATGAACGTGCTGGCCAACGCCACCACGCCCATCGACATGCAGGGCCTGGCCTTCGACACCATGCTCGAATCCTACGTGCTGGACTCGACCGCCACCCGCCACGACATGGACAGCCTGGCGCTCAAGTACCTGGAGCACAGCACCATCCGCTTCGAGGACATCGCCGGCAAGGGCGCCAAGCAGCTGACCTTCGACCAGATCGCCCTCGAACAGGCCGGCCCCTACGCCGCCGAGGACGCCGACGTCACCCTGCGCCTGCACCAAGCCCTGTGGGCCAAGCTCTCGGCTACCCCGGCGCTGGTCAAGGTGCTCAAGGACATCGAGATGCCGCTGGTGCCAGTGCTCGCACGCATCGAGCGCAACGGCGCGCTGGTCGACGCTAAGCTGCTCGGCCAGCAGAGCCTGGAGCTGGGCGAGAAGATGATCGCCCTGGAGCGCGAGGCGTACGCCATCGCCGAGCAGGAATTCAACCTAGGTTCGCCCAAGCAGCTCGGCGCCATCCTCTACGAGAAGCTCGGCCTGCCGGTGCTGAGCAAGACCGCCACCGGCCAGCCGTCCACCGCCGAGAACGTGCTGGCCGAACTGGCCGAGCAGGACTACGCCCTGCCCAAGGTGATTCTGCAATACCGCACGCTGAGCAAGCTCAAGAGCACCTACACCGACCGCCTGCCGGAGCAGATCAACCCGCGCACCGGGCGCATCCACACCAGCTACCACCAGGCGGTGGCGGCCACCGGGCGGCTCTCCTCCACCGACCCGAACCTGCAGAACATCCCGATCCGCACCGCCGAGGGCCGACGCATCCGCCAGGCCTTCGTCGCACCCACCGGCTACAAGCTGATGTCGGCCGACTACTCGCAGATCGAGCTGCGCATCATGGCCCACCTGGCCAGGGACGAAGGCCTGCTGGACGCCTTCCGCCACGACCGCGACGTGCACAGGGCGACCGCGGCCGAGGTATTCGGCGTCGAACTGGAGCAGGTCACCGCCGACCAGCGCCGCAGCGCCAAGGCGATCAACTTCGGCCTGATCTACGGCATGAGCGCCTTCGGCCTGGCCAAGCAGATCGGCGTCGACCGCAAGCAGGCGCAGGCCTACATCGACCGCTACTTCGCCCGTTACCCCGGCGTGCTCGCCTACATGGAGCGCACCCGCGAGCAGGCCAGCCAGCAGGGCTTCGTCGAGACCCTGTTCGGGCGCCGCCTGTACCTGCCGGACATCCACGCGAAGAACCCGGCGCTGCGCAAGGGCGCCGAGCGCACCGCGATCAACGCGCCCATGCAGGGCACCGCGGCGGACATCATGAAGCGCGCCATGGTGGCCGTGGACCGCTGGCTGCCGGAATCCGGGCTGGACGCGAAAGTCATCCTGCAGGTGCACGACGAACTGGTGCTGGAAGTGCGCGAGGATCAGGTCGAGGCGCTGAAGGCCGGCCTGCTGCCGCTGATGAGTGGCGCCGCCGAACTGGCAGTGCCCCTGGTGGTGGAAGCGGGCGTGGGCGACAACTGGGACGAGGCGCACTGAAACGCTGCGGCATAAGGTCGCATCGTTTATGCGATTTTATGCCTTCTGGTTATTTACTTATGACAACGCGATTTAAAAAAAACTGAACTAACCGTCAAAGTGGCCGGTCAGAGAACACGAATGGCACGCAAGCCCTTCGATGCTCCTAGCTGTGTTTTAGTGTTGGCAGATCTCTGAACCCCGCCCTAGCGGTTCAGAATTGAACCCCGGACTTCTCCCTCCCCATACGAAGCCCGGGGTTTTTTTTGCCTGCGATTCAGCCCCGAACTCACTCGGCCTCGTCGTCTTCCAGCAGACCCAGCCACTGCGCCAGCACCAGCTGCGCCTCCTCGACGCCCATGCGCTTGGGCGCGGAGAACAGCTGGATGCTGGCCACATCGTCGCCCCACTCCTTGCGGATCTCCTGGCGCACCTTGAGCAGGGCGTTCTTGGCGGCGCCGAAGGTCAGCTTGTCGGCCTTGGTCAGCAGGATGTGCAGCGGCATGCCGCTGGCCTTGGACCAGTCCAGCATCATGCGGTCGAACTCGGTCAGCGGATGGCGGATGTCCATCAGCAGCACCAGCCCGCACAGGCTCTCGCGGCTGCCCAGGTAGGCCTCCAGGTGCTTCTGCCAGTGCTGCTTGAGCGGAATCGGTACCTTGGCGTAGCCGTAGCCCGGCAGGTCGACCAGGCGGCGCTCGTCGTCCAGGCGGAAGAAGTTGAGCAGCTGCGTGCGCCCCGGTGTCTTCGAGGTGCGCGCCAGGCTGGCATGGGTCAGGGTATTCAATGCGCTCGACTTGCCGGCGTTGGAGCGTCCGGCGAAGGCCACTTCCAGGCCGCTGTCGTCCGGGCACTGGTCGACCTTGGCGGCGCTGATCAGGAAAGTTGACTGCTGGCACAGGCCGAGAATGGGGTTCTTGGATGACATGGGGAGTCCGTATGGGCGGGGTAGCGGAAGCGCTCGCCAGCGGCCGGGAGAGCCCGGGGGCGCGGCATGGTGTCGCTTCCGTTTCAGCGACTCCAGTATATAATGCCGCAGATTTTGTGTGCGCTTTGTCCTTCCGCCGGGAGCGAGACATAACCGCTGCGCGACCAGACGCAGGCCGTTCCCATCCCTGATGAGGTCTGGCCAATGGAGAAAATGCTGATCGCCGGCGCAGCGTTGTTGTGGTTGTCGGCGGCCGCGAATGCCAATGCGGTACAGGATCCCGAAGCGGTTTATGCCAAGGCCTGTTCGGCCTGCCACAATGGACAGCTGCCGATGGCACCCAAGCGTGGCGACAAGGCCGCCTGGGAGCCGAGAATGGCCAAGGGCATGGACGCGATGGTACTGAGCGTCACCAAGGGTTTGAATGCCATGCCACGCGGTGGCCTGTGCATGGATTGCAGTGCCGAGGACTACCAGGCCGTCATCAAGGTGATGAGCGAGTAGTCCCGTAAGAAAACCTTATTACCTCTAGCCGTTATTGGATTAGCTGATGAACAAAGTACTCGTGAGTCTCCTGTTGAGCCTGGGTGTCTCCGTGGCAGCACACGCCGCCGACGCTGGGAAAATCGTCGGCGATGCCGAGGCCGGCCAAGCCAAGACCGCAGTCTGCGGCGCCTGCCACGGCGCCGACGGCAACAGCCCCGCACCCAACTTCCCCAAGCTGGCCGGCCAGGGCGAACGCTACCTGCTGAAGCAGCTGCATGACATCAAGGGCGGCAAGCGCGTCGTGCTGGAAATGACCGGCATGCTGGACCCGCTCAGCGAGCAGGACCTGGCCGATATCGCCGCCTATTTCGCCAGCCAGAACATGAGCGTGGGCGCCGCCGACCCCAATCTGGTCCAGCGTGGCCAGGAACTGTTCCGCGGCGGCAAGCTGGAAGAAGGCATGCCCGCCTGCACCGGTTGCCACTCTCCCGACGGCGCCGGCCTGGCCGCGGCCAGCTTCCCGAAACTGGGTGGCCAGCATGCCCAGTACGTCACCAAGCAGCTGACCGATTTCCGCGAAGGCAACCGCACCAATGACGGCGATGCCATGATCATGCGCGCCATCGCCGCCAAGCTGAGCAACAAGGATATCGAAGCCGTGTCCAGCTACATCCAGGGTCTGCACTGAGCAGCGCTGACAAGCCGAAACAAAAGGGTGGCCATGGCCACCCTTTTTCTTGGGTGCTGCCGCTACAATGCCGGAACCCGTCGCCGTGACGCCGGTCGAATCGAGCCGCCGCATCACGCGGCCCCATCGTCAAGGAGCTCCGCATGCGTAACCTGATTCTCAGTGCCGCCCTCTTCAGCCTCAGCTTGTTCGGCCTGAGCGTCCAGGCCGACAGTATCGAGGCCGGCCGCCAATACACCGAGCTGAGCAGCCCGGTCCCGGTTTCCCAACCGGGCAAGATCGAAGTGGTCGAGCTGTTCTGGTATGGCTGCCCGCACTGCTATCAGTTCGAACCGACCCTCAACCCCTGGGTCGAGAAGCTGCCGGGCGACGTCAACTTCGTGAGAGTCCCGGCCATGTTCGGCGGTATCTGGGACGTGCACGGCCAGCTGTTCATCACCCTCGAATCCATGGGTGTCGAAAGGCAAGTGCATGACGCCGTGTTCGAGGCCATCCACAAGGAGAAGCGCAAGCTGGCCACTCCCGAGGAAATGGCCGAGTTCCTCGCCGCCCACGACGTGGACAAGGGCAAGTTCCTGAGCACCTTCAACTCGTTCGCCGTGAAGGGTCAGATGGCCAAGGCCAAGAAGCTGGCCATGTCGTACCAGATCACCGGCGTGCCGGTCCTGATCGTCAACGGCAAGTACCGCTTCGACATTTCCTCGTCCGGCGGTGAGAACCAGGCCCTGGAAGTCGCCAACTTCCTGATCCAGAAAGAGCGTACCGCCAACTGAGTCCCTGCCCATGCTGCGCCGCTGGAGTTCCGGGCGTTCCGCGGGCCTGCGCCAGGCGCAGGTCAACGGCTTCTGCACGGAATCCAACGGCCACTGCGGCGATGGCCGCCTGCGCTTGCTCAGCTTCAACATCCAGGTCGGCATCAGCACCGAGCGCTATCACCACTACCTGACCCGCGGCTGGCAGCACCTGCTGCCGCACCCCGGCCGGGCAGGCAACCTGCAGCGCATCGGCGTCCTGCTCGGCGACTACGACCTGGTCGCGCTGCAGGAAGTGGACGGCGGTAGCCTGCGCTCCAGCTACGTCAACCAGGTCGAGCGCCTCGCCGAATTGGGCGCGTTTCCCTACTGGTACCAGCAGCTCAATCGCAACCTCGGGCGCCTGGCCCAGCACAGCAACGGCGTGCTCAGCCGGTTGCGCCCCGACCAGCTGGAAGACCATCCCCTGCCCGGCCCTCCCGGCCGTGGCGCCATCCTGCTGCGTTTCGGCGAAGGCGCCGATGCCCTGGCCGTGGTGATGATGCACCTGTCCCTCGGCGCCCGTACACGCACCCGCCAGCTGGCCTATGTACGCGAGCTGATCGGGAGCTACCGACACGTGGTATTGATGGGCGACATGAACACCCACGCCGTCGACCTGCTGCAGCATTCGCCCCTGCGCGATCTCGGCCTGGTGGCACCGCAGATCGAGGCGACCTTTCCCAGCTGGCGCCCACAACGCTGCCTGGACCATATTCTGCTGAGTCCCGAGCTGGTGCTGGAGCGGGTCGAGGTGCTCAGCCAGCCGATTTCCGATCATCTGCCGGTGGCCGTGGATATCCGCCTGCCGACCGGCTCCAACCTGCCTATGCTGTAGTGGCTTTGCCACTGGATTGCCACTAATGACCAACGACGCCCAGCGCTGGAAAGACAAGTATCTGGCAAGCCTCGAACAGCAGGAGCTGGAAGAGAAGCGCTGGAACGAACGCCTAGACCTGCTGCGACGCGGCCTGGTGCGCAGCTCCCTGGCGGCCGAGGGCAGCGACAAGGCGGTGGACCAGTGCATGCAGGAGCTGCGCGAACTGATCCGCGGCGAGCAGATGGACGCTGGCCTCGCCGCACTGATCCCGCGCCTGGAGAAGGCCGTGCTGGATTCGGAGCAGCGCCGCCAGCAGCGCGTCGAACAGAACATCGCCGGCATCACCGGCCTGACCCAGCAACTGCTGGCCCTGGAGCCGCCGCGCGAAGTGCGCAAGGCGCTCAGGCAGTTCGCCAAGCGCATCGACGAGCGCGCCAGCCAGCCGCGCGAGCTGCCCGCCCTGCTGGCCGAGCTGGGCAGCCTGCAAGGCAAGGCACTGAGCGTGCTGGGCAGCGAGCCGGTGGAACGTCCCGGGCTGCTGCGGCGCCTGTTCGGCGGGCGCGAGGACATGCCGGCGGAGGACGCTTCTCTCCCGCCGCCATCCCAGCCCGCTCCCCCGATCGATATCGACGAGGAAGACGAGCAGGACATCCCGACTGCCCTGGCCCCTGCCGAAGCCGATGCGCCGGCCATCCCGACGACCGCGAGGGAGAGCGCTGCCGGATCTCCGCCTCCGCCAGCCGCCGCCGGCCCGCAGCCAACGCCTCCACGCCTCGCCCCCAATCTGGACAGCCTGCCGCTGGACGCCCGCATCATCACCGGCGACGGCGATCCCGCCTACGAGCTGCCCGAACGCTCCGAGCCCGGCTACAGCGCGGTGGCGCCGCATATCGCCGAGAGCCTGCTCGGCCTGCTCGCCGAACTCGAACTTCCCGACTATCACCAGCCCCAGGGCGAGGCCCTGCGCGAGCGCCTGCAAGGCGGGCTCAACTGGTACGAACTGGTGCCCCTGCTGGACGATCTGGCAGTGCTGGTGCTGGCCGTCACCGACAACGGGCAGCGCGAGTTCGCCGGCTACCTCAAGCAGCTCAACGAACGCCTGGCCGCCTTCCTCGACACCCTCACCGAGGCCCACGAGGGCTACAGCGAATCGGTGGAGAGCGCCCGCAATTTCAACCAGGAGCTGCGCGACCAGGTCAGCGGCCTGCAGGCCAGCGTGCAGGACGCCATCGACCTGCCCAGCCTGAAGCGTGCCCTGGAGCAGCGTCTCGAGGGACTGCTGAGCACCGTCAGCGAGCACCAGCACCAGCGTGAAGGGCGGGAGGAGGAAGTCTCGGCACGCCTGCAGGCGCTGACGCAGAAGGTCGCCGAGATGGAGCAGGAGGCTCAGGGCTTCCGCGAGCATCTGGAGGAACAGCGGCAGAAGGCCCTCGTCGATCCCCTGACCGGCCTGGCCAACCGCGCGGGCTGGGCCGAGCGCCTGGACCTGGAAATGGCACGCTGGCGCCGGTATGGCGGCGACCTGTTGCTGGCAGTGCTGGACGTCGACCACTTCAAGCGGATCAACGACAGCTATGGCCACCTGGCCGGCGACAAGGTACTGAAGATCATCGCCGGCGAGCTTGCCAAGCGCCTGCGCAAGACCGATTTCCTCGCCCGTTTCGGCGGTGAGGAATTCGTATTGTTGATCCCCGGCACCCCGCTGGAGGGTGGGCAGCAGTTGCTGGAAACCCTGCGTGGAGCCGTCGAGGCCTGCCCGTTCCACTTCCGTGGTGAACCCGTGACCATCACCTTCTCGGCGGGACTCACCGCGTTCGCCGGCGAGGACAACAGCGAAACGACCTTCAGCCGTGCCGACCAGGCCATGTACAAGGCCAAGCGCGAAGGTCGCAACCGCATCGAGCTAGGCTAGCCGCCTGCGGATGGAATCCGGGATTGCAGGGTTCGCCTCCTGTGGGATGCAAATAAAGTTTCATCCTAACTCTAAAAACAGAGAGAAACGTCGCGCGCTCTCCTATTCATAAAAAATCCCTTTTATATCAGTATGTTGTGAGCACTTACACCCGAGACTGGATCGTTTTGCCTTTCATGGGAGAATGATTAAGGGCGCTAAAGTATCATCCTAATTTTCGCCCAGGCTCGAAAAATACGGTAAATGGTGAAAATAAAGATTCATCCTTTTCCGATGTTGCCCGTTCCAACACGTAAGCAGTCAGTCAGAAAAAACACATAGATCCAATCCCTAGCGAGCATTGAGCTCTCTCATCCGTGCCAACTGCTCCAACCCTTGGACGCCCTAAATGCTTACCCAAAAAAATCAACACCTTCTTTTAAAAACACAATCAAAAATGACTCCCTTATATCCATTTAACCTAAACAGCCTTCCCCCCACTGCACTAGCTAGGGCTCGTAGTTCGGCGCAAGGCTGAAGTCGCTTGGCTGCTTCGCTGTGCAGATCCATGACCCACTTTCCATCAAACTCCCGGTTGTAGTTCCACAAGCATCTCGCGAGTCTTGCCGGCCCGCTCCACTAACAAGACCACAACATCTCCAACGTTCTTGTCGTCTAGCCGGGCCTGTAATGTGGTGACGTCGTCGACGGCGATACCGTCGATGCTGATAACGCGATCGCCGGGCACGATGCCGCCTGCGGTGACCTCGACGCCGACGAGCCCGGCCCTGTGCGCCGCCGAGCCCGGCGTCACGCGCAATACGAATACGCCCTTACTGCCGGTCAGCGCCTGCAGACGCGCGTTGAGCTGCTCATCCACCTCGATGCCCAGCGCCGGACGGATGTACTTGCCGGTCTTTATGAGTTGCGGCACCACGCGCATGACGGTATCGACCGGCACCGCAAAGCCGATGCCGGCCGAGGCGCCAGACGGACTGTAGATGGCGGTATTGATGCCGATCAGCCGCCCAGCCGAATCGAGCAGCGGGCCACCGGAATTGCCGGGGTTGATAGCGGCGTCGGTCTGGATCAGGTGGTCAATGGCCGGGCCACTGGCGTCGCCGGAAAGGGTGCGGTCAAGCGCCGAGACGATGCCGGTGGTGAGCGTCCAGTCCAGGCCAAAGGGGTTGCCGATAGCAAACACCTTCTGTCCCACCTTGAGGTCGGCGCTGGTGCCGACCGGCACGGCAGGCGGGCGTTTGAAACCGACGCCGATCTTGAGTACGGCGATGTCGTGCGCTGGGCTCGCCCCCACCAGCGCGGCCTGGTAGTCGCGGCCATCGGCGAGTTTGACCGTGGCTTCAGAAGCACCCTGGATGACGTGGAAGTTGGTGACGACGTGGCCGGCGTCGTCCCAGATGAAGCCCGAGCCGGTGCCACGCGGCACGGAGAAGACATTGCGCGTCCAGACGTCGCGCACCAGCTGCGCGGTGGTGATGTAGACCACCGAGGCGCGTGATTTTTCGAACAGTTCGATGGTGGCCTGTTCGTCAGCGGCCAGATCGCCACGCGGCGTGACGGTGCGCTCAGCGGCTTGGCGCGGGCTGAACCAGGCTTCGATGGCGGGCAGGAACTGCCAGAACAGCATGAGTGCTGCAACGCACGCAGTGATGACGAGCCAGCGCCGGATGAAGGGATCCGGTGCGGGGCGTGGGTACGGGTCAGGGTAGGCCATGAGAAGTCTCCTGTTGATAGGCAATCAGCGCCATAGCCCGCTCGGGCGCCAGCGCGGCGGGCGCGGCGTCACAGCGGATTCCGGCAAGAAATGGGGCGTGTGAAATGGCAAGGCTGTTACGGGGCCAGGCGCCAACGTCAGCAGGCGTGAGATACGATCTTGCGTTGCCGGATGGGTGCGCAACCAGGAAGGCTCGGGATTGCCCCATCCCGGCCGCAGCCAGGCACGCCAGGAGCGGCTGACCCGCTCGATTTTCGCCAGCGCGGACGCCAGCCCGTGCGGGTCGCCAGTCAGCTCCGCCGCGAGGCGGTCAGCATCGAACTCACGCACGCGAGACAGGCCGAGCTGTGCGAGCAGGGCCAGCTGGGGCGAGGCGATCAGCAGAAGCAGTCCAGGCCAATTGACCGCCACCGCGCCGGCCAGCAGTGCGGGCAAGCTGAACACAATAGCGATCTGTCCGACCATCGCCAGCAGGCTCGTGAGGCGACTGACGGAATCCGCCAGCCCCATGACACGCAGATCCTCATTAGCGATGTGCGCGACCTCGTGCGCGAGCACACCCGCCAGTTCGCGCGAATTCAGGTTGCGCAGCAGGCCATCGGTGAGAGCGATCGATGCATGCTGCTTCGAGCCGGTGGCGAAGGCGTTGACGACGGCACTGGGCACGTAGTGCGGCACCGGCGTGGCGGGCAAACCGGCACGGGCGGACAGCTCGCGCAACAGGGCCCAAATCTCGGGGGCTTCGTGCGGGTACAAAGCCCGTGCGCGGTACAGGCGCAAGGTCAGCGCCGACGCGGCTGCCGGCTCCAGCAGCAGCGCGCCAGCAACGGCAATCAGCGCGAGCCACAGGCCGCTTTCCCCGAACAGCAGGCTTCCTGCGGCGGCTGCGATCCCGACCAGGGTCAGGACCAACAGCCCGGTCTGCAGGCGGTTGAGCCAGCGGTGTTGCAACAACGCCGCGCGCGGGTCATTGGGATGATGACGGGGCATGCTCAGATGTCTCGGCGGCACGGTCGTCGCGCTTGCGCAGCAGCCAGTAGGTCGCACCCAGAGCCAGCGTGGCGCCTGCCAGCGCGGCTATCTTTGCGGGGCTCGCCTCGGGGTCAAGGATCACGAACTTGCGCGCCAGCGCGATCAGACCAATGAGGATCACGGTCTTGACCTGGATGATGCTGTCCCGACGCAGCGCCACGCGCACGATGGAATGCTTGAACTCCATCGCGATCAAGAGCGTCATGATCATGCCGAACACACTCTGGAATACCTTGTGATCCAGGGGATTGAAGGCATCGAGGACCAGCAGCGTGAAGACGATGGAGATAAGCTGGAACAGCGACACCACGATGATGACGGCAATTACCGCCGACAGAACGAGGGCAACAACCTGCTCGAAGCGCTCGTAAACCGTCATCAACCGCCACTGGGAGCGCATCTCGTCAAGGGCCGTGTGGCCAGATTCTTTATGCATAAGCGTTGCTCTCTCTTTCAATGAAACATTAATGGAACGGGGAGTCCGAGAGGACGACTCGATTACACCTGGATTGCCGAGGCAATTGCGAAGCCACCCAGCGCATAATGTCCTGCGCGCCCGTGGCGCCGCCGATGGGTGGATCAGCCTCTTGCACGTCAACCCTTTGTCCCATGCATGGCATCAATCCGGCTTCTGGGCTGGCGGCAGCAATCCCAGCAGATCTGCCTGCAAATGTTGCAACTTGTCGATGCCAGCCCTCAATGCCTCGACACGGCCGGCATTTTTCATTTCACTCAGGGTGTGCGCTAACTGCTGGATGCTCTGATGCAGGACATCGACCTGATCATCAGGATCCTTGCCGAAGAACGTAGGACGGCCACTTTGATCCCGCCAGTATTGGAGTGCTTCGGGTTGAGGCAGCACGTGGGTCTTACCTGACAGATAGTCGATCATCTGGGAAATCCAGACCCGGTGGTCAGCGTATGTGAACGGCACGGGCAGCGCGGAGCGACTGTCAGGTTTGAATTCCTTCCAGGATAAGGGTACCTGCCAGGTGTGTAGCCATTGCTCGAATTCATGCGCCGGCATCGGATGCCCGATGGCATAACCCTGGCCCCACTCGCATCCCATACGCAGCAGCATTTCACCATGCTGAATGGATTCGACTCCCTCCGCGATGCAGTTCCTGCCAAACGACCTTGCCAGTGCCAGTAGCGCATCCAGGATGGCGATATCGTCCGGATCCTCGAGCATGTCGCGTATAAAACCTTGGTCGATCTTGAGCAGGTGCGCGGGCAGGCGCTTCAGATAGGTCAGCGAGGAATAGCCGCTGCCGAAATCTTCGAGGGCAAAACGCAATCCCATCCTCTCGCACAGCGCCATCAACTGAGACACTTGAACGAAGTCCTCCACGGCGCTGGTTTCGAGGATTTCCAGCTCAAGGTCTTGCGGCTGGGCGCCGGGATGACGTGACAACATACCCCGTAGATGCATGATGAAGTCCGGTTGCAGCAAGTGCCGCGCACCGATATTCACGCTGATCGGGACATGAAGGCCGGCCTTGCGCCAAACTTCGATCTGGGTCAGCGCAGCCTCGATGGTCCATTCCCCCACGTCAATCCCGAGCGGATGGTTCTCAATGATGGGTATGAAGGAGGCAGGAGATAACAAGCCACGCGTCGGATGTTGCCAGCGGATCAAGGCTTCGGCGCCCAGCACCTCACCGGTGCGCATGTTGACCTTAGGTTGGAAATAAAGCAGAAACTGCCCATTGGCAAGTGCATTCTTTATGCTGTCAAATCCTTCGTGACGGGTGCACAGAGTACAATCCTTCTCCGTATCGAAAACGTGATATCGATTCTTGCCGGCTTGCTTGGCACGATACATAGCCTGATCTGCCTGCCGCAGCAGTTGATCGGCGGCGATATCTTCGCCTTGCGGGTAGTAGCTCACACCGATACTCGCGCTCACCTCGCACAGTGCGTCACCAATCGGTACGGGCTGTACAGCCACCTCGATCAGGCGATCGAGAATCGGTACGCTGACGGAAATATCCGGCAGGTCGACCAGAATAGCGACAAACTCATCACCACCAAGACGGGCCAAGGTATCGTCTTCGCGCAACACCTGCGCCATACGCCTGGACAGGACGGAAAGCAATTTGTCGCCGACTCCGTGGCCGTGCTGGTCGTTGACCTTCTTGAATCCATCCAGATCGATGAAGACAACCGCCAGGTGCATGCCACGCCGACGTGTCTGACGAATGGCCTGCTTAAGGCGGTCTCCAAGCAATAGTCGATTGGGCAAGCCGGTGAGCAGGTCGTAATGAGCAACGCGTTCAAGCTGTTGCTGGTTCTCCTTCAGCGCTGTGATGTCGGAAAACATGGCTGCGTAATGCTCAATATTGCCCCGCATATCCGGGACTGCACTGATCGTCAGCAGCGCGGCAAACTGACTGCCGTTCTTGCGTCGGCACCAGAGCTCTCCGTGCCAATAGTCGTGCTCACGCAGAGCCTGCCAAACGGTCTGATAGAACTCATCGTCATAGCGATCGGACTCGAGCAGACGAGGTGTCTGCCCCATTACTTCCTCCCGCGCATAACCAGTGATCACGGAAAACGCCCGATTGACGTTGACAATGTGGCCTTGAGCGTCCGTAACGAGGATGCCCTCTCCTGCGTGCTCAAAAACTTTAGCCGCAAGGCGAAGCTCTTCCGCGGATCTTCTGCGTGAGGTGACATCATGGATATAGCCGTGCCAGAGGATGCTCCCATCAGGCATGGCTTCAGGCGACGCCTCGCCTTCGACCCAGATCACCCGACCGTCTGGAAACTGCACTCGGTACTCGTCATGCCAAAGCGCGAGTGACTGCCCCGACGCCTGTATGGTTTCATGTACACGGTCGCGGTCTTCAGGATGGAGCGCAGCGAACGCAGGAGTGGCATCTTCAACAACATCCTCCGGTGCAACCCCGTATATTTCCTGTATCCTCGCGCTGGCATAAGGGAAGTGCGAGCTGCCGTCCGGACGAAGACGGTATTGGTAAAGCATACCGGGAACGTGGCTGGCCAACTCTTCTCGCTGTCGGCGCATAGAGTTCAGCGACTGCTCGACCCTCTTGAGATCGGTGATGTCCTCTACCGTCCCGTCTGCCGCTCTGGGCCGACCAGAGGCGTCGCCCTTGAATGTTGCCCGCAGGTGTATCCAGCGAACCTGCCCTCCGCTGACGATGCGATACCGCAAATCAAGGGACTTTCCGCACATGGCAGCATCCCATGCCCTATCGAAGAGGGGGCGGTCTTCAGGGTGAATGCACTGCAGGAATCGCTCAAAGGCTATTGGCGCACCAACATCCAGGCCGAGCACGCGGCAGGCTTCATCGGAGCAAGTGAGGAGTTGCGAGCCAAGATCGAGATGCCAACTGCCAAAATGGGCATTCTGGTTAATCTGGCCACAGTGTCGGGCTGAGATTTGAGGAGTCTCGTTCAAAGGTGACGCTCCTTATGGGTGAAACAGAGGTTCCAAAGTTTCTGCAACTCGGAGCGCATTTCGTCAAAGATTGTGTGGTTAGGGTCGCTATGCATCGCGGCTACGCACTTTCTTCAAGGGGCGAACAGCTGATAAGCAGTGTGGGCAGACGATATGCATGCTGTCACTCATGAGGTGGCTCCTGGGACACAGAGGAAGTCATGGCTCCGGCAGTTGGGCCTGGGGATTCGAGCTGTAGCCCCTGCGTCAGTTGCCGGATGCTGTATTCATCCAGCGTTTCCCGTGCGAGCAGTTCGCGCGCGCACCGCTCCAGCACTTCTCGGTTGATTTCGAGAATTCGGTATGCACGATCAAACACACCCATCACGATGTCACGGATGGCTTGGTCGATGCGTGTCTGAGTCGATTCGGCTACCCGGCAGCCACCCTGTACCAGTTCAGGCGCATCAAGAAAACGCGGCCTCTGCGCCTCAAAAGCAACGTACCCCAAGCTCTCATCCATGCCGAAGCGCGTAATCATGTCACGGGCAATGTCGGTGGCCCGCGCGAGATCGTCTGAAGCCCCTGTGGACAGCTCGCCAAACACGAGCTTCTCAGCCGCGCGCCCTCCCAGGAGCACGGCGATCTTGTGCTCGAGGTCAGCACGTGTCATCAGAAATCGGTCTTCGGTGGGCCGCTGCAGGGTGTAGCCGAGTGCACCGATGCCACGCGGCACGATTGAAATCTTGTGTACCGGATCGGTGCCGGGCAGCGCCAGCGCCACCAGCGCATGCCCCATCTCGTGATAGGCCACGGTTTCCCGCTCCTTCGGATTGAGCACACGGTTCTTCCTTTCCAGGCCGGCCACGATGCGCTCGATGGCGGCGGTGAAGTCTTGCAGTTCCACAGCCTGCGCCCTGCGCCGCGTCGCGTTCAGCGCTGCTTCGTTCACGAGATTGGCCAGATCAGCGCCGGAAAAGCCGGTGGTCAACGCCGCCACCTGTTCCAGATCTACACCGTGGGCCAGGGTGATCTTCTTGACATGGACCTTCAGGATATCCAGGCGACCTTTCTTGTCGGGCCGGTCCACCAGCACCTGACGGTCGAAGCGACCGGCACGAAGCAAGGCCTGATCGAGGATCTCCGGCCGGTTGGTGGCGGCGAGGATGATCAGCCCGACCGAGCTGTCGAAGCCATCCATTTCGGTGAGCAACTGGTTCAGCGTCTGCTCACGCTCGTCGTGTCCGCCGGTCGGTCCTCCGACACCGCGTGCGCGGCCCAAAGCATCCAGTTCATCAATGAAGATGATCGCCGGCGCCTGGCCGCGTGCCTGCTCGAACAGGTCGCGCACGCGCGCCGCGCCCACCCCGACGAACATCTCGACAAATTCCGAACCCGAAATGGAGAAAAACGGTACGCCCGCTTCACCCGCCACAGCCTTGGCCAACAAGGTCTTGCCGGTGCCGGGCGGACCGACCAGCAGCACGCCCTTCGGAATGCGCGCCCCAAGACGACCATAGTCCTGCGGGTTCTTCAGGAAATCGACGATTTCGACCAGCTCCGCCTTGGCCTCATCGACGCCGGCCACATCGGCAAAGGTCACACCGGTGTTTTTCTCCATGAACACCTTGGCGCGGCTCTTGCCGATGCTGAGGAACCCGCCCATGCCCTGCTTCTCGGCGAAGCGGCGGAACAGGAAGAACCAGACGCCGAAGAAAGCCACCGCCGGCAGGATCCACGACAACACATCGCGCAGCCAGGTGCTCTCCACCACGCGGGCATAGGGCACGTCGTACTTCGACAGGCGATCGGCAAGATCGGGTTCGACCCGGGTCGCCACGATCGTCGTTTTGCCCCGGCTGTCCGGCGACTTCAGACGCCCGGTCACGCTGCGATCCGACACCAGCACTTCCGCCACTCGACCCTCGGCCAGCGCCTTCTCGAACTCGCTGTAGGGCACGGGCTCGACGGTCTTTGCCGTTTGCCAGTAGTTCTGCAGCGTCAGCAGCAGCAATACGGCGACGATCCAGTAGCCGGTGTTCCATTGATTCTTCTTTTCCATGACGCGTTGCTCCTCGACAAACTGTCGTTAGAGAATGGGTGTGAACAGGCGTGCCAAGCCATCGCGCAATCGCACCGCCAGCGGGCGCTCCCGCAGCATCCTGGGCAACACCGGTACCGATGCATTGCGGACCCCGTCGAACAGCGCCTCCAGCTGCGTGCACAGTGCAGTGTCATAGACTTCAACGTTGAACTCGAAGTTGAGCCGTAGGCTGCGCGCGTCCCAGTTGGCTGACCCCAGGCAGCACCAGAGACCATCGACCAGCATCAATTTGGTGTGATCGAAAGGCCCGGGGCGCTCAAAAATGCGGGCACCATGTTCCATCACCTGCCAGTAATGGGCGCGCGCGGCCCACTGCACGCCCGGGTGATCACCATTGGCAGGCGTCAGCACCTCGATGCGTACCCCCCGCAAAGCGGCTGTGTTCAAGGCGGCGATGATTGGCTGATCGGGCACGAAGTAAGGCGTCCAGATGCGCACCGAATGTCGCGCCGCGCTCAGCGCGCCCGTGAAGATCCACCGCATGCGGTCCAGGGTTTCATCGGGACCGGCCTCGATGCCTCGCGCCAGACTGCCTCCAGCCTCCTCGACTGACATGGGCTCATTGGCCCAGAAACGCTCATCGAGCTGCTCGCCCGTGGTGTCGCACCAATCCTTGGTGAAACAGTGCATGAGCTGCACCACTACCGGCCCTCGCAGCCGAAAATGCAGATCACGAAAAGCCTGCGCGGGTGCATCGGGCTGCCAATAGGGACAGGCGATGTTCATGCCGCCGGTGAAGCCCAACGCGCCGTCGATCACCAGCAGCTTGCGGTGGTTGCGCAGGTGCACTGCATGCAGACGGGCAGGGATCAGCGTCGGGTTGAAAGCGGCAACCGTCACGCCGCAACGCTGCAATCGCTTGTAGGCGCTGTGACGCGCCCATCGGGCGTAGACATCGTCGATCAACACCCGTACCTGTACGCCACGCGCACGCGCCCGGTTCAGGGCATCGACGAACTGCTCGCCGATACCCACGCCGTCAAAGATGTAGGAGGCCAGCAAGATGCTGTGTCGGGCCGACTCGATGGCGGCGAGCATGGTCGGGTAGGCCTGTTCGCCACCCACCAACGGATCGATACGGTTGCCACGCGTCAGCGGCTGGCCAGTGGTGCGGCCGACCAATGCAGCCAGACCGGCAAGCGCCGCCGGCTGCGCGTCGTCTCCCTGCGCCGGGCCGGTCGCCCGGGTTGGATGGCTGGCGCTCGGGTAAAGCCGTCGTGCCCGTCGCTGGTAGCGGTTGATGCCGAACAGCAGGTACAACAGCGATCCGAGCAGCGGCAGCATCCCGATCAGCAGCACCCAGAGCGTGGCCGACCGCGGATCACGCTTGTAGACGACCGCGTGACCCGCGGCCACGACCGCCACCGCGATCGAGGCCAGGGAGGCTGCCCATGCCAGGCCGATGGGATCGGACACGGCAGCCTCTCCCAACATTAAGACGCGTCGCTCGCCGACTTCTTCTTGCGCGAGCCCTTACCCGCGTCGCCATGCGGCGCCTCGGCCGCCTTCGCGGCATCCGGCTGCTCTGGCTCGGCCGGAGTCTGCGGTGACTCATGGCGTTCGAACACCACGCGTTCGGCCTTGCCGTCCCAGCGTGCGCTGGCGTGATCGCCCTTGCCGATTCCGCCGCCGAGCATCTCGCGTGCCAGCGCGGTTTCCAGCTCGCTGCGGATCAGGCGCTTGAGTTCACGCGCACCGAACTCGGGCTTGTAGCCTTCTTCCGCGAAATGATCGATCAGCGTCTGATCGAAGGTGAGCGTCACGCCCTGGCTGGCGGCGTTGCGGGCCACGCGATCGAGCTGCAGGCCGACGATGTGGCGAATCTCCTCCTTGCCCAGCGCATGGAAGACGATGATCTCGTCGATGCGGTTGATGAACTCGGGACGGAAGTGGCCGCGCAACACGTCCATCACCTCGGCCTTGGTCTTTTCGTACTCCTCGCCGGCCGCCCCGCGCGCCTTCAGCCGCCGCTGGATGATGTCCGAACCCAGGTTGGACGTGGCGATGATGATGGTGTTGGTGAAATCTACCACCCGGCCCTTGCCGTCGGTGAGGCGGCCGTCATCGAACACCTGCAGCAGGATGTTGTAGACGTCGGGGTGTGCCTTCTCGATCTCGTCGAGCAGCAGCACGCTGTAGGGCTTGCGCCGCACCTTCTCGGTGAGCTGACCGCCTTCGTCGTAACCGACATAGCCCGGAGGCGCGCCCACCAGCCGCGCCACGGTGTGGCGTTCACCATATTCCGACATGTCGATGCGCAACAGGGCGTGCTCATCGCCGTAGATCGATTCGGCCAATGCCTTGGCGAGCTCGGTCTTGCCCACCCCGGTCGGGCCCAGGAACAGGAAGGTAGCCACCGGTTTGCTGCCTTCGCGCAGACCGGCGCGAGACAGCCGCACGGCATCGGCCACGGCACAGACCGCCTCGTCTTGTCCCACCAGACGCTCGTGCAGCCGTTGCTCCAAGTGCAGCAGCTTTTCGCGCTCTTCCACCGTCAACTCGTTGACCGGGATACCGGTCAGGCGCGAAACGATCTGGGCCACATGTTCCGCCTTGACTTCGGCACTGCCGGAGGCCCGCTCCCGCTCCCAGTCCTCGATCAGCTTCTTGAGCTCGGCCTCCTTGGCTTCGATGCGCTTGCCGAGCTCTGCGGCCTTGTCGTACTGCTTGCGCGCGGCCACGTAATCCTGTTCACGCCGCAGCTGGTGCAGTTCGGACTCCAGCTCCTGCACGGCCACCGGCCGGGCCGTGGCCGACAGCTTCACGCGCGCGGCCGCCTGGTCGAGCAGGTCGATGGCCTTGTCGGGCAGGAAGCGGGCGGTGATGTAGCGGTCGGACAACTCAGCCGCCGCGATGATCGCGTCCTCGGAGATGCTGACCTTGTGGTGCGCCTCGAAGGTGTCGCGCAGGCCGCGCAGAATCATGATGGCCTGTGCCACTGTCGGCTCGGGCACCGTCACCGGCTGGAAGCGGCGCTCCAGCGCGGCATCCTTCTCGATGTATTTCTGGTACTCGTTGAGCGTGGTGGCGCCGATCAGGTTCAGTTCGCCGCGCGCCATCATCGGTTTGAACACGTTGGCCACGTCCAGCCCGCCTTCGCCACCGCCCTGGCCGGCGCCAACGATGGTGTGTACCTCGTCGATGAACAGGATCAGCTCGCCCTGATGCTCGGAGATTTCCTTCAGCACCTTCTGCACGCGCTCCTCGAACTCGCCCCGGTACTTGGCGCCAGCCACCATTGCGTTGATGTTGAGTTCCACCAGGCGCTTGTCGCGCAACGTCTCGGGCACTTCGCCCGCCACCATGCGCTGCGCCAGCCCCTCGACGATGGCGGTCTTGCCCACGCCCGGCTCGCCGATCAGCACCGGGTTGTTCTTCTTGCGCCGGGCCAGCACCTCGATGGTGGTCTCGATCTCCTGCGCGCGGCCGATCACCGGGTCGAGCTTACCGTCGCGCGCCATCTTGGTCAGGTCACGCGAGTACTTGTCGAGTTCCGGCGTGTTGGTCGGCGTCTCGGCGCGACCATCCTCGGCGCCCTTGCCGACCACCTTGCTGACCTGTTGGCGCAGCGCCTGCGGCGTCAGGCCGTAGCGGCGCAGCAGGTTGGCGGCCAGACCTTCGCCTTCCTCGGCCAGACCGACCAGGAAGTGCTCCGGACCGACATAGGAATGGCCGAGTTCATTGGAGGCCACGAAGGCGCGGCTGAGCGCATCCTTCACGCGGGGCGACACGCCGATCTCGCCCTCGAATGGCTTGTCTCCGCGCTTGGCCTCGGACTCGATCTGCCGCTTGAGGTCATCGACCTTGATCTTGAACTGACCCAGGATGGTCTTGACCACGTCGCTGTCGGCCAGCGCCAGCAGCAGATGTTCGGTATCCACCTCGGAGCGGCCAAATTCGGCAGCGTGTTTGGCGGCCTCCTGCAGCAGGGCTTCCGACTGTTCGCTGATGCGGCTGGCCAAACCACTGCCGCGACGGCGCGGCGCACCCGAACCTGCGGCGGCGGGCTCGCCGAACGAGGCATCGACCACGTCATCGGTATCGGCGGCAACGGGCGTCGCGTCGTCGCCGATGCGGAAGAAATCACTGCCGAGGAAGTCCTCGAACAGGCCGCTGCGCGAGCCGAACAAGGCTTCCAGCGGCGAGACGGTGCGCTTTTGCTGGCGCACCAGTTGGCGGTAATGGTCGTCACACAACAGCATGGTGCTGTGACGACCGTTGAGATTGGCTTCCACCCGCACGGTGGCGGGTTGGCCACAGACCTGGCATTGTTTTCTGGCCATGCTGATGCTCCTGAGAAAGTTGAGGCGACGAGGCATCGCGAGCCGCGACACCTCGTCTCGTACCGGGTTTTTCTTGTGACGAACGAGCCGGCGACGTCAGCTGTTGATCTGGATCGAACGTCCCTGCTTCGGCGCGCTGACCTCGCGCTTGTCGATCGTGACCGTGAGCACCCCGTTCTTGAACGATGCCTTGATCGAATCCTGGTTGGCGTCGTCAGGCAGGTTCAAGGCACGCTGAAAGCTGCCGTAGGAGCGCTCCACACGGTGGAAGCCACCTTCCTTCTTCTCCTGTTCCTGGCGCTTTTCGCCACGCACCACCAGCACGTCGTTGTCGAGGGTGATCTGGATGTCCTTCTCCTCGACACCGGGCACTTCTAGGGCAATCTTGTACTGCTTGTCGGTTTCCTGGATATCCAGGGCCGGCTTCAGCATGCCCGACCAATCGGATGGCAGCCGCGGCATGGCCAGCGCCGGAAAACCGAAGCCCCGGAACGCGTCATCGAACAGCCGGTCGATCTCGCGATGCAGTTGCAGGATCGGGCTGACTGGCCCGCTCGCCGCCGGCAGGTCATTGCGCTGCACCGGCAGGGAAGAGGCGGTCTGCTGCTCTTGCTGCTCGTTCTTGAACCAGTTCCAGGGGGCCAACTTCTTGAAATTGATGTCCATGTCATACCTCCAGAAAAATTGAAAAACGAGTTACTCAAGCCCTTTGCCTGCTGCGCCGGACAGTGCGCCCAAGCGACACGGGCTGCTCAGATGACTTCTGCTGTTCACGCTTGCGCATCACCTCCTTCTTTGCTCCGGCTTGGGTCTGATCATTGATCCACCGATCGATTTCACTTTGACGAAACCGCCACGTCCCGCCCACCTTGAAAGCCGGAATGTCCCCGTGCGCGCGAGCCGATAAAGCGTCCGCTTGCCGACTTTCAAGTACGCAGCCAATTCATCGAGCGTGAAAATCACCTGTAGGTGCGCTTTCATCTCACCCGCTCCAATCGCGTCGCTTTGCGGTTCCGGCCAAGGAAATCCTTACAAGACTTTGCAAGATATTGCGCTTACCAGGACAAACTTCAAGAGTCAATGTACAGCGATCTCCCGCCCCATTGATGCAGGTCAACTGCTCAGGCAAGGCGCAGCGGGGCGGCCTGATCAGGCCATGGACAGCGCCTGGCTCGTCAGCCTGCGTGTGCCACAGGCGCCTCGATCAAACACCGATCCTCACGTTGTAGCCGAGTGCCCGCAGCCCCTTGCTCGTCTGCATGTTCCTTGGCGGAAACTCGTCTGGGCGCGCCCAGCCGACGATTTCCCCGAGGCAGCTCAGGCCAACGTGCGGAATTGCCCAGTCGTCGCTGCGGATCGCGTTCCAGAGTCGGGCCGAAACACTTCCGTTGCCCCAGACAACGTAGTTCAACAGTATCCGTCCGGCCAACACACCTTCCCGACACCGCCGCCGAAGGCCATGGCCCATCAAGAGGATTTTCCATGCCCCCTCAGCGCCGTACCTACAGCAAATCTTTCAAGGCCCAGGTCATTCAGGAGTGTTCTGAACCCGGTGCCTCCATCGCAAACATCGCCTTGGGCTACAGCCTCAATGCCAACCTCGTCCACAAATGGATTCGGCTGCATACCCAGAAAACCACGGCTATCCAGCCAGCGTTCATCCCGTTGCCTTCTCAAATGCTCGGCGCGGGATCGCATGCTCAAGTGCGCTGCTGCGATCATGAGTTTGATCCAGTCGGCCCGTAATAATGGGCACGATCCGTATGCCTATCTCAAGGATGTGCTGACACGGTTGCCGACGCAGCGGGCGAGTGAGATTGCAGAGCTGCTGCCGCATAGGTGGCATCCGGCATAGTCGCGCAAGACGGTTTGCCCGCATGCTTACGTTCAACAGCTCAAGCACCGTCCGCCCTTCGCGGGATCGTTGCCGCCAGAGCCACACGCCGAACTTTTCCACCTTGTCGTCGCCGGCCTGCGGTCAGTCAGGCAAGCCCAGGTGCTCGTTTTCCTGCTTGATCGCGTGGTCTCGGATCGCGTGCACCCGGGAAACGGCATCCACGAACTGCCACCATCTCTTAGCTTGGCGGGGTCAAGCCAGCCGGGATGCCCGGACGGTTACGCTGGTCCGCGCCCAGTTGCGGCACCAAGGTCGGCCGCAGTGATGAAGCGGGTCTTGATGCCGCACTGCGCCGCCCGATAGCGCAGTGCGATGGCCAGATGCGTCTTGCCGACTCCCAAGGGGCCTATATCGCCTTGGCACGGCTCCGGGCAGTTTCGGGGAGGCTGCACGCAGTGCGCGACAAGATGTATCGCAGCCGAACTGCGGTGTATTCTGCAATCAGCCTAGGGCCGCGCGTATCCGCTGCTTCCAGTCGAACACCCGGGCATGGTTGGCCCCAGATGAGCTTTCTTTCGGGTGATGCACAGAGTGCAAAGGCTCACAGAAGCCCGTCATAGTGCGCGGCCAGCGCAACGAACCTTTCACTGTCTGCCTCAGGAACTTGTCGATGCATTTCTCGGCTTCAACACCTGCTTTGAAGCCCATGATCCGCGTTGACATGGTCTTCCGGTTGTCTGAGGTATCTATTTCTAGAAGATAGCGTTGTTCGCCGTTTCGCAGCTTGAACCTTGCCAGCAGATAACAGCGTGATTTTTCGTGATCGATCATGTGGTAGCTGCAACGTGGAACGGGCGGCAGAGGCTTCACCTCCAGTGCTACCAACGCAATTCCAGACTCTTGAGTGATTTGTTCAAGAATCTCTCGGAGCAGCGAGAAGCGATCTGCAAGCCGTTCATGCTCGTCCCCATCACCCTCTCCCTCACCCAGTTGTTGGAATTCTCCTGACGCTATGCTGCCCTCGCTCACAGGATCAGCCACGCCGAAGAGTTGACTTTCTCTGCTCGGGCATTGCTCGTCGTCGACCTTCTTGCCATGAGCGTTGGCACGCTCCCCGTTGTAGGCGATCTTGGTGCGCAGCTGAGCATCAAACGTGACTCCCTCAACGGGCAGGTGAATCAACCTCTGCTCCTTGGCAGCAGTCGGCTCTTCGTCAGTATCCACCTCCAACTCCTTGCCTCCCGATGGCACGGATACACAGCCTGTGCTATCTCCCCTGACGGGTAACTTGAGAGCAGGATGGTGGAAAAAAATATCACCGCGATGGCTAAACCGGAGCCCCTGAAGCTTTTCGATCTCCCAGACCAGCAATTCGTTGCTTTCCGGATCAAAGGGGCCTCGCACATCCATGGTGGTACCCACGAGGGAAGGGGGTGCCATGAAGTCGAACTGCCACCTGGCATACGCCGACTCTTGCGGTACCCGCTCTTGCCTTTGATTGAGGCTTTGCCAGATTGACTCGAAGGATCGCTTCACATCCTGATTCAGCAGCAGCCAACTGAAATGGTCTCTGTATCCCTTGATTTTGAGAAGCTGACTTGGCGCACCTGTCTTCGGGGGCGTATGGATATGAACAACATCGCCCTCTCTGTAGACCGTGAAGGCCATGTCCAAGCCATTCGGTGCGAAGGCTGCACGGACGATGAAGGCAGCGTGGAAGAACATTTTTCGCGCCAGCTCGAATTTCGGCAGCCAGACGGTCAGACCATTGACCTCGAACACAAAGCATCGCTGTCCAGATATCTCAGGATTTGCAGCAAGCCTTCTGGCCAGACGTGGGCACTCACCCAACTGCCGTTCCCGCCAGGTATCTATTGCAGGAAGCACCACCGTCTTCTTGAAACCACTGGGACGATAAGGAGCCCCTTCTTCGCCAAGAAACTCGCGACCAACAGCCAAGACACACGACATCTCCTGTGCGAACCGCTGCAACTGCAACTTACCGTTACGCTCAAAGAGAGCCGCCAAGCGCCACTCGGCCGCCGAAGTCGGGGCCCTGAAAAAATTTCCAACGGCCAGCAACCTGGATCCGTTCGGGATCTGACGAAATACTGTCCTATTCAATCCAACTTCCTACCAATCGAATGAATTCAGTGGTCAGAGGTGCCATCTTGCTCTTTTCTAACCCACAACGCTTTTCCAGCTCCCAGCGCCTGGACGTTATGCCAGTCTGTACATCCTCCAGCATTGCTGCAGTCAGGCGACGGATCTGATATTCCCCGACAGACTCGGCATAGCGATCCAGGAAAGTGCGGCACAGGGGCAGTTGAGCGAGATGATGCTCGACTGATGCCCGATGGGGTAGCTGCTGCAGGAACCAGTTGCGACTCCTGCGCGGAAGGCTCCGGTCTTCTTCGCTGTCTCTGCCAATTCGGATCAGCAGGCGTACCAGCTTTCTGTCCCGCGCTTGCCAGTCAACATGGCTGTTGTTGCCCTGTCGGCGCGGTCTGGCCTGATTCTCAGCCATCAGCCAGCTTCGGTCATGACGATAGAGCCAGGCGTAACATGCCTCTCCTCCGTTTTGCCTGGCTGCCTTGGCGCCACCGTGGTTATCCAGTGCTTGCAGCCAAACGGCTCGGTATTGCTGCTTTTGCTCAAATTCAGCGGGGAGCAGCTGCACTGACCGGTCGGAGGCAGGGTCGACCTGGCGAATCTTCGCCTCGCTGATCAGCTCGCCAGCATGCTGGCCAGGGCGCAGGCTGGTCCAGACGATCAGATGCTGCAGCGCACTGAATCCCTTGCGATGCTTCCTGAATATCGCCAACAGCCAGGGCGGAGGCTCTCCGGATGTCAGCAGACCGTTCGCAGCAAGCCAATCCCTGCGATGGGATGCCAGAATCTTCTCCCAGATGACTTCAGCCCTGACCTGACGGCCGCGTCTGGCGCCGCACTCTGTTGCCAGGTGCCGGTACAGGTTGGTCCAGCGTCCGTAGCCAGGCGATTGCACCTCTTCGAGCGCCAGCAGCTGCATAGCAGCCTTGGCGAGCCTGATAGCCTCCTCGCCCGCAGGACTCACGTGAAGATCAGGTGGAAGAAACAGTGGGGAGGCTGGATGAAACTCGTGCCGCTGCGCTCGACGGAACGGGATAGGTGAGTTCAGGAGCTGACAGCCATGCTCGGGACAGGCATCTATCCCTTGAATCTGCCAGCTACGCCGCCAGTAGGGTTCACCGTAGCGCGCAGCCATATCTTCAAAGCAGATCGGGCAGTAACGCAGCCAATCGGGCCACTTGACCAAGGCCGTCGAGGCCCCAGACAGACCAATCGTCGGCCGGTCGGGAGCAAGCATGGCCTGAAAAAGATCGGTACGGCGCTCCGGCGGAATGAAAGGGGCATAGAGCGGGAACAGCGTGTGATTCAGGATCATGCCTTCCGCATCCAAGCCCGTGTTGTTCGCCAACGCAGTCAGGTGTGTAGGCAGATCGGTAATCGCGGCAACCTTGCTGTCACCGAAAAGCATGTGCAGCAAGGTCTTGTGGTTGCCTATCCCCAGATGTACCCGGCACCGGGCAATACCGCTGTAAAGCAGTTCGTCCGGGTAGAGCCTGGGGAAGTACATTTCAGCTCGCTCTCAGCAGAGGCCGCAGATCGAGGATCAAGCCAGCCTGCTTGAATCTGTCATAGGCCTCGCTTTCAGGCCCATCGGCATAACGTCGGCGCAGATCCTCCTCGGATAGGCACCCCCACTCCGTCCGCTTAACTCTGGAAATGCCGGGCCTCTTGGGAGCGTCCTGCGCGAGGTAGGCCGTGGCCTTGTGAATCAGGGCCGCCAGCGGGATGTCCGGATTCTCCGCCAACAATTCATCGGCCATGGGAATGGCGATGTCCCTCGGGATTTCCATACCTTCGAGCAGGGCGGCCAGCCGCTTTGCCTTGTCATCTGCCGGAGGGGCCGGCGGTTTAGGTTGGGGGACGCTATCCAGAGAGCGAGTCAGGGCCAGCAACCGTCCCTCGATCTCTGGCATCAGCAGGTCGTCATATTTGGCGATCAGCTCGGGCCTACCGCTCCGCAAGGCCGCTAGCATCGGATGGACCGGTTTGAACTCGTCCTCGAAAACCCTGCGCAGCAACAGCGGCTTGATGCACTCGACACCTGTCACTATCGCCCGGATCTGCGCCAGCGCGAACAGCTTGATGATGATGTCCATGACCCCTTGGGTGAGGTCGTACATCGTAGCCTCCAGTTCATCATCCAGCGGCGCCGCATTTCGCAGCCACTGATACTTCCAGAGCCGCTTCAACAGACGCTTCCAATGCTCGTCCCGAGGCAACCTATCCCAGCGGATGCTGCCCAACCCGGAGACCCGCCGAGCAGCCCGGAACGTGCGCTGGAAGAACTTGCTGGCCCGGTGGGTGCCGACCTGAATGATCGGAACACCGATGGTGTTCACCAGCGACACGAAGAAATTGTGCATTTTTTCGGCACCACCGGAGCGTGCCTCGTTGAGGTTCTGAACCTCGTCGATGATCAGCACTCCGAGCGCGTGCAGATTGGCTACCTGGCACATGGATGCCAGCAGACGTTTGGTACCCAGCTTCTTGCGTCCGTGGCTACGGCTGTAGTAGGTACCCAGGATCTTGTCTACTTCGTTGAAGAAGCTCAGGCACAGCTCATCCAAGTCACCGTCAATTGGGCAGTCGACCTTCAGATAGACCAGTTGAGTGATGTTGTAATCAGGGTGATGGAGGGCTTGGGGGTACATGCCCAGAATCCGCTCCAGCGTGCGCGTCTTGCCGCAACCGGAGCAGCCGAACAGCGACAGGCTGTTGGCCGTAGAGGAGACACTCTGGTACACCGCCGCATCCAGATCCTCCTCCTCGACACGGCGATAGCCATTCTGCAGGTGCGCATACCAGGCACCACTGGCCGGATTCCGACCGATGTACCCTTGACGGATCATCAGGCTGATCTTGCTCTCCAGCTCCAAGTGATGGCTCAGCGGCTGGAAGAAGCCGTGCAACAGGCGGGCAATTGCATGTGCCCTGAGCCGACCATCCAGAAGCGCCTCCTGCGGCTCGAAACCGGGAAGCTGCTGCAATAGACCGACCACCTCCTGCAGATCAGGAATCGGAGGCAATGCGCTGATGAGCGGATTGTCCTGATACTCAGGAAGCTGCTGCTCCTGGTAACGCGCCAGGGGAATGACTCCGCGCTGGAATTCTTCAGTCATCCTCTTCCTCCTTGAATATCAGGTCACTGAGATCTGGGAAGGCATAATCTTCCTGCTTCTCGCCCCGCAGTGGGATCACCTCGGCTGGCTTTTTCTGCTGTGATTTCTCCAGTTTGAATGCTGTTTTCTGGCGTTCCTGGCGCTTTTCCTGCTGCTTGTTCTCGCGGATCTGGGTTCCCAGATCCTTCGTGGTCATACCCGTTTTGACCGGACTGGCATCCTCTGCCTGGGCAACGATGGACTCGATCTGCTTCAGAAGACTGCCTCTCTCTACCAAAGCTTCAGCCGCCGCGTTGGTATCGCTACGCCGTTCCTCTCTGGACAGCAGCCAGACATCCCAGAAGGTCATCCCCCTGAAGCGTCGACTACGGTCGGCCAGATCGCAAACCCAGTAGTCCTTGAGACTATTGGACGGCCGCAGGTAGATATGGTCGGCGCTACGCGGATCGTATGCGACCGTTACCCCTGTCGGCCGGCGCCCCTGGCCTCGGTGAAACCAACCTTCCCTGATTGCTTCCTGGCAGGTGTAGAAGCAGCCGAACAGCCTGATTCCCAGCTCCGAAACCGTGGCCGACTCATGGGGCAAAAGATTGATCCGCACCAGCTCCTCGGGCGCAGTACGTAACCGGCCGGTCAGGTTGGCCAAGCCCCAGTTCCACAGCATGACCGGGATGGCTGGCAGATCGCCAGGCATACCAGAGGTCCTGTCGTATTTGCTCAAGGTGTGGAAGTTGTTGTGGTAGAGGATGCCGGCGATGATGATCTTCGTGAATTCAGGCAAGGTCAGACTGGCATCAAGCCTGTAGTCGTGGCCACCCCGCTTCCGGCTGGTATTGTCCTCGACCACACCGCAGGCATAGGGCTTGAAACGCTCCTGCACCGTCCGGAAATAACGCTCGACGATACCCTTGGCATCTCCTCGCCTGGCCGGGGCATTCTCGATGCGAACGCCGAAGGCTTGGGAAAATGCTTCCACCTTGGTGCCATTCAGTTCGCCCTTATCGGCCAGCACCACATCCGGCAAGCCTTTGACCGGCCAGTCGCTGGCATCGATCTCCACGCCATACTGGAGGCAATACTCAACCTTGTCGGCGACCGTGTTGGCCAATGCCACCATGGCACTGACCCAGGAAGGCCCCTCGAATCCGACGTACATACCAACGACCATGCGGCTGAACACGTCGATCACCATGTAAACGACAGGCCTGCCGACGATAAGGCTGCGATCATGTTCTGAAACCAGATAGATATCGGCGATGGTGGCATCTATCTGGTAGCGGTATCCGGGCCCCAGTGCCTCGGTCGTCGATGTACTGCTGAGCGGTCGGAAGTCCTTGGCAAAATCCACTGCGGACACCCTGCGTGGCAAGGTGTCGGTGAAGTGATATTCGCGCCCATAGAAGTAACGGAACTGCCCCAATGTAGGCAGTTCGGAGGTCGGCAGCTCCGGCAGAACAGCACGGAGCAGGTTCAGCCCGGAGGCGTAGGCATCAGGAATGGACGGATGTTTTTCCTTGAGCAAGCGTTCCTCGATGACCCGGCGAAAAATGCGCTCGATGTCCGGCGTGACATTGCTCCCTTTCCCCTCCATCACCACTCTGGGCCTGCCCAGCTTGGCCTGGTTCGGCTTTCTGCGCTTGCCACGGGCGCCCGAGTTGACATAGTCCGGCAAGAGGGCATTCCTGCACATGCCT
Organism: Pseudomonas sp. GD03875; assembly: GCF_029840585.1. Lineage (NCBI taxonomy): Bacteria > Pseudomonadati > Pseudomonadota > Gammaproteobacteria > Pseudomonadales > Pseudomonadaceae > Pseudomonas > Pseudomonas sp. GD03875. Next base: position 36,912 of record NZ_JAOCCV010000016.1, on the reverse strand, counting down.
CGCTGCCAGTAGCGCCTCAGTAACCTGTACACCGTCTGATTGGTGACACCATGGCGCTCCATGATGCCTCTGACAATGAGCCCTCTGGGGCGCCGCACGAAAAGCTGGGGATCGTGCATAAAATCCGCCAGCATTGCCCAAGCTTCATCACGCTTCTGCTGATCAAGGGAACCCTCCTCAACCTCCCGTAGGACTGTCTCCTCGAAGGGATCGGCAATGCTCTCCAGCTCCCGCTCCATGAGCAGACGCTCCAGCTCTGCAATCGATATCGGTTCGGGCAACGCCGTGTCCGAATCGATATCGATCCAGATTGCCTGCTCGGTACCTGACCAGAGCAGGCGCTTTCGCAGTTCCCCCATCCGGAACACCTGATTAACGGGCAACACTGCTCAGCTCCTGATGCATTTTATGAGAGTTGGCAACCAGGTCTTTCGGCTTCAGCTCCCGGTAAGGAGTGTCAAGATCGAAAAGGAAACAGTGCCGGGCCAGCAACTGGCGTAGCCAATAGAGCGCCTGACCGGCCTCCAGTTGGCAGGAGGTATCCAGTCCTTGGGCAATAGCGGTCAGCTTCCGGTCTGGGTGACGCTGAAATTCGAGCAGAAACAGCTGCTGGTAATGGGCGATATCGTCCTGAGCGATGTCGTCTTCAGCATGGGCAGGATAGAGCCATTGGATATTGGCAAATGCCACCTTGGATACCTCGCGCTCCGTGACGATGACCCAGGGAATACCTTTTTCCTGCCAGTAGCGCCTTTCAAGCTCAAGCCTCTCGATAACTTCAGGCTTCTGCAGGTCGGTACTGTACTTGGCCTGAATCGCGATACTCGGGCGCTGAGGATCTTCGAAATCCACCAGAAAGTCGCTGGTCAGTACCTGCGGGGTACCCTTGTAACGACCGTGGGGCAGGCCAAGCTCCTCGGCGATGCGCACCGTATCTTCGACCCGCATCGGAAACTGTTCACGGATATCGGTGACATGGGGAGACCGATCCAAGGTCAGGAAGATGGCCAGTTCAAGATCGGATAGAAGATGGTGTAAACGCCGGGTCTTGCTGCCAGGCAGGCGGTGGGAGCGACCCAGCGAGGACACGTCCCTGGTGTAGATGAACGGCTTGTAGTCTGATCCCTGGCCTTGGCCACGCCCGTCCTTGAGCCTTCTATCGATCTGGGCCTGGGTCAGCCCCTTGAATGTTCCAGACATGAGAAAGCCTGCCCCCGCTGTGTCGATGACATCAACATAGCGGATGCAGGCTCAGGATGAAACTTTATTTATAAGGATGAAACTTTATTTGTACGGATGAACCTTTATTTGCATCCCACACCTCCCGGATTTCACCCGGGCGAATCACTCCACCGTCACCGACTTGGCCAGATTGCGCGGCTGGTCCACGTCGGTGCCCTTGAGCACGGCCACGTAGTAGGACAGCAGCTGCAGCGGCACGGTGTAGAGGATCGGCGCCAGTACATCGTGGATGTGCGGCATGTTGATCACCTGGGTGCCCTCGCCGTTGCCCAGGCCGGCGTCCTCGTCGGCGAAGACGATCAGCTGGCCGCCACGGGCGCGCACTTCCTGCAGGTTGGACTTGAGCTTCTCCAGCAGCTCGTTGTTCGGCGCCACGGTGACCACCGGCATGTCGCCGTCCACCAGGGCCAGCGGGCCATGCTTGAGTTCCCCGGCCGGGTAGGCCTCGGCATGGATGTAGGAGATTTCCTTGAGCTTGAGCGCACCTTCCATGGCCACCGGGTACTGGGCGCCGCGGCCGAGGAACAGGGTGTGGTGCTTCTCGGCAAACAGCTCGGCGACTTTCTCCACGGTCTTGTCCATGGCCAGCGCCTCGCCCAGGCGGGTCGGCAGGCGACGCAGTTCTTCCACCAGCTCGGCAGCGACACCGGCTTGCAGGGTATCGCGCACCTGGCCCAGGGCCAGGGTCAGCAGCAGCAGGGAGACCAGCTGGGTGGTGAAGGCCTTGGTCGAGGCCACGCCGATTTCCGGACCGGCCTGGGTCAGCAGGGTCAGGTCGGATTCACGGACCAGGGAACTGGTGCCGACGTTGCAGATGGTCAGGCTGGCCAGGTAGCCGGACCGCTTGGCGTTGCGCAGGGCGGCCAGGGTGTCGGCGGTCTCGCCGGACTGGGAAATGGTGACGAACAGGCTGTCCGGCTGTACCGCCACCTGGCGGTAGCGGAATTCGCTGGCCACTTCGATCTGGCAGGGAATGCCGGTCAGCGCCTCCAGCCAGTAACGGGCGACCATGCCGGCATGGTAACTGGTACCGCAGGCGACGATCTGCACGTTGCGCACCTTGGCGAACAGTTCCGCGGCCTGCGGGCCGAAGGCCTGGACCAGGACGTGGTCGCCACCCAGGCGGCCCTCAAGAGTGCGCTGCACGACCTTGGGCTGCTCGTGGATCTCCTTGAGCATGAAGTGGCGATACTCGCCCTTGTCGGCGGCTTCGGCACCCTCGTGATACTGCACCGATTCACGTTGCACGGAATGGCCGTCGACATCCCAGATCTGCACGCTGTCGCGGCGGATCTCGGCGATATCGCCCTCCTCCAGGTACATGAAACGGTCGGTCACCTGGCGCAGGGCCAGCTGGTCGGAGGCGAGGAAGTTCTCGCCCAGGCCCAGGCCGATCACCAGCGGGCTGCCACTGCGCGCGGCGAGGATGCGGTCCGGCTGCCTGGCGCTGATCACCGCCAGGCCGTAAGCGCCGTGCAGCTCGGGAATGGCGGCCTTGAGCGCGGCGGTGAGGTCGCCGCCCTGCTGCAGCTTGTGGTGCAGCAGGTGGACGATAGTCTCGGTGTCGGTGTCCGAGGCGAAGACGTAGCCGAGGCCCTTGAGGCGCTCACGCAGCTCCTCGTGGTTCTCGATGATGCCGTTGTGCACCACCGCCAGCTCGTCGGCGGAGAAATGCGGGTGGGCATTGCGTTCGCTCGGCGCACCGTGGGTCGCCCAGCGGGTATGGGCGATGCCCAGATGGCCGGTCAGCGGCTCGCCGGCCAGGGCCTGCTCCAGCTCGGCGACCTTGCCGACCCGGCGGCTACGCTGCAGTTCGCCGGCCTGGGTGAAGACCGCCACGCCGGCGCTGTCATAGCCGCGGTATTCCAGGCGCTTGAGGCCTTCGACCAGGATCGGGGTGATGTTGCGTTCGGCGACGGCGCCAACGATGCCACACATAGTGTTTCTCCTCAGGAAGCGGCGGCGAGGGTCAACTGGACTCCACGCGCGCGTATCTGTTCGGCCACCCGGAGGTCCAGGCGGTCGTCGGTGATCAGGGTATGGACGCTGCTCCAGGGCAGTTCCAAGTTGGGAATGCGCCGGCCGATCTTGTCGCTCTCGACCATGACGATGACCTCACGGGCCACCTCGGCCATGACCCGGGACAGACCCAGCAGCTCATTGAAAGTGGTGGTGCCGCGTTCCAGGTCGATCCCGTCAGCGCCGATGAACAGCTGGTCGAAGTCGTAGGAGCGCAGCACCTGCTCGGCCACCTGGCCCTGGAAGGATTCCGAGTGCGGGTCCCAGGTCCCGCCGGTCATCAGCAGCATCGGCTCGTGCTCGATATCGCGCAGGGCGTTGGCCACGTTCAGCGAGTTGGTCATCACCACCAGGCCGGGCTTGTGGCCGAGCTGCGGGATCATCGCCGCCGTGGTGCTGCCGCTGTCGATGATGATCCGGGCGTGCTCGCGGATCAGCCCCACCGCCGCGCGGGCGATGGCCTGCTTGTGCCGCGACACCGGCTGCGCCGGCTCACCGATCAGCTCCTGCGGCATCGATACGGCACCACCGTAGCGGCGCAGCAACAGGCCATTCTTCTCCAGTTCGGCCAGGTCCTTTCGAATCGTAACTTCCGAGGTGGAGAAATGCTGTGCCAGTGCGTCCACGACCACTTCGCCCCGCTCGTTGAGCAAGGCCAGGATGGCGTGGCGGCGTTGTGGCGTATTGCGCTTGGACATTAAGTTTCGATTCGAAAGATAAGTGAGCGAATCAAAACCCAACGAAAGCGTTTGGTCAAGTTCCCGATGGACAAAAGGCGGCCTTGGCCGCCTTTCCTGAGGGGAATCGCCTCACCCTATTTCTTGGTCGGGCGCTTCCAGCCTTCGATGTTGCGTTGCTTGGCGCGCCCCACGGCCAGGGCCTTGGCCGGTACATCCTGGGTCACGGTGGAGCCGGCGCCGGTGGTGGCGCCGTCACCGAGGCTGAGCGGCGCGACCAGGGCGCTGTTGGAGCCGATGAACACGTCCTCGCCCAGCACGGTACGGTGCTTGTTGGCGCCGTCGTAGTTGCAGGTGATGGTGCCGGCGCCGATGTTGGTGCGCGCACCGATCTCGGCGTCGCCCAGGTAGCTCAGGTGGCCGACCTTGGCGCCCTCACCCAGCACCGCGTTCTTCAGTTCGACGAAGTTGCCGACATGCGCCTTGGCGCCCAGTTTGGCGCCCGGACGCAGGCGGGCGAACGGGCCGCAGTCGGCGCCCTCGCCCAGCTCGGCGCCTTCCAGATGGCTGTTGGCTTTCACCACGGCACCGCGGCGCAGCACCGAGTCCTTGATCACGCAGTTCGGGCCGATCGAAACAAAATCCTCGATGACCACCTTGCCTTCGAGGATCACGTTGATGTCGATGGTGATGTCACGCCCCACGGTGACCTCGCCCCGCACATCGAAACGATGCGGGTCGAGCAGGGTCACGCCCTGGGCCATCAGTTGGCGGGCCATGCGCTGCTGATAATGGCATTCGAGCTGCGACAGCTGGATGCGGTCGTTGGCGCCGAGCACTTCCATCTCGTCCTGGGCAGTCTCGGTGGCGACTACCAGGCCATCGGCCACGGCCATGGCGATCACGTCGGTCAGGTAGTACTCGCCCTGGGCGTTGCTGTTGGACAGGCGGCCCAGCCAGTCGCCGAGGCGCCTGCCCGGCACGGCGAGGATGCCGGTATTACCTTCGCGGATGGCACGCTGTGCGTCGCTGGCATCCTTGTGCTCGATGATCGCCTGCACCACGCCAGCGGCGTCGCGGACGATACGGCCGTAGCCGGTGGGATCGGCCAGGTTGACCGTCAGCAGGCCCAGCTGGGAATCGTTGGCCTGCTCCAGCAGGCGGGTGAGGGTTTCGACCCTGGTCAGCGGCACGTCGCCGTAGAGGATCAGCACCTTGTCCGCGTCCAGCGCCGGCAGCGCCTGGGCCACGGCATGGCCGGTGCCGAGTTGCTCGCTCTGCAGCACGAAGTGGATATCGTCGGCCGCCAGGCGCTCGCGGACCAGCTCGGCGCCGTGGCCGATCACCACGTGGATCTTGCGCGGCGAGAGCTGGCGGGCGGTGTCGATGACGTGGCCGAGCATGGGCTTGCCGGCGACCGGATGCAGGACCTTGGGCAGGGCCGAGCGCATGCGGGTGCCCTGGCCGGCGGCGAGGATGACGATATCGAGGGACATGGCGGAATCCTGAACGGGCACAGGCGCAACACCACCTGTGGATAAAACGGCAGAAAAGAAAAAGGGTAGCCAAGGCTACCCTTTTACCTGCTCGCGCTGAAGCCGTCGGATCAACCGCCGAACTTCTTGCGCAGCTGCTGGACGGTGCGCAGCTGGGCTGCCACTTCGGCCAGGTGAGCGGCGGCGGAACCGTAGTCGAATTCCGAGCCTTTCTCGTTGAGCGCCTTCTCGGCGGCCTTGAGGGCCTCCTGAGCAGCCGCTTCGTCGATGTCGCCAGCACGGGTCACGGTGTCGGCCAGGACCTTCACCATGTTCGGCTGCACTTCGAGGAAGCCGCCAGAGATGTAGAACACCTCATGCTCGCCACCCTGCTTGACCAGGCGGATCGGGCCCGGCTTCAGGTCGGTGATCAGCGGGGCATGGCCCGGAGCGATACCGAGATCACCCAGGTTGCCGTGCGCGATCACCATCTCGACCAGACCGGAGAAGATCTCCGCCTCGGCGCTGACGATATCGCAATGGACTGTTATGGCCATACGCTTGCCTCACGAGCGCCCGTTGCCGGGCGCACAGGGGGATTACAGTTTCTTGGCTTTCTCGATGGCTTCGTCGATGCTGCCAACCATGTAGAACGCCTGCTCCGGCAGGTGATCGTAGTCACCTTTCAGAATGCCGCTGAAACCGGCGATGGTGTCCTTCAGGGAAACGTACTTGCCTGGCGAACCGGTGAAGACTTCGGCCACGAAGAACGGCTGGGACAGGAAGCGCTGGATCTTACGAGCACGGGATACCAGCTGCTTGTCGGCTTCCGACAGTTCGTCCATGCCGAGGATCGCGATGATGTCCTTCAGCTCCTTGTAGCGCTGCAGTACGTACTGCACGCCACGGGCGGTCTCGTAGTGCTCCTGGCCAACCACCAGCGGATCGAGCTGACGGGAGGTGGAGTCCAGCGGGTCCACGGCCGGGTAGATACCCAGGGAGGCGATGTCACGCGACAGTACGACGGTGGCGTCCAAGTGGGCGAAGGTGGTCGCCGGGCTCGGGTCGGTCAGGTCGTCCGCGGGTACGTATACGGCTTGTACAGAGGTGATCGAGCCGTTCTTGGTGGAGGTGATGCGCTCTTGCAGAACGCCCATTTCCTCGGCCAGGGTCGGCTGGTAACCCACTGCGGAAGGCATACGACCCAGCAGCGCGGATACTTCGGTACCGGCGAGGGTGTAGCGGTAGATGTTGTCGACGAACAACAGAACGTCACGGCCTTCGTCACGGAACTTCTCGGCCATGGTCAGGCCGGTCAGTGCCACGCGCAGACGGTTGCCTGGCGGCTCGTTCATCTGGCCATAGACCAGGGCCACTTTGTCGAGAACGTTGGAGTCCTTCATCTCGTGGTAGAAGTCGTTACCCTCACGAGTACGCTCACCCACACCAGCGAACACGGAATAACCGCTGTGTTCCATGGCGATGTTACGGATCAGTTCCATCATGTTCACGGTCTTGCCGACACCGGCGCCACCGAACAGACCGACCTTGCCGCCCTTGGCGAACGGGCAGACCAGGTCGATTACCTTGATGCCGGTTTCCAGCAGCTCGTTGCCGCCGGCTTGCTCGGCATACGACGGCGCAGCGCGGTGGATTTCCCACTGCTCTTCTTCGCCGATCGGGCCGGCTTCGTCGATCGGGTTGCCCAGCACGTCCATGATCCGGCCCAGGGTCGCTTTACCGACCGGTACGGAGATGGCCTTGTTGGTACGGGAAACGTCCAGGCCACGCTTGAGGCCTTCGGTCGAACCCATGGCGATGGAACGAACCACGCCGTCGCCCAGCTGCTGCTGGACTTCCAGGGTGGTTTCGGCGCCGACTACTTTCAGCGCTTCATAAACACTCGGCACTTGATCACGCGGGAATTCCACGTCGATAACGGCGCCGATGATTTGAACGATACGTCCGCTACTCATCTTTGGTTCCTCTGACTTTTTTCAACCGTTCTAAACAGTTGAACCGTTCTTAAACCGCGGCAGCGCCGCCGACGATTTCCGAAATTTCCTGGGTGATCGCTGCCTGACGAGCCTTGTTGTAGATCAGCTGCAGGTCCTTGATCAGATCACCAGCGTTATCGGTGGCGTTCTTCATCGCGATCATCCGCGCCGCCTGTTCGGCAGCAGCGTTCTCGACCACCGCCTGGTACACCTGCGACTCCACGTAACGCACCATCAGGCCGTCAAGCAGCTGTTTGGCGTCGGGTTCGTACAGGTAGTCCCAGTGGTGCTTGAGTTCGGCATCCGGAGTCGCCACCAGGGGAACGAGCTGCTCCACTGTCGGCTTTTGCGTCATGGTATTGACGAACTTGTTCGAGACCACGGACAGACGATCGATGCGACCTTCGAGGTAGGCATCGAGCATCACCTTGACGGAACCGATCAGATCGTTGATCGAGGGTTCTTCGCCCAGGTGGCTGATCGCAGCAACGACATTGCCACCGAAGCTGCGGAAGAACGCCGCACCCTTGGTACCAATCACGCAGAGATCGACCTCTACGCCTTGCTCGCGATTGCTCGCCATGTCCTTGACCAGAGCCTTGAACAGGTTGGTATTCAGACCACCGCACAGACCACGGTCCGAACTCACCACCACGTAACCGACGCGCTTGACCTCACGCTCGATCATGAACGGGTGACGATATTCCGGGTTGGCGTTGGCCAGATGACCAATCACCTGACGGATACGCTCCGCGTAGGGACGACTGGCAGCCATGCGCTGTTGAGCCCTGCGCATCTTGCTGGTCGCCACCTTTTCCATGGCGCTGGTGATCTTCTGCGTGCTTTTGATGCTCGCAATCTTGCTGCGAATCTCTTTTGCGCCTGCCATGTAACACCTATCAGGTTAGCAAGCGGGGACCTCGCGGCCCCCACTGCGGCTTACCAGGTTTGGGTGGCCTTGAACTTCTCGATACCGGCTTTCAGCTGGCCATCGATGTCGTCATTGAAGTCGCCCTTCTCGTTGATCTTCGCCATCAGAGCGGCGTTCTCACGGTTGAAGTAGGCGATCAGGGCCTGCTCGAAGCTGATGATCTTGGCGACTTCGACGTCGGCCAGGAAACCACGCTCGGCGGCATACAGGCTCACCGACATGTCGGCGATGGACATCGGCGCGTACTGCTTCTGCTTCATCAGCTCGGTAACGCGTTGACCGTGATCCAGCTGCTTGCGGGTAGCTTCGTCCAGGTCGGAAGCGAACTGGGCGAAGGCCGCCAGTTCACGGTACTGAGCCAGAGCGGTACGGATGCCACCGGAGAGCTTCTTGATGATCTTGGTCTGAGCGGCACCACCCACGCGGGAAACCGAGATACCGGCGTTGACGGCCGGACGGATACCCGAGTTGAACATGGCCGATTCCAGGAAGATCTGACCGTCGGTGATGGAAATCACGTTGGTCGGAACGAACGCGGAAACGTCGCCAGCCTGGGTTTCGATGATCGGCAGAGCGGTCAGGGAACCGGTCTTGCCAGTCACGGCGCCATTGGTGAACTTCTCTACGTACTCTTCGGAAACGCGGGAAGCGCGCTCCAGCAGACGGCTGTGGAGATAGAACACGTCGCCCGGGTAGGCTTCGCGGCCCGGCGGACGGCGCAGCAGCAGGGAGATCTGGCGGTAGGCAACGGCCTGCTTGGACAGGTCGTCGTACACGATCAGGGCGTCTTCACCGCGGTCGCGGAAGTATTCGCCCATGGTGCAACCGGCGTACGGCGCGAGGAACTGCAGGGCAGCCGACTCGGATGCGGACGCGGCGACAACGATGGTGTTGGCCAGGGCACCGGCTTCTTCCAGCTTGCGCACCACGTTGGCGATGGTCGATTGCTTCTGACCGATGGCCACGTAGACGCAGCGGATGCCGCTGTTCTTCTGGTTGATGATGGCATCGACGGCCAGGGCGGTCTTGCCGATCTGACGGTCACCGATGATCAGCTCGCGCTGGCCACGGCCTACCGGGATCATGGCATCGACCGACTTGTAACCGGTCTGTACCGGCTGGTCGACCGACTTACGCCAGATCACGCCCGGAGCGACTTTCTCGACGGCGTCGGTGGCTTGAGCATTGATCGGGCCTTTGCCATCGATCGGGTTGCCCAGGGCATCGACCACGCGGCCCAGCAGTTCCGGACCGACCGGGACTTCCAGGATGCGGCCGGTGCACTTGGCGCTCATGCCTTCGGCGAGGCTGGTGTATGCACCCAGCACTACGGCGCCGACGGAGTCTTGCTCCAGGTTCAGCGCCATACCGTAGACGCCGCCCGGGAACTCGATCATTTCGCCGTACATGACGTCGGCCAGACCGTAGATACGCACGATACCGTCGGAAACGGATACCACGGTACCTTCGTTGCGGGCTTGGGAAGAGACGTCGAGTTTCTCGATACGCCCCTTGATGATTTCACTAATTTCGGAAGGATTGAGTTGCTGCATTGCTCTGCTGCCCCTTCAAACTCAAGATTTCAACGCTTCGGCCAGTTTCGCGATCTTGCCGCGAACCGAGCCATCGATAACCAGGTCGCCCGCGCGGATGACCACACCACCGATGAGGGCGGGGTCTTCCGTCACGTGCAGACGCACTTCTCGGCTGAGCCGTGCGTTGAGAACCTTGGCGAGTTTGTCTTGCTGTTCTGTGCTCAATGCGAAGGCACTGCTCACTTCCACGTCCACCGACTTCTCCTGCTCGGCCTTGTACAGCTCGAACTGGGCGGCGATTTCCGGCAACAGGTCGAGACGACCGTTTTCGGAGACGACGGAAATGAAGTTGCGTGCCTGGGCGTCGAACTTGTCACCACACACTTCGTTGAAAGTGGTGGCCTTCTCTGCGCTCGTCAGACGCGGGGCCTTGAGCACGCGCTGCATGGTGTCGTCCTGCGACACCGCCGCAGCCAGGCCGAGCATGGCTGACCAGGAGGCCAGTTGCTGGTGGGCCTGAGCGTGCTCGAAAGCTGCCTTAGCGTAAGGTCGGGCCAGCGTGGTCAGTTCTGCCATGATCGCCCTCGCTTAGATTTCGGCGGCCAGTTTGTTAACCAGCTCCGCATGCGCGTTTTGATCGATGGACGCACCCAGGATCTTCTCGGCACCGCCGACGGCCAGGGCACCCACTTGGGCACGCAGGGCGTCTTTGACGCTGTTCAGTTCCTGTTCGATCTCGGCCTGAGCCTGGGCCTTCACGCGGTCAGCCTCGACACGAGCCTGATCACGGGCTTCGTCGACGATCTGAGTGCCGCGCTTCTTGGCTTGCTCGATGATTTCAGCAGCCTGGGTTTTGGCTTCGCGCAGTTGCTGGGCCACTTTCTCATGGGCCAGTTCCAGATCGCGAGCCGCACGGTTGGCGGCGTCCAGACCATCAGCGATCTTCTTCTGGCGTTCGCGCAGAGCCGTGATGACCGGAGGCCATACGAACTTCATGCAGAACAGCACGAAAATGAAGAACGCAACGGCCTGGCCAATCAGGGTTGCATTAATGTTCACGCCAACACCTCGCTCGTTCGTTGTCTATCCAGCTAATCAACTCGAAGAGTTGATTAGGCCGGGATCTGACCGATGAACGGGTTAGCGAAGGTGAAGAACAGAGCGATACCAACACCGATCATGGTCACGGCATCCAGCAGACCGGCGACGATGAACATTTTCACCTGCAGCATCGGAACCATTTCCGGCTGGCGAGCAGCGCCTTCCAGGAATTTGCCGCCCAGCAGGCCGAAGCCGATGGCAGTACCCAGAGCGCCCAGACCGATCAGCAGAGCAACGGCAATCGCGGTGAGACCAACTACAGTTTCCATTTTTCCTCCCGACTTTTTATGTCGTATTGGTTTAGGGGTTTAAGTGAAGCGGTAAAGCGGTTTTCAGCTACCAGAGACGCGCAAGGCACCCCTTAGTGGTTGTCTTCGTGCGCCATCGACAGGTAGACGATGGTCAGCATCATGAAGATGAAGGCCTGCAGGGTGATGATCAGGATGTGGAACACCGCCCACGCCCAGTTCAGTACGACGCCCAGGGCGCTCAGCAGGAACAAGCCGCTGCCGAACATCACGGCGATCAGGATGAAGATCAGCTCGCCGGCATACATGTTGCCGAACAGACGCAGGGCCAGAGAGATCGGCTTGGCGATCAGGGTGACGAACTCGAGCAGGAAGTTGACCGGGATCAGCAGGATCTGCACGACGATGTTCTTGCTGCCGAACGGATGCAGGGTCAGCTCGCCGAGGAAACCGCCGATGCCTTTCACCTTGATGCTGTAGAAGACGATCAGGGCGAACACTGACAGGGCCATGCCTAGGGTGGCGTTCGGGTCGGTGGTCGGCACGACGCGGAAGAACAGGTGCTCGTTGCCGGTGATCTTGGCGGCCAGGACCGGCAGGAAGTCCACCGGCACCAGGTCCATCAGGTTCATCAGGAAGATCCAGACGAAGATGGTCAGGGCCAGCGGCGCGATCAGGGCGTTACGGCCGTGGAAGGTATCCTTGACGCTACCGTCGACGAACTCGATCAGCACTTCGACGAAGTTCTGCAGGCCGCCCGGTTGGCCGCTGGTGGCGCGCTTGGCGGCCATGCGGAACAGCAGGATAAACACCAGGCCGAGAACTACCGACCAGCCCAGGGTGTCTACGTGGAAGGCCCAGAAGCCCATTTCCTTTGCTTCTTGCGCGGTGTGGGCGAAGCCCCAGCTACCGTTCGGCAGTTGCCCGAAGGTCAGGTTCTGCAGGTGGTGCTGGATATAGCCCGAAGCGGTTTGTTCTGCCATGTTTGCCTCAAACGCTCTAAGGTCTCGAAAGTCTTGTTCTCATCAGCAGCGGTGCGAACCATCCGACGCTGAGCGCCAGCAGGAAGACACCGAACAAGGCCGGCGCCTCCAGTGGTTTCACCACCACGAACGTCAGCGCGAAGAGCACCGCCGTCAGAATCAGCTTGCCCGCCTCGCCGGCATAAAAGGACCGGACGATGTTCTGGGCGGCCCGCGCTCCGCTGAAACGGAACGCCTTGTGGGCGAAGTACAGGTTGGGGAGCCAGGCAATAAGCCCCCCGCAGAGTCCCGAGTAGCCGCTCACCGCGCCGCGCCAGCCATACAGGGTAGCGGCAGCCAGCAGAATCACGACCAGTTGGGCGAACAGCACCGGAAAGACCGGCAGGCGATGGAAGGGCAGGCGCTTCTGCGTGCGGGCATCCATCTCGCTGTTCCTCTGGCTCGGCACATCAAATCAATAACTTGGCATACTTTGTGCCGACAAAATGCGCGCAGAGTATAGGGGGGGTTCCCACCCCGTTCAACTGGCCGGTAGTGAATTCCGACCGCCCGCTACATGAGTAATTGTGTCAGCGGATGTGGGCCAGAACGCCCTGCAATTCATCCAGCGAGCTGTAGCGGATCACCAGTTGCCCCTTGCCCTTCTGTCCGTGCCTGATCTGCACCGGAGCCCCTAGCTTCTCGGCCAGGCGCTGTTCCAGGCGGTTGATGTCCGGGTCGACCTTGACCTTCTCGACAGGCTTTTCCTTGCTGTTCAGCCACTGGCGCACCAGCGCCTCGGTCTGGCGTACGGTGAAGCCTCGTGCGACAACATGTCGCGCGGCTTCGACCTGCTGTTCCAGGGGCAGACCGAGCAGGGCACGGGCATGGCCCATCTCCAGGTCACCGTGGGCGAGCAGGGTCTTGATCTCTTCCGGCAGGGCGATCAGGCGCAGCAGGTTGGTGATGGTGACGCGCGACTTGCCCACCGCATCGGCGACCTGCTGCTGGGTCAGCTCGAACTCCTGCTGCAGGCGCTGCAGGGCCACGGCTTCCTCGATCGGATTGAGGTCCTCGCGCTGGATGTTCTCGATCAGCGCCATGGCGATGGCGGCTTCGTCGGGCACCTCGCGAACCATGGCCGGAATCTTGTCCAGGCCGGCCTGCTGGCTGGCACGCCAGCGGCGCTCGCCGGCGATGATCTCGAAGCGGCCACCGCCGATGGGGCGCACGACGATCGGCTGCATCACGCCCTGGGCCTTGATCGAGTTGGCCAGTTCTTCGAGGGCGGCGGGGTCCATGTCGCGGCGCGGCTGGTACTTGCCACGCTGGATCAGGTCGAGGGGCAGATGCTGCAATTCACGGCTATCGGCCTTGACCGCTTCTTCTTCCAGGGTGGCGGCGGTGCTGCCGCTGAGCAGGGCGTCCAGTCCGCGGCCGAGCCCGCGCTTCTTGATGGCCATGGGATTCCTTTATGCGGTTGCGGTTTTCGCGGCGGCACGCTGGCGGCGCACCAGTTCGCCGGCCAGGGCCAGGTAGGCGATGGCGCCGCGGGATTGCTTGTCGTAGGCCAGCGCCGGCATGCCGAAGCTGGGCGCTTCGGCCAGGCGCACGTTGCGCGGAATGACCACGTCGTAGAGCTTGTCGCCGAAGTGCGCCTTGAGCTGGGCGGAAACGTCGTTGGTCAAGCTGATGCGCGGATCGTACATGGTGCGCAGCAGGCCTTCGATCCTGAGGTCAGGGTTGAGCAGCTGGCCGATGCGCTGGATGCTGTTCATCAGGTCGGTCAGCCCCTCCAGCGCGTAGTACTCGCACTGCATGGGAATGATCACGCCATCGGCCGCGACCAGGGCGTTGATGGTCAGCATGGACAGCGCCGGCGGGCAGTCGATGAGGATGTAGTCGTAGTTCTCGCGGATCGGCGCCAGGGAGTAGCGCAGGCGGCTCTCCTTCATCTTCATCTCGAGCAGGGCGACTTCGGCGGCGGTCAGATCGCGGTTGGCCGGCAGCAGCTGGTAGCCGCCGTGCTCGGAGAACTGCATGGCCTCGCCGACCGTGCTCTCGCCGATCAGCACGTCGTAGATGGAGTGCTCCAGGGTCTGCTTATCGACACCGCTACCCATGGTGGCGTTGCCCTGCGGGTCGAGGTCGATCAGCAGTACGCGGCGCTTGGTGGCGACCAGCGAGGCGGCCAGGTTGATGCAGGTGGTGGTCTTGCCAACCCCGCCCTTCTGATTGGCGATCGCGAATACCTTGGCCATCTTACTTCCCCCTAGACCGAGCGACGCAGTATCAACAGATGGCGCTGGCCTTGGCAACCGGGAACCCGGAGTACATCGCAGCTTTGCAGGCGGAAGTCCGCCGGCAGGGCCTGCAGCTCGTCGTCCGGCTGCACGCCCTTCATGGCCAGCCAATGGGTATCGCCATTCCCCAGGTGCCGGGTCCAGTTGCTGAAGTCTTCCAGCGAACTGAAGGCCCGCGAGCAGATGCCGGCAAAAGGCGCTTCCGGCTGAAATTCCTCGACCCGGCTGTGGACAACTTCCAGATTGGCCAACCCGAGCTCCAGCTTCACCTGGGTGAGGAAGCGTGTCTTCTTGCCATTGGAGTCGAGCAGGGTGAAGCGCTTGTCCGGGAACAGGATGGCCAGCGGCACGCCGGGCATGCCGCCGCCACTGCCGACATCCAGCCAGCTGTCGCCGAGCTTGGCGACGAAGGGCACCACGGACAGGCTGTCGAGCAGATGGCGCGAGACCATTTCGTCCGGGTTGCGCACGGCGGTGAGGTTGTAGGCCTTGTTCCACTTGATCAGCAGGGCAAGGTAGCCAAGCAGGCGTTGCTGCTGCTCGGCCGAGAGTGCAACGCCCAGTGCCTGCGCGCCCTGCGCGAGTTCCTCGGCATGGCGTTCGGTGACCATGGACATCAGGCGCTCTGCTCCAGCTGGCGACCGGCGCCACGCTTCTTCAGGTGGATCAGCAGCAGGGAAATGGCCGCCGGGGTCACGCCCGGGATACGGCCGGCCTGGCCGAGCGTCTCCGGCCGGGCGTTGCCGAGCTTGTGCTGGATCTCCTTGGACAGGCCGGAGATGGTGGCGTAGTCCAGGTCTTCCGGCAGGCGGGTGTCTTCGCTGGCGCGCAGGCGTTCGATCTCGTTCTGCTGACGGTCGATGTAGCCGGCGTACTTGGTCTTGATCTCCACCTGCTCGGCGACCTGGACATCGACCTGCGGCGCCTCGGTCACTTCGGCCAGGGCCGCATAGTCGATTTCCGGACGGGCCAGCAGGTTGAGCAGGTTGTACTCATGGGCCAGCGGCGTACCGAAGCGCGTGGCAATGGCGTCGCCCTGCGGCGTGCCCGGGCGCACCCAGGTGCTCTTCAGGCGCTGTTCCTCCTGGGCGATACCCTCGCGCTTGGCCTCGAACGCGGCCCA
Source organism: Pseudomonas sp. GD03875 (assembly GCF_029840585.1). Lineage (NCBI taxonomy): Bacteria > Pseudomonadati > Pseudomonadota > Gammaproteobacteria > Pseudomonadales > Pseudomonadaceae > Pseudomonas > Pseudomonas sp. GD03875. Next base: position 21,299 of record NZ_JAOCCV010000016.1, on the reverse strand, counting down.
GCGGGTGTCGTCGACCAGGCCCAGCTCGCGGCCCTTCTCGGTCAGGCGCAGGTCGGCGTTGTCCTCGCGCAGGATCAGCCGGTATTCGGCGCGCGAGGTGAACATGCGATATGGCTCCTGGGTACCCAGGGTGATCAGATCGTCGACCAGCACGCCGATGTAGGCCTCGTCGCGGCGCGGGCACCAGGCGTCCTTGCCCTGGGCACGCAGCGCGGCGTTGGCGCCGGCCAGCAGGCCTTGGGCGCCAGCTTCTTCATAACCGGTGGTGCCATTGATCTGGCCGGCGAAGAACAGGCCGCCGATGACCTTGGTTTCCAGGCTGTACTTGAGGTCACGCGGGTCGAAGTAGTCGTACTCGATGGCGTAGCCGGGACGCACGATGTGGGCGTTCTCCATGCCGCGGATCGAACGCACGATGTCCAGCTGCACGTCGAACGGCAACGAGGTGGAGATACCGTTGGGGTACAGCTCGTGGGTGGTCAGGCCTTCCGGCTCGAGGAAGACCTGATGGCTGTCCTTGTCGGCGAAGCGGTGGATCTTGTCCTCGATCGACGGGCAGTAGCGCGGGCCGATACCCTCGATCACCCCGGAATACATCGGCGAGCGGTCGAGGTTGCTAGCGATGATCTCGTGGGTGCGCGCGTTGGTGTGGGTGATCCAGCAGCTGACCTGGGCCGGGTGCTGTTCCTTGTTGCCGAGGAAGGACATCACCGGGATCGGCGTGTCGCCGGGCTGCTCAGTCATCACCGAGAAATCCACAGAGCGGCCGTCGATACGCGGCGGGGTGCCGGTCTTCAGGCGACCGACGCGTAGCGGCAGCTCGCGCAGGCGCTTGGCCAGGGCGATGGAGGGCGGGTCGCCGGCGCGGCCGCCGGAATAGTTCTGCAGGCCGATGTGGATAAGTCCGCCGAGGAAGGTACCGGTGGTCAGCACCACGTTGTCCGCATGGAAACGCAGGCCCATCTGGGTGACCACGCCCTTGACCTGATCCTGCTCGACGATCAGGTCGTCCGCCGCCTGCTGGAATATCCACAGGTTCGGCTGGTTCTCCAGGATTTCGCGGATGGCGGCCTTGTACAACACGCGGTCGGCCTGGGCGCGGGTAGCGCGCACGGCCGGGCCCTTGCGGCTGTTGAGCACGCGGAACTGGATGCCGCCCTTGTCAGTGGCGATGGCCATGGCGCCGCCGAGGGCATCGATTTCCTTGACCAGATGGCTTTTACCTATCCCGCCAATGGCCGGGTTGCAGCTCATCTGGCCGAGGGTTTCCACGTTGTGGGTCAGCAGCAGGGTCTTCACGCCCATGCGCGCGGCCGCCAAAGCGGCTTCGGTACCGGCATGGCCGCCGCCGATCACGATCACGTCAAAACGGGAAGGGAAGTCCACCACGCACCTCGTGCCTGTTGAGAAGGGGGATTGGAAAAAGGGGTGGCAAGTATAGGGAGTTGGCCTGCCTGAATGAAGCCTTCTGGACAAAAAATAGCCAGTCGGAGCGCTTTCAGAAAATAGAGAATAAAAGAGAGAAATTTTATAAAGCTTAGTTTTTATGTTTATTCATGGTGAAGCGCTTTTCTGTGGATAGATCGCTGCAGCCTAGACGAGCAAAGGGCTCTGGCTATGTATAAGGCTGTGCCGTTCCTGGCCCTATCCGCTGGGCAAGCTGCACAACTCCTGTGGATTAAAACGCATCTTATGCACAGGCGGATTTTCCAACCCCTTGTCACCAGGCTTATCGACTGGGCTCAGGCCGGGTTTTCCACAGGGCTCAGGGCCTACTTGCCGATGCAGAAGCTGGAGAAGATACGGCCCAGCAGATCATCCGAACTGAAGGCGCCGGTGATCTCGCCCAATGCCTGCTGGGCCTGGCGCAGGTCCTCGGCCAGCAGTTCGCCAGCGCCCATCAGGGTCAGCTGGCTACGGCCATGCTCGAGGCTGGCCTGGGCCTGGCGCAGTGCCTCCAGATGGCGGCGGCGCGCGCTGAAACCGCTCTCCGCCGTCTGCTCGAAGCCCATGCAGGCCTTCAGGTGCTCGCGCAGCAGCTCAAGGCCTTCAGCCGATCTGGCGGAGAGCGAGATGGTCACATGGCCGTCGTCGCTGGTGTCCAGCAGCACCGGTTCGCCAGAGAGATCGGACTTATTGCGGATCAGGGTGACCCGCGCCGGATCGGGCGTATCAAGGAGGAATTCCGGCCACAGGGCGAACGGATCGGCCGCTTCCGGAGCGGTGGAGTCGATCACCAGTAGTACCCGGTCGGCCTCACCGATGGCCTTGAGCGCGCGCTCCACGCCGATGCGCTCGACCTGATCTTCCGTATCCCGCAGGCCAGCGGTGTCGACCACGTGCAGCGGCATGCCGTCGATGTGGATATGTTCGCGCAGCACGTCGCGGGTGGTGCCGGCGATATCGGTGACGATGGCCGCCTCGCGCCCGGCCAGGGCGTTTAGCAGGCTGGACTTGCCGGCATTGGGCCGGCCGGCGATCACCACGGTCATGCCGTCGCGCAGCAGGGCTCCCTGGCCGGCTTCGCGAATCACTGTGGATAAGTAGTCGCGGACGCCATCGAGTTGGCTCAGCACGTGACCATCGGCGAGGAAGTCGATCTCTTCCTCGGGGAAGTCGATGGCCGCCTCAACGTAGATGCGTAGCTGGATCAGCCGCTCGGTCAGTTCATGCACTCGCTGCGAGAATTCACCCTGCAGGGAGCGCAGGGCATTGCGCGCGGCCTGGGCCGAGCTGGCCTCGATCAAATCGGCGATGGCCTCGGCCTGGGCCAGGTCGAGCTTGTCGTTGAGGAAGGCGCGTTCGCTGAACTCGCCCGGGCGCGCCTGGCGCGCGCCGAGCTGGAGGCAGCGCTGCAGCAGCATGTCCAGCACCACCGGGCCGCCGTGGCCCTGCAGTTCCAGCACGTCCTCGCCGGTGAAGGAGTTCGGCCCGGGGAAGAACAGCAGCAGGCCTTGGTCGATCACCTCGCCGTCTTCGTCGCACCAGGCGCCGTAGTGCGCGTGGCGCGGCTTGGGCTCCAGACCGGCGAGGGTGATGCCGATGGCGCGGGCGCGCGGCCCGGAGACGCGCACGATGCCGACGCCTCCGCGGCCCTGGGCGGTGGCGACTGCGGCGATGGTTTCGCGAACGGCGTGCATGGCGTTTTCCCGGTAAAAAGTGACGGATAGCAAAACGCCCCACGAGGGGGCGTCTTGTGCAGCTTCGGCGGAATCAGGCTTTCGCCGTTGCGGCCTCGATCTTGCGGGTAATGTACCACTGCTGGGCGATGGACAGGACGTTGTTGACCACCCAGTACAGCACCAGACCGGCAGGGAACCAGAGGAAGAAGAAGGTGAAGATGATCGGCATCATCTTCATCACCTTGGCCTGCATGGGGTCCGGCGGGGTCGGGTTCAGACGCTGCTGGATGAACATGGTGGCGCCCATGATGATCGGCAGGATGAAGAACGGGTCCTTGATCGAAAGGTCGGTGATCCAGCCCAGCCAGGGAGCCTGGCGCATCTCGACGCTTTCCAGCAGTACCCAGTAGAGCGCCAGGAACACCGGCATCTGCACCAGGATCGGCAGGCAGCCACCGAGCGGGTTGATCTTCTCCTTCTTGTACAGCTCCATCATCGCCTGGGACATCTTCTGGCGATCGTCGCCATGCTGTTCCTTCAGTGCCTGTAGCTTGGGCGACACGGCGCGCATGCGGGCCATGGACTTGTAGCTGGTGGCGGAGAGCGGGAAGAAGGCCAGCTTGATGATGACGGTCAGGACGATGATCGACCAACCCCAGTTGCCGAGCAGGTCGTGGATGTGTTCCAGCAGCCAGAAGATCGGCTGGGCGATGAACCAGAGGATGCCGTAGTCGACGGTCAGCTCCAGGCCTGGCGACAGCTGCTTCAGGTGCTCCTGGATCTTCGGACCGGCGTACAGGACGGCACCGGTTTCGGCGCTGGCGCCTGCGGCGACGCTCAGCTGCGGGCCGGTGAAGCCGACGATGTAGTTGCCCTGGCTGTCCTTGCGGGTCTGGACGCTGTTGCTGTCGTCCTTGTTGGCGACCCAGGCGGTGACGAAGTAGTGCTGCAACCAGGCGACCCAGCCGCCTTGCACGGTCTCGCGCAGGCTCTTGTCGTCCATGTCGCCCATCTTCACCTTTTTGTAGGGCTCTTCGGCGGTCCACAGGGCGGCGCCCAGGTAGGTCGCGGTGCCGGTGGCGGTGGTGGAGGACGGGTCGCCGCTGTTATCGCGCTTGAGCTGGGCGTAGAAGTTGCCGCTCCAGGCCTGGCCGCTCTGGTTGTCGATCTTGTAGGTGACGCCCAGGTCGTACTGGCCGCGCTCGAAGGTGAAGCGCTTGATGTAGTTGACGCCGTCTTCAGCGTAGGTGAGGTCGACCACCAGCTGGTCCTGGCCTTCGGCCAGTTCGTAGCTGCGCTTCTCGCTGCTCCACAGGGCGCGGCCGCTGGACTTGTCCGGCGCGTTGCCGCCGATCAGGCCGCTCTGCGCCAGGTAGGTGCGCTCGCCGCCGTTGTCGAACAGCTGGAACGGCACGTCCGGGCGATCCTGGCGGCGCGGGTACAGCGGCAGGGTCAGCTGGACGATGTCGCCGCCTTTCGGGTCGATGGCCAGGTCGAGGACATCGGTCTTCACCCGGATCAGCTGGTCGCTGACGGCAGCCGGAGCAACCAGTTGCGGGTTGGCCTCGCCATTGGCGGTCGGTACGTCGTCCGCGGCACCGGTAGTGGCGGTGGGCACATCCGGCAGGCTCGCGGAAGGGTTGCCTCCGAGAGTGGCGCTGGCGGTAGCCGGGATCGCGGCCTGGCCGTAGTCCTCGTTCCACTGCAGCACCATCAGGTAAGCGACGATGGCCAGGGCGACGAGCAGGATCGAGCGTTGGATATCCATGGTTTACTCGGTCATCGAATGGGATGAAGAAAGAGGCGGAACCGGGTCGTAACCACCGGGATTCCAGGGATGGCAGCGGCTCAGCCGGCGCAGGCCGAGCCAACCGCCACGCAGCACGCCATGGGTCTCGATGGCTTGCTGGGCATAGCAGGAACAGCTGGGATGGAAGCGACAGTGATTGGCCATCAAGGGGCTGATGGCGTAGCGGTAGAACTGGATCGGGAGAATGACCAGTTTACGCATGGGCGCTGTCGCTTAGCCCGGGAGGGGCGGCTTCGTTGCGTTGCCTGGCGAGGCGCTTCCAGAGCTTGCCGAACTGCTGATGCAGTTCCGGGTTTTCCAGATCGCCAAGGCCCTTGCGTGCCACGACGACGATATCCAGACCGGCCAGCAACTCCTGGTTGAGCCGGAAGGAGTCTCTGATCACGCGTTTGATCCGATTGCGCTCGACGGAGAGCTTGACGCTCTTCTTGCCGATCACCAGCCCCAGGCGGGGATGTTCGAGATCATTGAGACGCGCGAGAAGCAGGACGTTCTTGCCAGGAGCCTTGCCGCTCGGTGAGTCGAAGACTGCCTTGAAGTGCCGGGGTGTCAGCAGGCGCTTTTCCCGGCCGAAGCCTCGACTCACCACCCGTTCCGGTTATCAGACGGTCAGACGCTTGCGGCCCTTGGCGCGACGACGCGACAGGACGGCACGGCCGTTCTTGGTGGCCATGCGAGCGCGGAAACCATGGGTGCGGGCGCGCTTGAGAGTGCTGGGTTGGAAAGTGCGTTTCATGGTGATCTACCTGGGTGGTTCATACGGGCCGAGATGGCCCCCGTTTAAAGAGACCGGCGATTCTAGTGAAACCGGCGCCCCAGGTCAATTTCCAGCCAGCGGGGAATTGCCTGGATAGATAGAAGGAAAGAAATTCTTTAAAGCTTGAAGTGATTACTCATGTTGGAGGACGGAGTCTCTGTGGAAAACTTCCTGCAGCAGCCGGCCCACATGGCTTGCAGGGGAAGGATAAGACTGTCTGCAAGCGGTGGGCGTCATGTTCGATTCGGGTGCATCGCCTGTGGAGGAAATGCACATTTACCCACAAGGCGGTTTTCCTCCCGGTTTGGCACAGGGTTTTCCACCCCCTTCTGGTTACCTTTATCCACAGTTTTCATCATTCCATTTCGTGAGGGTGGTAGACATAAATAAATCATTGATTTTACTGGCTTGAAATCACCAATTCGTGTGGATAACTAGGTCCCTCTGGGCTACAATGCGGGCTGTTTTTTGCGATCGCCAGCCGTAGCGACCCAGGGGATTTCAGTGTCCGTAGAACTTTGGCAGCAATGTGTCGAGCTGCTTCGCGACGAGTTGCCAGCGCAACAATTCAACACCTGGATCCGCCCCCTTCAGGTGGAGTCGGCCGGAGACGAGTTGCGTGTCTATGCGCCCAACCGCTTCGTGCTCGACTGGGTGAACGAGAAATACATGGTCCGCCTGCTCGAACTGCTGGCGGAGCGGGCCAACGGTCTGGCGCCCGCGTTGTCGCTGCTGATCGGCAGCAAGCGCAGCACCGCTCCGCGCATGGCCGCTCCGGTGCCTTCTCCCGCCAGTCCTGCTGCCCCGGTGAGCATGGCGAACGAGCCACCCGCCGCCGATCCCCTGGCGAATGCCGCGCCGGCCTCTTCGGCTCCGGCTGCGAGCCGGCCGACGGAACGCACCGTGCAGGTAGAAGGTGCGCTCAAGCACACCAGCTACCTCAATCGCACCTTCACCTTCGAGAACTTCGTCGAGGGCAAGTCCAACCAGATGGCCCGCGCTGCGGCCTGGCAGGTGGCGGACAACCTCAAGCACGGCTACAACCCGCTCTTCCTTTATGGTGGCGTGGGCCTGGGTAAGACCCACCTGATGCACGCGGTGGGCAACCACCTGCTGAAGAAGAATCCCAACGCCAAGGTGGTGTACCTGCATTCCGAGCGCTTCGTCGCCGACATGGTCAAGGCGCTGCAGCTCAACGCGATCAACGAGTTCAAGCGCTTCTACCGCTCGGTGGACGCGCTGCTGATCGATGACATCCAGTTCTTCGCCAAGAAGGAGCGCTCCCAGGAGGAGTTCTTCCACACCTTCAACGCGCTGCTCGAAGGCGGTCAGCAGGTGATCCTCACCAGCGACCGTTACCCGAAGGAGATCGAGGGTCTGGAGGAGCGCCTGAAGTCGCGCTTCGGCTGGGGCCTGACCGTGGCGGTGGAGCCGCCGGAGCTGGAGACCCGCGTCGCCATCCTGATGAAGAAGGCCGAGCAGACCAAGGTCGACCTGCCTCACGACGCCGCCTTCTTCATCGCCCAGCGCATCCGTTCCAACGTGCGCGAACTGGAAGGCGCATTGAAGCGGGTGATCGCCCACTCCCACTTCACCAACCAGGCGATCAGCATCGAACTGATCCGCGAGTCGCTGAAGGACCTGCTGGCCCTGCAGGACAAACTGGTCAGCGTGGACAACATCCAGCGCACCGTGGCCGAGTACTACAAGATCAAGATCGCCGATCTGCTTTCCAAGCGTCGCTCCCGTTCGGTGGCGCGCCCAAGGCAGGTGGCCATGGCTCTCTCCAAGGAACTGACCAACCACAGTCTGCCGGAAATCGGCGATGCTTTTGGCGGAAGAGACCACACCACAGTACTGCACGCCTGTCGTAAGATTGCGGAACTGCGCGAAGCCGACGCGGACATCCGCGAGGACTACAAGAATCTGCTGCGCACCCTGACCACCTGAATCGCAGCCCACGAGGCAAAGGGACGAGACCATGCATTTCACCATTCAACGCGAAGCCCTGTTGAAACCCCTGCAACTGGTCGCCGGCGTCGTCGAACGCCGCCAGACCCTGCCGGTCCTGTCGAATGTGCTGCTGGTGGTCGAAGGCCAGCAACTGTCGCTGACCGGTACCGACCTGGAAGTCGAGCTGGTCGGTCGCGTGACGCTGGAAGACAGCGCCGAGCCGGGCGAGATCACCGTTCCGGCGCGCAAGCTGATGGACATCTGCAAGAGCCTGCCGAGCGACGTGATGATCGACATCCGCCTCGATGAGCAGAAACTGGTGGTCAAGGCCGGTCGTAGCCGTTTCACCTTGTCCACCCTGCCGGCCAACGATTTCCCCACCGTGGAAGAAGGTCCGGGCTCGCTGACCTTCAATCTGGTGCAGAGCAAGCTGCGCCGCCTGATCGACCGCACCAGCTTCGCCATGGCTCAGCAGGACGTGCGCTACTACCTCAACGGCATGCTGATCGAAGTACAGACCGGCGCGTTGCGCGCCGTTGCCACCGACGGTCACCGCCTGGCCATGTGTGCCATGGAAGCGGCCATCGAGAATACCGAAAGGCACCAGGTCATCGTGCCGCGCAAGGGTATTCTGGAACTGGCCCGGCTGCTCACCGAGCAGGACGGCGAAGTGGCCATCGTGCTGGGCGCGAACCACATCCGCGCTACCACCGGCGAGTTCACCTTCACTTCCAAGCTGGTCGACGGCAAGTTCCCGGATTACGAGCGCGTGCTGCCGCGCGGCGGTGACAAGCTGGTGATCGGCGACCGCCAGGCCCTGCGTGAAGCGTTCAGCCGTACCGCGATCCTGTCCAACGAGAAGTACCGTGGCATCCGCCTGCAACTCGCCAGCGGCCAGCTGAAGATCCAGGCCAACAACCCGGAGCAGGAAGAAGCCGAAGAAGAAGTGGCGGTCGACTACAACGGCGGTTCCCTGGAGATCGGCTTCAACGTCAGCTACCTGCTGGACGTACTGGGCGTGATGACCACCGAACAGGTGCGCCTGATCCTCTCCGATGCCAACAGTAGCGCCCTGGTGCAAGAAGCCGGCAACGACGATTCGTCCTACGTCGTCATGCCGATGCGTCTGTAACCAGCCACTGAATGTCCCTCTCCCGCGTCACCGTCACCGCGGTGCGGAACCTGCACCCGGTGACGCTCTCTCCCTCCCCTCGCATCAACATCCTTCACGGCGCCAACGGCAGCGGCAAGACCAGCGTGCTGGAGGCCATCCATCTGCTCGGCCTCGCCCGCTCCTTCCGCAGCAACAAGCTGCAGCCGATGATCCAGTACGAGCAGCCGGCCTGTACCGTATTCGGGCAGGTGCAACGGGAAGATGGCCTGCACAGCAACCTGGGGATTTCCCGCGATCGTCAGGGTGAGTTGCAGATTCGCATCGACGGACAGAACGCCCGAAGTACCTCCCAGCTCGCCGAGATATTGCCGCTTCAGGTCATCAATCCGGACAGCTTTCGCCTGCTGGAAGGCGCGCCCAAGGTTCGCCGGCAGTTCCTCGATTGGGGAGTGTTCCACGTGGAACATCGCTTCCTACCGGCCTGGCAGCGGCTGCAGAAGGCCCTGCGGCAAAGAAACTCGTGGCTGCGGCATGGTACACTGGACGCCGCGTCGCAAGCGGCCTGGGACCGTGAGCTGTGCCTGGCCAGCGACGAACTGGATGGCTATCGACGGGCCTATATCCAGGCCCTCAAGCCGGTGTTCGAACAGGTGCTGAACGAGTTGGTGGAACTGGAGGGACTGACCCTCAGTTACTACCGTGGTTGGGACAAGGACAAGCCGCTGGCCGAAGTGCTGGCCTCTACCCTGCCCCGTGACCAGCAGCTCGGTCATACCCAGGCAGGTCCGCAGCGTGCGGACCTGCGCCTGCGGTTGGGGGCTCACAATGCCGCGGAGATTCTGTCCCGCGGACAACAGAAGCTGGTGGTCTGTGCGCTTCGTATCGCCCAGGGCCATCTGCTAAACCAGGCCAAGCATGGCCAATGCATCTATCTGGTGGACGACCTGCCGTCGGAGCTGGATGAGCGACACCGACAGGCCTTGTGCCGACTGCTGGACGATTTGCAGTGCCAGGTGTTCATCACCTGTGTCGACCAAGACTATTTAAAGGATGGCTGGCGCATGGACACGCCGGTCGCCATGTTCCACGTGGAACATGGAGTGATCACCGCATCGGAGTGAACGCATGAGCGACGAGATCAACACGTACGACTCCTCGAGTATCAAGGTACTCAAAGGCCTGGATGCCGTACGCAAGCGCCCGGGCATGTACATCGGCGACACCGATGACGGCACCGGCCTTCACCACATGGTGTTCGAGGTGGTGGACAACTCCATCGACGAGGCGCTGGCCGGCTACTGCTCCGAGATCAGCATCACCATCCACCCCGACGAATCCATCACCGTGCGCGACAACGGGCGCGGCATTCCGGTGGACATGCACAAGGAAGAAGGCGTGTCCGCGGCAGAGGTCATCATGACCGTGCTGCACGCCGGCGGTAAGTTCGACGACAACAGCTACAAGGTCTCCGGCGGCCTGCACGGCGTGGGTGTGTCCGTGGTCAACGCTCTGTCCAAGGAGCTGATCCTGACCATCCGCCGCAGCGGCAAGATCTGGGAACAGACCTATGTGCACGGCGTACCCCAGGCCCCGCTGGCCCCGGTTGGCGACAGCGAAGGCACCGGTACCCAGATTCACTTCAAGCCGTCCGACGATACCTTCAAGAATATCCACTTCAGTTGGGACATCCTGGCCAAGCGTCTGCGCGAGCTGTCCTTCCTCAACTCGGGCGTCGGCATCCTGCTCAAGGACGAGCGCAGCGGGAAAGAGGAGCTGTTCAAGTACGAGGGCGGCCTGAAGGCCTTCGTCGAGTACCTGAACACCAATAAGACCATCGTCAACCAGGTGTTCCACTTCAACATCCAGCGTGAGGAAGACGGCGTCGGTGTGGAAGTGGCCCTGCAGTGGAACGACAGCTTCAACGAGAACATCCTCTGCTTCACCAACAACATCCCGCAGCGTGACGGTGGTACCCACCTGGCCGGTTTCCGCTCTGCGCTCACCCGCCACCTGAACAACTACATCGAGCAGGAAGGGCTGGCGAAGAAGTTTAAGATCGCCACCACCGGCGACGATGCCCGCGAAGGCCTGACCGCGATCATCTCGGTCAAGGTGCCGGACCCGAAGTTCAGCTCGCAAACCAAGGACAAACTGGTCTCCTCCGAGGTGAAGACCGCGGTTGAACAGGAAATGGGCAAGTACTTCGCCGACTTCCTGCTGGAGAATCCCAACGAGGCCAAGGCCGTGGTCGGCAAGATGATCGACGCCGCCCGCGCCCGTGAAGCCGCGCGCAAAGCCCGCGAGATGACCCGCCGCAAGGGCGCGCTGGATATCGCCGGCCTGCCGGGCAAACTCGCGGATTGCCAGGAAAAAGACCCGGCGCTGTCCGAACTCTACATCGTGGAGGGTGACTCCGCGGGCGGCTCCGCCAAGCAGGGCCGCAACCGCAGGACCCAGGCGATCCTGCCGCTCAAGGGCAAGATCCTCAACGTCGAGAAGGCGCGCTTCGACAAGATGCTCTCCTCCCAGGAGGTGGGCACCCTGATCACCGCGCTGGGCTGTGGCATCGGCCGCGAGGAGTACAACATCGACAAGCTGCGCTACCACAACATCATCATCATGACCGATGCCGACGTTGACGGTTCGCACATCCGCACCCTGCTGCTGACCTTCTTCTTCCGCCAGCTGCCGGAGCTGATCGAGCGCGGCTACATCTACATCGCCCAGCCGCCGCTGTACAAGGTGAAGAAGGGCAAGCAGGAGCAGTACATCAAGGACGACGAGGCCATGGACGAGTACATGACCCAGTCGGCCCTCGAGGATGCCAGCCTGCACGTCAACGAGAACGCCCCGGGCCTGTCCGGTGCGGCGCTGGAGCAGCTGGTCAACGAGTACCGTGCGGTGATCAAGACCCTCGGTCGCCTGTCCCGCGTCTACCCGCAGGACATCACCGAACACATGGTCTACCTGCCGCGTGTCTCGGTGGAGCAACTGGCCGACCAGGGCGCCATGCAAGACTGGCTGCAGGCCTTCCAGGCTCGTCTGAAGGGCGCCGAGAAGTCCGGCCAGACCTATTCCGCCAGCCTGCGCGAGGATCGTGAGCGTCACCTATGGCTGCCGGAAGTCGAAGTGCTGGCCCACGGCCTGTCCAGCTACATCACCTTCAACCGCGACTTCTTCGCCAGCAACGACTACAAGTCGGTCACCGCCCTCGGCGACCAGCTCAACAGCCTGCTGGAAGACGGTGCCTACGTGCAGCGTGGCGAGCGCAAGAAGTCGGTCTCGACCTTCAAGGAAGCGTTCGAGTGGCTGAAGGTCGAGAGCACCAAGCGACACAGCATCCAGCGCTACAAGGGTCTCGGCGAGATGAACCCGGAGCAGCTGTGGGAAACCACCATGGACCCGACTGTGCGCCGCATGCTCAAGGTGACCATCGAGGACGCCATCGCTGCCGATCAGATCTTCAACACCCTGATGGGCGATGCCGTGGAGCCGCGCCGCGACTTCATCGAGTCCAACGCCTTGGCGGTGTCGAACCTGGACTTCTGATCGGTTCGCTGTAAAAGAAAAACCCCGGCCTGGCGCCGGGGTTTTTTATTGCAGGGGGAGTAGCCAAAGGCTTACACGCGAAGGCGGAAAGGGACTCTGCCCTCCCGCTCGGGCTTTGGCTAATCTAGCCACACCTACCGGGAACAAGGATGTCCCGGGTCAAGGAAGACAGACCGCGCCAGGATGGCAAACGACAGGATGTCGGAAGGTCGCGAAAAACCCGCTTCGGCGGGTTTTTTGTTGCCCGCCATCCATGTGAGCGGTTATAGGGCGCGCGGGGCCGCCCAGGCTGTGCGCACCGGACCGTATATAACTTTGCGGTGCACCCTACAACTTGGCCTCAAGCCCACCAGTAGCGCACGAAGTGGAAGAAGATCGGCGCCGCGAAGCAGACCGAGTCCATGCGGTCGAGCATGCCGCCGTGGCCTTCGATCATGTGGCCCCAATCCTTCACGCCCCGGTCGCGCTTGATCGCCGACATCACCAGACCACCGGCGAAGCCGAGCAGGTTGACCACCAGGGCCATCAGCGCCGCCTGCCAGAAGCTGAACGGGGTGATCCAGAATAGGGAGGCGCCCACCAGGCTGGCCAGCGCCACGCCTCCGACGAAGCCCTCGACGGTCTTGGAGGGCGACAGTTTGGGCGCGATCTTGTGCTTGCCGGCCAGCTTGCCGCAGACGTACTGCAGCACGTCGGAGAGCTGCACCACCAGGATCAGCCAGGCGATCAGCAGCAGGTTGCGTCCTTCGTAACCGGGGATGTCCAGCGTCAGCAGCGCCGGCACCGCGGACACGCAGTACACCGCGATCATCAGCCCCCACTGCACCTTCGAGGCCCGCTCCAGGAAGCGTGTGGTATCGCCGCCCAGCGACGCCAGGATCGGCAGCAGCAGGAACAGGTAGACGGGAATGAAGATGGCGAACAGGCCGTACCAGTCCAGGGCGATCAGCAGGTACTGCATCGGCAGCGCGAAATAGAAGGCCGCAGCCAGCGCCGGATAGTCGCTGCGCCGGGTCGGCGTCAGGGTGAGGAACTCGCGCAGGGCGTAGAAGGAGACGAAGTAGAACAGCAGGATCACGCCGTTGTTGCCGAACAGGAAGGCGAGGCCGATCACCAGCACCATGGCCCACCAGGCGTCGATCCGCGCGTTGAGGTTCTCGATCACCGCGTTGGGCGTCTGGCCCGCCCGGTGGCGCAGCACCCGGGCGATGAGAGTGGCCAGCAGGAGTACGGCGCCGATGCCGGCGAACAGCAGGATTGTATTGCGATCCATCTCAGACCTCCTCCGGAGCCAGGGCCAGCAGGGCGTTGCGTGCGCGTTCGAGGAAGGCGGTCTTGTCCTCCCCGGCGATGCGTTCCAGCGGTGCGCCGAAGCTCAGGGTGCAGAGCAGCGGCAGCGGAAGCGCCCTGCCCTTGGGCATCACCCGGTTGAGGTTGGCGATCCACACGGGTATCACCTCCACCTCGGGCATTGCCTGGGCGAGGCGGAAAAGGCCGCTCTTGAAGGGCAGCAGCTGTTCTTCGGTGAGGTTGCGCGTGCCCTCCGGGAAGATGATCAGCGAGTCGCCCTGTTCCAGCGCATCCAGCATCGCCTGCAGGGGATTGGCCTGGGGCGAGCGCTGCTCCCGGTCGACCAGCACGGCGTTGAACACGTCGCGGATGAGGAAGCGGCGCAGATTGCCGTTCAGCCAGTAGTCGGAGCCCGCCACGGGACGGGTGCGCCGCCGCAGCTCCGGCGGCAGCGAGGCCCAGAGCAGCACGAAGTCGCCGTGGCTGCTGTGGTTGGCGTAGTAGAGGCGCTGGGTGGGCTGTGCGGTGCAGCCCAGCCAGAGCGCGCGGGCGCCGGTCAGCAGCCGGGCCGCCGAGGTGATCGCGAAGGACGTGAGGGAAGCGAGCATGGATGACTCCTTTATCCGGCCATGCGTAGCATGGCTTGGCGGGATGGCCGGCCCGCTGGGCATGCCGTCCCGGTTGTACAGCGAACTAGACGGTCCCGACCTCGGCCAGGCCCTGGCGCACGCGATTGATCAGGGTCGCCACCAGCAACAGCAGGACGATCACGAGCAGCCCGTTGATCCAGGACGAAGGCAGCCACCCGGTGGCGACGCCGGCGCCGAGCACGCCGAAACAGAAGGCGCGATCGCTCTTGCCCATGGGGCCGTCGTAGCGGCGGGAGGCGCCGACCATGGGGCCGAGCACGCCGGCGTACTCGCTGATCAGCGCCAGGACCACTACCAGGATGACCAGTGTTGGCGAGACGCCGGCGAGCAGGGCGAAGGGCAGGTACAGGGCGCTGTCCGCGACCACGTCGCTCAGCTCGTTGAGGTAGGCACCGAGCTTCGATTGCTGGCCGAACTCCCGGGCCAGCATGCCGTCCACGGCGTTCAGCGCCATGCGCAGCAGCATCCACAAGGGGATCAGGGCGAAGAGCCAGGTGTGCTGGGGCAACCAGGCCAGCAGCGCGCCCAGCAATACCGAGACGGCGGCGGCGGTCAGCGTCACCTGATTGGCGGTGACCCCGCGTGCGTGCAGGCGTGTGACGCCGGGGCGCAGCAGGTTCTGGAAGCGGGGCTTGAGCTGATAGATCGAGGGCATGCGCGGAAATGCCTTTGACGAGGTGGGACAGTTAGCTTAACCGCTCTGCCCAGCGGACATGCGGCGTGGAACGTGCGGCGGTACGCGAAAATACTTATACCCCGATGCGCGTCAACCGGCCTGAAGAGGAATTAGCCGGAATATCAGCCAGTTGAGACGCCTAATGGCACACTGATGGTATTTCCTGCACAGCTTATCCACAGGCTCAGGCCACGCTGGAGGCGCTTTCCGTGCTGACTACCGGCGCTACGCCGCTGATCTGTTCCTGGGTCTGGGCCACCCATTTGAAGGCGCGCTCGTTGAGCTCGGCGATGGCGCGCGGGCCGGTGCCCTCGGCGTGCATCACCGGGCCGATCACCACCTGGATGGTGCCTGGGTACTTGGCCCAGCCCTGCTTCGGCCAGAACTCGCCGGCGTTGTGCGCGATAGGCAGCACCGGCAGACCCGCGTTCACTGCCAGTGCGGTGCCGCCACGAGAGAACTTGCCTATCTGCCCTGGCGGGATGCGCGTGCCTTCGGGGAACACCAGTACCCAGGCGCCCTGCCGGATGCGCTCGTCGCCCTGCTTGGCCAGTTGCTTGAGCGCCGCCTTGGGATTGCTGCGGTCGATGGCGATCGGTCGCAGCATGGCCATGGCCCAGCCGAAGAACGGCACGTAGAGCAGTTCGCGCTTGACCACCTGTGACAGCGGTTCGAAGAAGGCTGACAGGAAGAAGGTCTCCCAGGTGCTCTGGTGCTTGGCGAGAATCACGCAGGGCTGCGCGGGGACGTTTTCCAGGCCGTGCACTTCGTAGCGGATGCCGACCACCACCTTGGCCAGCCAGGTGGCGCTGCGGCACCAGGCCTGGATGACGAAACGGTAGCGGGCGCGGAACGGCAGCAGCGGCGCGATGAACACGCAGAGGATGCACCAGAAGAAGGAGCTGGACGACAGCAGCAGGTAGAAGAAGAAGGTTCTGATGGCCTGCACTGTCGTCATGGGACTCGGGCTCTCCTAGAGCAGAAGCTGGTCGGCTATGGCCGCCAGATCATCGAATATCAGGGTTCCCGCTGGCAACGGCTTGGCCAGCGTGCGCTCGCCCTTGCCGGTTTTCACGAGAACGGGTTGGCAATTGACGGCCAGGGCGGCCTCGAGGTCACCGGCGCTGTCTCCGACGAACCAGACGCCCGCCAGTTGCGTGCCGTAATGCGCCGCGATCTGCCGCAGCATGCCGGGCTTGGGCTTGCGACAGTCGCAGCCGTCGTCCGGGCCGTGCGGGCAATGCACGATCAGGCCGACCTCGCCGCCCTGCTCCGCCACCAGCTGGCGCAGGCGCGCATGCATGGCGTTCAGGGTGGCCGCGTCGTAGTAGCCGCGCGCCAGGCCGGACTGGTTGGTGGCCACGGCCACGGTCCAGCCGCCCTTGCTCAGGCGCGCGATGGCGTCGATGGAGCCCGGGATCGGAATCCACTCGTCGAGGGACTTGATGTAGGCGTCGGAGTCTTCGTTGATGACGCCGTCGCGGTCGAGGATCAGTAGCTTCATCGCTGTTTAAGCCTCGAGCCGTGAGCTTCAGCGCGTGAAGCCCACGGCTCTTCGCCTGCCGGGCGTCAGCCCAGCACCGAGATGTCGGCGACGCCGAGGAACAGGCCGCGCAGCTGGTTCAGCAGCGCGTAGCGATTGGCCCGCACCGAGGCGTCCTCGGCGTTGACCAGCACGGCCTCGAAGAAGGCGTCCACCGGCTCGCGCAGAGCGGCCAGGCGCTCCAGCGCCACCCGGTAGCGACGCTCGGCGGCCAGCGGTTGCACGGCCTGGCTGGCCTGCTGGATGGCGGAGTACAGGCTGAACTCGGCCGGATTGTCGAAGTAGTGGGCTTCGGCGCTGGCGGCGACCTGGCCCTCGTACTTGCCGAGCAGGTTGGACACGCGCTTGTTGGCGGCGGCCAGGGCTCCGGCCTCCGGCAGCTGGCGGAACGCCTGCACGGCCTGCACCCGCTGGTCGAAGTCCAGCGGCGAGGCGGGCTTGAGGGCGCGCACGGCCTGGTACACGGTCACCTCGACGCCCTCGTCCTCGTAGCGGGCGCGCAGGCGGTCGAAGACGAAGTCCAGCACCTGGGTGGCCAGGCCGTCGGCTTTGACCTTGTCGCCGTACAGGCCGATGGCGAAGGTCACGGTCTCGACCAGGTCGAGGTCCAGCTGCTTCTCGATGAGGATACGCAGCACGCCGAGGGCGGCGCGGCGCAGGGCATAGGGGTCCTTGGAGCCGGTCGGCAGCATGCCGATGCCGAAGATGCCGACCAGGGTGTCCAGCTTGTCGGCCACCGCCACGGCGGCGCCCGTCAGGGTGCCCGGCAGCTCGGCGCCGGCGCCGCGCGGCATGTACTGCTCGTTCAGCGCCAGGGCCACGTCGTCGGTTTCGCCATCGTGCCTGGCGTAGTAGTAGCCGGCGATACCCTGCATTTCCGGGAACTCGCCGACCATCTCGCTGGCCAGGTCGCACTTCGACAGGATGCCGGCGCGGGCCGCGCGGCTGGCGTCGCCACCGATGCGCTCGGCGATGAAGGCGGCCAGCTTCGACACCCGCTCGGCCTTGTCGAACACACTGCCCAGCTGGGCCTGGAACACCACGTTGGCCAGGCGCTGGTTGCGGGTTTCCAGGGGCTGGCGCTTGTCCTGCTTGAAGAAGAATTCGGCGTCGGTGAGGCGCGGGCGCACCACCTTCTCGTTGCCGGCGACGATCTGCGCCGGGTCCTTCGATTCGATGTTGGCCACGGTGATGAAGCGCGGCAGCAGCTTGCCGTTGCCGTCGAGCAGACAGAAGTACTTCTGGTTGTCCTGCATGGTGGCGATCAGCGCTTCCTGCGGCACTTCGAGGAAGCGTTCCTCGAAGGAGCAGACCAGCGGCACCGGCCATTCGACCAGGGCGGTCACTTCATCGAGCAGCGCTGGAGGGACGATGGCTGTGCCGTTCTCGGCGCTGGCCAGCGTCTCGACGCGGCCGGCGATCTGCTGGCGGCGCTCGGCGAAGTCGGCGACCACATAGGCGCCGCGCAGGTCCTCGGCATAGCTCGCCGGGTTGCTGATAGGCACGTCGCGGTTGGCGTGGAAGCGATGGCCGCGGGAGGTGCGGCCGGCCTGCTGGGCGAGGATCTCGCAGTCGACGACCTGGTCGCCGAACAGCATCACCAGCCACTGGGTCGGACGGACGAACTCGTCCTTGCGCGCGGCCCAGCGCATGCGCTTCGGAATCGGCAGCTCGCCCAGCGAGGCCTCGACGATGCCCGGCAGCAGGCCAACGGCTGGCTGGCCGGCGATGGACTGGCTGAACTTGAGTTTCGGGCCGCTGCGGTCGATCTGGCCCAGGTCGACGCCACACTTCTTGGCGAAGCCCAGGGCCGCTTGGGTCGGCTTGCCCTCGGCGTCGAAGGCGGCCTGCACGGGCGGGCCGTCGAGGTTGACGGTGCGGTCCGGCTGCTGCGCGGCGAGCTGCTCGACGAGCACCGCAAGGCGACGCGGGGCCGCGTAGAAACGGGCGCTGGCATAGGCCAGGCCGGCATTCTTGAGGCCTTTCTCGATACCGGCGAGGAAGGCTTCGCCGAGGCTTTTCAGCGCTTTCGGGGGCAGCTCTTCGGTGCCCAGTTCAACCAGAAAATCCTGAGCGCTCATTATTCGGCCTCCTTCAGCTTCGCCAGCACTTCGTCACGCAGTTCGGGGGTGGCCATCGGGAAGCCGAGCTTGGCGCGGGCCAGCAGGTAGCTCTGGGCGATGCTGCGCGCCAGGGTGCGCACGCGCAGGATATACTGCTGGCGCGCGGTCACCGAGATGGCGCGGCGGGCGTCGAGCAGGTTGAAGCTGTGCGAGGCCTTGATCACCATCTCGTAGGCCGGCAGCGGCAGCTGCAGTTCCATCAGCCGGTTGGCCTCGGACTCGTAGAAGTCGAACAGGTCGAACAGCTTGTCGACGTTGGCGTGCTCGAAGTTGAAGGTGGACTGCTCCACTTCGTTCTGGTGGAACACGTCGCCGTAGGTGACCTTGCCGAACGGGCCGTCGGAGTAGACCAGGTCATACACCGAATCCACGCCCTGCAGGTACATGGCCAGGCGCTCCAGGCCGTAGGTGATCTCGCCGGTGACCGGGTAGCACTCGACGCCGCCGACCTGCTGGAAGTAGGTGAACTGGGTGACTTCCATGCCGTTCAGCCAGACTTCCCAGCCCAGGCCCCAGGCGCCGAGGGTCGGCGATTCCCAGTTGTCCTCGACGAAGCGGATATCGTGCACCAGGGTGTCGACGCCGATGCGGCGCAGCGACTCCAGGTACAGGTCCTGGATGTTCTCCGGGTTCGGCTTGAGCACCACCTGGAACTGGTAGTAGTGCTGCAGGCGGTTGGGGTTCTCGCCGTAGCGGCCGTCGGCCGGGCGGCGCGAGGGCTGCACGTAGGCGGCGTTCCAGGTTTCCGGGCCGATGGCGCGCAGGAACGTGGCGGTGTGGAAGGTGCCGGCACCCATTTCCATGTCGTAGGGCTGCAGGATCACGCAGCCCTGCTCGGCCCAGTAGCTCTGCAGGGCGAGGATCAGGCCTTGGAAGGTGCTCACGTCGGGCTTGGTCTGGCTCACGAATTTCACCGGTATCGAGGCTTAGGCGGAAAGCCGCGCAGTATACCCGAACGCATCCCGCCTGACCCAGCCGCGCCGGGCCTTGCCAGGGGCAAGCGGGCGAAGACCTCAAACGGAAGGCAGGTAGAAAAATCCGTCATTCCCGCGAAGGCGGGAATCCAGACGCAGGCCACCGCGCCCCTGGGTCCCCGCCTGCGCGGGGACGACGGGTGTTGGGCGCGCGTGGGCAGCCTGCCGTTGCGCGCAGCGTGGCGAATCCGTTAATTTGAGAATAATTATCATCTTTAACGGTCCGCAGAGCCCCATGAGCAGCGAGCGCACTTTTGAACGGGATGTAGAGCGTCTCTACCTCGACCATCATGGCTGGCTGAAAAACTGGCTGCGTCGGCGCCTGGGCGAGGCGGCGGATGCGGACGATCTGGTGCAGGACACCTTCGTCCGGGTCCTCCGCAGCCGCGCCGCGGTCCACGAACTGCGCCAACCGCTGGCCTACCTCGCCACCATCGCCAACAGCCTGCTGGTCAACCGCTGGCGCCGGCTGGCCGTCGAGCGGGCCTATGCCGAGGCGCTGGCGGCGCAGCCGGAAGCCGTGGAGCCGTCGCCGGAGGACCGGCTGTTGCTGATCGAGGCACTGGTGGAGATCGACGAGCTGCTGCACGGCCTGTCGCCGCGGGTGCGGCAGATCTTCTTCCTGTCCCAGCTCGACGGCTTGACCTACCCGCAGATCGCCACCCGGCTCGGGCTCAGCGTCAACCAGGTGCAGAAGGCCATGGGCAAGGCCTTCGCCGCCTGCTACGCCAACCGCTACGAGTGACCGCCATGAGCGAAGCGCCCATCGCCCCCGCCATCCGCGACCAGGCCATCGCCTGGTTCACCCTCGCCCAGTCCGGCTGCTTCGGCGAGGCCGAGCGCCTGCAGCTGGAAAGCTGGCGCCGCGCCGACGGCGAGCACGAGCGGGCCTGGCAGCGCCTGGCGGGCATTCCCCAGGGCCTGCGGGCCAGGGCGGAGATGCTGCGCGACCCGGCGGCGCGGCGCGCGGCGGAGCAGACCCGCCCCATGGACCGGCGCCAGGCGCTGAAGGTGCTGGTCGGCGCCGGGCTGCTCGGCGCTATGGCCTGGCAAGGGCACGACAGCCGCCTGCTGCAGGGCGCGCTGGCCGACCTCTCCACCGCCACCGGCGAGCGCCTTCACCAGCGCCTGGCCGACGGCAGCGAGCTGTGGCTGAACACCGCCAGCGCGGTGGACGTGCGTTTCGATGCGGCCCAGCGCCTGCTGCGCCTGCGCCACGGCGAGCTGGAGCTGCTGACTGGCCAAGACCCGCGTCCCCTGGTGGTGCTGACCGCTGAGGCACGGCTGCGCCCGCTCGGCACACGCTTCAGCGTGCGCCGCGACGACGGCGGGCGAGGCACCCTGCTGGGCGTCAGCCAGGGCCGGGTGGCGGTGGAGCCGCTGGACGGCTCGCCTGGCCGGATCGTCGAGGCCGGCTGGCAGACCCGCATCGACGCCAGCGGAGTCGCCCCCGCCTGGCAGGCAGACGGGAGCGGCACGGCCTGGGTCGACGGCTTCATCGTCGCCGAGCGCATGCGCCTGGGCGATTTCGTCGCCGAACTCTCGCGCCATCGCCCCGGTGTGCTGCGCTGCGACCCGGCCTGCGCCGACCTGCGCCTGACCGGCTCGTTCCCGCTGGACGATGGCGAACGCATCCTCGCCCTGCTGGAAAGCAGCCTGCCGGTGCGGGTGTCGCGGCTGACGCCGTACTGGGTGACCCTCCTGCCGCGGTAGTGAGCGGGTGCTCAGGAGCCGCTTT